>JAOMTZ010000030.1 GCA_028356125.1 Candidatus Poseidoniaceae archaeon
ACTACTGTAATCGAATTTGAAGGGGATTCAAACCCGACTGATGGCATTTCAAGCCTATACTATGTTGAAGATAAACCCTTGGAGAATGGAGGTGACAGGTTATTGTGGCCAGAAGAGAGGATCAGGGTTTTACTTCAATTTGAAGTAGAACGCCCAGGTACCTGGCAACTCAATCTTAGAGGAGCATCATACATGTTCTTAGATATAATCTGGTCAGAAGATGTTGAAGCTAGAAATATCGACGAACCATCATCCGATGGCGATCCAAGAGCAACCGACCTTGAGACCAATCATTATGGTGCCTTGGTTGAAGATGAGAGGGACTGTTGGAGATTTGATGTAAGTGATCATGAGGTGCTTAGGATTACTTTTGTCTGGGAGATTGTCCCTTCAGAAATTGAACAATCTCATGGTCAACCTGATTTAATATTGCCAGACAGAAGACTTGCACCAAGTCCTGATTTAGAAACTGAAGTTACCAATGGAGAGTCACGTATTACATGGCAATGGAGAGCGTTGCCTGCTGGAGAATACGACATGTGCATAGGAGGGAGGTTGAATGCCTTCCAACCTTACCAGTGGGCTGGAATTATCGCATTTGAAGGAATAGGACCTACATCCCCTGAAGAATTTGGTTATTCATCATATGAATGGGAAGGATTGGGAATGAAAGCCGATAAAAATGGTGCTGAGGAACTAGGTGCTGCATCTGGAATGATGGCACTGATACTCTCATTTGCATTCCTAGTTGGCCTAATTATAGAATTCAGAAAGGACACTACCTCCAAACCGATTAGGTATGGATTATTCGTCCCAGGATTACTTATTTTGCTTTTAGGAGGGGTCATTTCACCATTATGGGCAATAGGCGGAGAGCTTCAATCCTCAGACGAAATGAGTCTCGAAGAATTGATTGAAGTAAGACTTGATCAATTGTGGCACGCATCACATCCAGGTACACCTGCATCCTCGAGAGCCTTGCACGTTGGTGCAACATTCGGAATGTTGGATGGTGAAGATTTGTCTGTCCGACTTGTAGCAGATGCTGCTTGGCCTCTTGATGATGGCAGATGGCAACTTCACATCCCTCAGATTTACGAACTAGATTTGGAGTCACTGATATTCGCAAAGGTTGCTGAAAAGGGCGCACGCTCATCAGGCGACAACAGTTTAGATTCGCATTCTCGTTTGTTTATTTTGCTTTCAGCTAGAACATTAATACTTGATTTACTAATGCTAGAAGCCCTATTAGTTGTTGATGATTTACCTGATTCGAATGTCATTCACCTTGATGCCGAGATGGTTAAATCGAGTTCTTCTGGAACAATTCAAGACCCGACTTGGGGAACTAGGCCTGCAGATATATCTGAAGGAAGATGGAAACTGATGCAACAAAATCTTTATCCATATTTAATATCTATATCTCTACTAGATGGAGACAGAGATGATTTAGATTTTAGAATCCAATTTAACAATGATATCGACCATAATTTACTGTATTCAACTACCGCAGTACAACCTAACACGCCACTACTTGAGTCTCAACACCTTTGGATTATTGCAGGTATATCTCTTGCAGCAATTGGAATATTTGCTGAAAATAGACGCCGAAATAATGCAAAGCAAATTCTCAATCAGATGGTATCTGAAAATATGTGGAACTGATTAATCATCTAATGATTGTAGAATCTTTTCTACTTCATCTGTTATTTTACCACTATCAAGAGCCTTACCAAGTTTGGTTCTCTTGGCTTTTGAAAGGTTCTTTGCTGCTTCATCGATCATCTCTCTTTCCTCATCACTGACTTTTCCATCTGCTATAGCGGATTTAACAGCACCTCTGACAGCCATTTTAGCCGCTTCTTCATCGCTGATTCCAAGTGCTTGTTGGATAGCTTTCAGTTCAGAAAGTTCTTCATCAGTAATTACACCATCAGAATATGCGTTCTCGTATTCCTTTACTAGGAACTCAGTGTATGTTTCTGGATTTAGAATAACATCTCTAATTAGCCCGAAATCTACCGAGCCTTGTCTTGAACCCATCTCTAGAAGTACAATCGATTTACGAACTTCTTTTATCGCCATATCTTTCAAACCGTGAGCAACCCATACCAATCCAGAGATTGTAACTGCTGAAGCGAACCACCTCATGACATCAGGGTCGACTAAATTACCTGGAGAAATTAACTGAAAAACACCAATAACAGCCATCATGGAACCACAAATGACCTCGAACCAATCATTCAAATCAGGTTCATCATCGAAGACGGAAAGTCTCTCATCCACCATGGTGTCGTCGGGGCTCATATTGCATGCACATCCACGATAGACCTTGAGGGTGTCGGCTAATCAATCGCTTACCTTTTGGACTATTGACCACCACTATGCATCATGGGTGACCCGGAACGCGCTATCTCGCGACTCGGATTACCGGATAGTTTAGTTGATTTTATTGAGAACGATTGGGGAATTACCACCCTACACCCACCTCAAGCCGAAGCAATGCCTTCGATAATGGAAGGACGTAATACGATGGTTTGCATCCCAACGGCTAGTGGCAAAAGTCTGGTTGCATTCATGGGAATAATTAATCAAATTATGACCAAGGATATTGGCTCAAGAGGTATTTACATCGTACCTCTAAAAGCACTGGCTAGTGAAAAAATGGGTGAATTGAAAGAATTAGGAGACCGGCTCGGACTCAAAATCGGGCTAGGAATAGGCGATGCACCTAGCGAAGCAAGGCAAATTGATGATTGTGACATACTGGTGTGCACAAGCGAAAAATTAGATTCTCTTATGAGATCTAAACCTGAGATAATGCGCAGAGTTTCAGTTGTAGTAGCAGATGAGTTCCATCTTGTTAACGACAGCCATAGGGGGCCTACTATGGAAATTAACCTTACACGGATACGCCACCTGCTTCCTGAAGCGCAAATAATAACGCTATCAGCAACAGTAGGGAACTCCCAGGATCTTGCTGATTGGTTAGACAGCACTCTTATTGTATCGGAATGGCGGCCGGTTAGTTTGGAATATTCAACCTTAGCAGAATTAGATTTAGAACCAAGGGCAATTCAACAAAGTGAACTAACTTCAGAAGGCAATCTCAACCCACCAAGAACGCTCACTGGTCCAAAAAGTCACATTGCATGGGCTGCACTCAGCGATGTTTACGAACAAGGTGGCCAATTACTTGTATTCGTTTCTACTAGGCGCTCTTCTCAATCAGAGGCCAAGAAATTGGGCCAAAGAATGCACAAACATTTGGCAAAATTAAATCCAGAATCATTAATTCCTTTGAAGGAATTATCTGAGAGATTATCACGAAACTCTAATTCTGCCATGGGTGACACATTAGCAGAATGTGTGAAGGGTGGCGTTGCTTTCCATCATGCAGGTTTGCGACATACCCAAAGGACCATGATAGAGAATGCATTCAAAGAACGCATTTTGCATTGTCTCTGTGCCACACCAACACTAGCAGCAGGAGTAAACTTACCAGCTCGTAGAGTTCTAGTTAGAGATTTGAAAAGATATGATGACGGAATGAGCCGATTTCTCCCAGTTATGGAGGTCAGACAAATGCTTGGAAGAGCAGGTAGGCCAAGATATGACCCCCTGGGTGAAGCCTGGTTAGCCTGCAAAGGTGGCGACCCGAGAGAGGTTGCAGACGAAATTGCAGATCGATATATCCACGGCCCAGTTGAAGACATCACGTCTAAATTGGCTGCTGAGCCTGCTTTGAGGTTCCATCTTCTTTCTTCAATCGCAACAGGTGGGCTAAACTCTAGGCAAACTATTGGTGAATTCTTCTCAAGTACTTACCTTGGCCACTCTCAAACTCATTCCTATCTGCAAGAAAATATTGACAGCATGCTCAGATGGTTAGTTGAAAAACGATTCATTAGGCGGAAAAATATTGGAACCATAAGTGAATCATGGGATGATGAGACCCCATCATGGGTTGATGCAGCACAGTCTGCATCGGGCGTAACAATGTCTGCTAAGAAGTCAAAAGAACCAACTGAAGCAACATTTGGTTTTCAAAGAGCATCTAGTATTGCAGTTTCTAGTTCAGTAATTTTCGATGTAGAAGCATTAGACACGGAGTATGAAGCAACACCTATGGGGGAACGAATCGCTCAACTTTACATCGACCCTCTATCTGCAGATATCCTAATCGATGGATTGCGCCGTGCTGTACGAAGAATTGTCCGAGAAAGTTTACCGGTAACACACTTCAGTCTCTGCCACTTAGTTGCTGCAACACCTGATTTCATCTCGTTTTGGCCTAAATCCAGCGAGCTTGAATTTGGAAGTACGTTGCGCCAAAAAGCAGCATTAGTTGAAGATGAATTATTGATTGAGAGCCCTATTGATGAGAGAGCGATGGGCCTTGTTAAGAGTGCATGGTGTACTGAAATGTGGTATGAAGAAGAAGACCTGAGGGACATAGAAAAGAAGATTGGAGTAACTCCTGGAGATGTTCACTCTAGAACTGATTTGATGGCTTGGTTACTTCTTGCAGGAAGAGAAGTACTTCTTCGAGACGATGTTTTCGCAGAAGAACATCTAGGACATGTTGCCCAACTAGTAGGAATGATTGAATTAACGAGGTCAAGAGTAAGGGCTGGTTGTAAAGAAGATTTACTTCAACTTGTACAGGTCAAGAATGTTGGACGCAATCGTGCAAGAACATTGTCCAAAATGGGTATACGCACCCCTGCTGATTTGTTAGCAATGAGTCTTACAGAACTAGATTCATTAAAATCAAAGCGAGGATGGGGTCCAAAATTAGTTGAGAAGATTATGGATTCTGTGAGAATACTCGCTGTATCCGGCGAACAGAAAAAACCTCGAAGTGATGACGAGCCACTACCTGGCGAGCGTCATGATTGAAACATAGTACTCTTTCCGATTGCTGTGGGCGCACCGGTTTTCCCTTGTAGACGAGTCACTTTACAAACACCTTGTGAAGATCCTCGCGCACTGGCTATGTCTTGGATTTCAAATAGGAAATCAGATGATTGGGCCTTGATTAGTGGCACTGCACTAGCCAGTGATGTTCATGCTTGGGCAGCATATAATGTTCTAATAAGGAATCGAGAGCGAACTAAGATGAAATCAAATTCAATCGACGGCGAATTTATCAGATTACTTTCAGGTACACACCATATTGCAACAAGTTTCAACCGTGCTGGTTTGCAAAAAGGCGACACTACCGCTTGGTTGGTAGATTTATCATGCTCCAATTTGGAATTGGAATTCGTAGAGCATGCTGATAAAATGGATTTCACATTGTTGGATGATCGTCCTAATCTAGAGATATTTGATTCCTCGAGAATGGGTATAGTTTCTCCGAAAAATGAGAATGCTGCAATTGCCCATATACACCTTGCAGATATACGCTAGAGTTCGTAAGTGTCAAATGGCCCCTCCTACACCACCTGCTTATGGTAGTCACTAGCCGACAAGCAGAGTCCCATTTCTCAAACGGTAGAATCTTGGATGAAGACAAGATAACTAAGGCATTGGATATGGCAACTAGCCTAGGTGCAGACTACGCTGAGATTAGGCTAGTAAGCGAGACTACAAACACCGCATCTCTCA
>JAOMTZ010000031.1 GCA_028356125.1 Candidatus Poseidoniaceae archaeon
GCCGCCACCGTTGTTGCCACCATTTCCTCCTGTGTTCTGGTCTTCCCCTGGTGTACAGGTACCAATTGTTGCTGATGGGTTAGGGTCGTTCTTTTCCAACATACCATTAGCGCCAGCGGTGTACACTCTGTCCCAATCTGAATCATTAGCAGGGTAGGTGAAGGTACTTTGTACAGCGCCACTGGAATCAGTTAGCACAGCAGAGTCACCATCGAAGTAATCGAATTCAATCTCTGTGTCAGCGCGGTAGAAGGTTATCGACTCGCCTGCAGCTATTGTCAACTCTCCGATTTGACATGAGGCACTTCCTCCATTGGCCATATCGTCCAAAGTCCAACCGGATAGATCTACACTTTCAGTGCCATCATTTGTAATCATCATGTACTGGTCGCTTTCTCTACTAATTTCTCCATCATTGTTCCAATCAGTTCCATCGTGAGCAGCATCGCTAGGAGATACAAGAATCTCAGAAATCATAACTCCTTTGAAGTCATCTGAGTTGTTAGTCCAGTTTCCAGTATCAGCACTCGCAAAACCAGTTGGAATGGTCGCAACAATCAGGATTAGTGCAACAATCAGTCTACGCATGTGCCGTCGAAACGGACCAAGCACATGAAACCACCCACTGATGGTACAATCAAAGTTAGACGAATAATGGATAGCCTCAAATCCCAGTTGATATGCCCTTGAAGCATGCGTAAGGCTATACTCATGCTGGTAATCATGTTGCCAGCCATGTTCTCCGGATGTTTCGGTGAAGATGAGATAGTTACGGCAGAGGAAGAGGTTGCAGCATATCCTCAACCATGGGAACGTTCAGATTTAACCTATGTTGATTCGGATGTTTTCAGCCGAGTCACAGTAAATGGTAGTCATGGAATCGATACAGTGCGTAGTGTATTTGTCGATGTTCCTACAATTACTGCAGCAGATGGTGGTGCTGGCCTAACCGGTGATGCAGTAGTCCATCTCGGTCTATGGTTACCAGTGATTGAGGGCTGTGACTGGGAGGCATCTGAAATTCCAGAAGACTGTCTTGTTCCAGTAATAGCAGAGATTGGCCCTTACTACAACGACGGAGATGTGGACGCTCTTACTCCTGCAGACAGGCTTGGTAGATTCTTGATCGAGAATTACGTTCCTCACGGATACGGCGTGGCCCAAGTCAGTGTATTTGGAACCGGTGAGTCAAATCACTGTATGGATTTGATGGGGACTGATGAGCAGCGTGGGATAGATGCTGCAGTCTCTTGGCTTGGTAGCCAGGCTTGGTCTAGTGGCAAAGTTGGTATCATCGGTAAGTCATACGATGGTAGTACTCCATGGCAAGCTGCAACATTTGGTAATCCTTACCTTGCGACAATTGTTCCAATGTCTGGACTAATCGGAGTCCATGAATTAATGTGGCGTAATGGTAGCATGGAGGCACGTGGAATGATAATGCACAACGGTGTTTATGGTTCGTTTGGAGTTGATGGTGATTCACAGGATATCCAAAATGTATGCGAAGGATACGCGGAAGGATATGTGAACGGACCTGCTGCATATCTATTAGGCAGCATGGTTGATTACGCAGGTAATTCTTATTGGACTGAAAGGTCATTTATTGACAGAGTAGTGGAGAATTACGACGGGTCAGTATACATAATTCAAGGAATGCAAGATTGGAACGTTGATCCACATATGGCATTCCCAATTCATCAAATCGTAGCCGATGCAGGAATTGAAATCAAGACTCTTGCGGGTCAGTGGGCTCACGATTATCCAGACCGTGTATCAGGACACAGTTCACAATCACCAGGAAGAGGAGCTGAAGCATACCCATACACCTTGCGATGGGATTGGGCTGATGAGATGTTATACTGGTTCGATTGGTATCTCAAAGGTGAAGGAGAAGCACCAGTACTCGGAGTTGAAATGCAAGACAACCGTGGCGGATGGAGATTTGAGAATACATGGCCGTCGGAAGATACTGAATATCTCTCGATAGAAGTTGATACAATGAATCCTACTAGCGGTTCGATGATTCCAGCAGCAACAAGTTCAATCACTTTTTCATACGGACCTTTTGAAAACGATGTTTACATTGCAGGAATGCCTACTATTCATGTTTCCACAACTCCACATACCCCTAACAGCGGCCACATTTTCATCGAAATGACCGATGATTCAGGAATGCATCTCGGCCATGCAGTTATGGATTTAAGATTCCATGCAGGAGGCCGTGATGGAGTAGAAGTATTACCTGCATTTTCAACAGTTGTTGCGCAGATGGAGTTTATGCCGATGGATGTATTCCTTTCAGCTGGAGAATCAATTCAGTTTACTGTAACTCAGACTGGTGAAGATTACGTGCCTAGCCCAGCCGCATCAGGAGATTATTCAATCAATTGGGCTGCATCTACTTTGACACTACCAATAGTGGAAAGGACTTGCGATGATCTATTCCAAGTTGCTATGACCGAATATAGTGAAGGGACAAGAATCTGTTAATCAGAATCTTCCTAGTATCGATTTGAATACGTCTTTAGCATCTCCTTGAGATCTTTCGACAAGTCTTCTTACAATCAATTCAGGTGTTGAGCGAGCAAGATGGTTTCTTCTTGGTGTACGGTCAACAATCAATTCTAGATTTTCATCCAAGCCTCTCGCTTCAATTCCATCTGTTCTTAGTTCTCGACCAGCAGCTTCGATTATTGCTGGAGCCAAATGGGTAACTAAGAGCATACAAGTCCCATTGTGAGCCTCTGCTGCTTCTAACATACCCGCAATTATTCTCGCCCCGGCTCCAGGTTCAGTAATCGCTTCAAGTTCATCAGCAAGAATTAGTTTTGAATCAGTGTTGGATACTACTTGAGCAAGTTGCAATAATGTCTGTTCAAGTGCACCTGCTGATTGTGTACCGCCAGCCTTTGCAAGAACGTGTAGTGACTCAATCCTACCGACCTTAGCGGACTTAGCAGGCACAGGCAGGCCCATGTGTGCTAAAATAGTGCAATGGGCGAGTAATTCGAGCATTGTGGTTTTTCCACCACTATTTGCACCAGTAAGTAATGCAATTGACTGCCTGTCGTCTTTACCTGCACATAATCCAAGTCCGTAGTCAACAGGATCAGCAACTCCATCAATTAGTAAATGTCTACCATCTTTGATCTCTATACCGTGGTCACACATCTCTGGCATTGTGGCATCAACTTGCTTAGCCCATCTTCCAATAGTGAGCCATTGGTCAAGCTCAACCAATTTCCTAAGAGATTTCTCACAACGAGATTTCAGAGGTGCTAATCTTCTAGCGAGGGATACTAGACGTTCTGACTGAGTTGTTTTCCACAGGTCTTCTAATTGGGAATCGATTCCATCTAAGGTTGAACGGTCTACCTTTGTTGGCCATTCAGCCTTGAAAATGGTTCTTGGACATCTAACTCCAACTTTGGAAAGTAGAGAAGAGATTTCGTTGGTAGCGTTTTCGATTGCTTCCTGTATAGCATCACTAGTTTGCTTTGCTAATTTACGTTGAAGTGATGCTGCATCAGCCAAGGCTTCAAGCATATCAGAACCCGATAAATCCAATTTGACATTTTGCATAGCGTTGTCTACTTCTTCATGAATTCTCTTTTCCAATTGCTTAGCCATAGGCCATAATTTATCTCGAATATCTGCGATGGCTTCGGCATCATCTTCGTTAGATAGTTCATCCAGTAAATCTCTCAATACTGGCATTCTTATCTCATCGAAGTGAGAGAAGAATCCATCTCCTCTTGGAAGGTTTGTCAATAATTCAAGCGATTCTTTGTTGTGTTCAAACCAGCCAACACACTTCTCTGGAAGAATCATGTCGATGGATGAGTCCTCAGGCAGAACAAGCCATCCTTCAGGTGTTTGTGCAGGGCCATCTTGTCCAACCCAGGTTACAGATTTGAAGACCTTGTAATCTTTCCATGTTTCCTGCTCCGAGGGAGATAAGACCCTACAGAAGCGCTTCAATTCAGCGATCGGGTTCTTTGAAACGACAACTCTGTCGTAACTCCCTTCGACTTCAGAAGGAATGCGCAATCCTTCGATAACGTAGTCGCAAACCATCGCTTGGCTGACCAGTTCTCTTCTGGAAGATATCTCTTTTACAGGCATTAAGTTCCTCAATCTTGAACGAGTTGAAGAGTTGACCGCATGAGATGAAATCGAAGTTACAAGTTCTTTGTGAAGTCTTACAGATTCGGGAGTAGCCAAGAAGTCTTCAATTCCGTTTAGAGATCTTGCTAGACTATCCGCTCTCTTCAGAGATACTCCTTCGACCTCTGCAATAATTTCAGTTTGACCATCTGCAAGCAATTGCAGAACCTTGTCTTCTGTACCAAAATGGTCAGTTAATTTCCTTGCTAAACCAGCACCCACCCCGGGTAAAGCTTTCAGAACCATAGTAAAAATTGCTTGTCAAGAGGTTTTGAAGATACGGGTCGCCTAACCCTTCACTTTCACATTTGATTTACAGGTCCGTAAACTGGCATCTCAACTTCAACAGCGAATAGTGGGTCTGGGTCACTTGAGTCATGGTATGCGACAACAACTCCACCATCGTTCAGGATAGCCAGTGAAGCGAAAT
>JAOMTZ010000032.1 GCA_028356125.1 Candidatus Poseidoniaceae archaeon
AGTTGGAGATGGCACTATCGGAGATGTAGAGTTGGAGGTTGCAATGTTGCACCTTGATCCTGCAAGACCAAGAAATTCTAGGACTCACGGTTTAGATGAAATGGCTCCGAAATTACCTGAGATATTTTCAGCTTGGAAAGACGTGTTATCTACTGGAGAGAGGGGCCCTGCGATACTTCTCGACCTATCTCCTAGGCTTGTCGAAGAGCAACGTACCGAAGTCGAATCTATCGTGGAGAGTTTTTGGCCAGGTATTGGTAAGACATGGGTTTGGACCAGTCGCGGCAGAGGCAGAATCGACCGCCTTTCGCTATGGTTAGGACAACTATCAACTCCAGATATCTCACGAAGATTCGTTCGAATCCCCCCTGATATCAAAGATAAGCCAGTTGTCGTGGAAGGAAATGGAGACGTAATTTCAGATCACAGGCGCCCCCCCCGGAAAGGCGAGCACATCAGTATATTGGACGCAGCATTAGTCGAATCTGGTCTAGCGGTTGAGTTTCTAAACTCCGTTTTGCCAGATCAAGAAATCATTTGGAGTATTACTCAAGGAAGGAGACCCCAGATTCACCATTCTGGCCCCTTTGAGTTTGAAAATAAGAGTCAAAAACTTTTGATACAAGCTTCAGGAAGAATAGTCAAGTTAGTTCATTGTGAACTTTCTGAAGAAACAATACCAAGAATAGTCGAAGCATCAAGAGATTATGGATTTGGGAAATTGACCCTACGGGTCGCAATGAATCCAGAGGTCCAACCCCGGCTTCAAGGCAGTATCGATCGGCAGTTAATTTCGAAGGGCGGCAGCCATGCCGGTTTTGTGGCAAAGCAACCCCATGATTCGATGCTACTCCTATGCCTTGAGTCTTAGATGGCTTTACGCACTGCGAACAGGGGCTTGTAATTACCCCTTTTTCGTGGCGCAGTCTCGCGAATGACAATCGCGGTCTTGATATAGGGGTTGTTTGTCGCAAAGTCGCTCGACATCATGTTGTACGCGTTTTACAGGTGACCCACCATGGCAAATGATAAGGAATTGGGAGAAGATTTCTCCTACATGCTTCGTATGGCAGATACAGACATAGATGGCCTAAAGCCACTAGGGACTGCTTTAACCGCAGTCCGTGGTATTGGGGACCGTACTGCTGCGAACATCTGCACCACAACCGGCTTCAATCCTGGCATGAAGGCTGGACATCTCGATGGAGACCAACAAGAAGCACTTCGCCTGGCAATCGAGAATTACGCTCAAACCGTCCCTTTGTGGATGCTGAACCGTCAACGTGACCTAGAGTCCGGTGATGAATTACACCTATCTGGACAAGATCTCAAACTCACTCATCAAGACGACATCTCTCGTCTTCGTGGAATCAAGTGTTACCGTGGAATCCGTCATGCTGGCGGCCACAAGGTACGCGGACAACGCGGTCGTTCCAACGGCCGTTTCGGACTGACTCTCGGAGTTCAGCGCAAGAAGTGATAGGAGGAATGAGATATGGGACACCCTAAATTCGCTCGCCCGAAATACGACACACCTCCACATCCTTGGAAGGCGGACAGAATAGAAGAAGAACACGCAATTCGTGATAATCACGGTCTAAAGAACATGACCGAGATCTGGAAGGCTAAGTCTGCCCTACGCCGTATCCGTGGCCAAGCAATGAAGTTGATTGGTAGAGTCGATACTTCCGAAGGCCACTACTCTCGTGAGAAAGATGCGCTACTAGTATCTCTTAACCGCCGCGGTTTGATTGCAAGCGATGCTATTCTTGACGACATATTGTCACTTTCCGCAGAAGACTTCCTGAACCGCCGTTTACAAGCCCAAGTTTACTACAAAGGACTTGCATGCTCGATGAAGCAAGCTCGTCAATTAGTTACCCATGGGCAGATTTGCATCGGGGACCAGAAAGTAACCATCCCATCATACCCAGTTTCCAGAGACGAGGAAGAAAACATACGATACCACCCTCGCTCCAAGTTGAATGATGAGAGCCACGTAATTCGCCAGACAATTATGGGTGTACGTGAATCTGCAGAGTATGCTGAAGACGAAGTAGACCCCGAGTTTACCAACACAGAAGCAGCGACAGTTAACGAATCCGCTACAGAGGCTCCTAAGGCCGAAGATACGGTTACTGAAGGAGGTGACGAGTGATGCGTAAGGCAATCATCAATATTTTCTCTAGTTACAACAACGTACTAATGACTGCTACCGATCTTACCGGTGCAGAAACAATCGCTACCTGTTCAGGTGGACAAGTAGTAAAGTCCTCCAAAGATTCTGGTGGACAATTCGCTGCAACACGTGCAGCAGAAAGAATGGCAGACCAGTTGAAAGAAAAAGAATTCACTCAAGTTATCGTAAAGTATCGCGCACCAGGTGGCAACAAGTCCAACAATACTGGACCTGGGGCACAAGCAGCGATTCGTGCATTAACTCGTGCAGGCGTGACAGTTACTCGTATTGAGGACGTCACTCCAATCGCACACGATGGAACAAAGAAAAAGGGCGGACGTCGTGGACGTCGTGTCTGATACTCTGAGGTGTTTAAAATGAAGGCGCAAGTGGTTGAAGGATGGCCTAAGAACAACAAGATACGAATTGTTTTGTCAGACACTAACGCAGCACAAGTTAACAGCTTGCGCCGTGCTATTATGGCAGATGTGCCTAAGATGGCAATAACCAAGGTTCGTTTCGAGCAAGGAGTTACTCAAGATAACCAAGGAGAGGTAATCGAATCAGTAAACGTACTTCCTGATGAAGTACTGGCACATCGCCTAGCTATGGTTCCAGTTCCAACATTCCTTGACGAATTCAAGTTCCCTGAAGAGGATCCTAACAACGAGAACCTTCCTGAAGACCAGTGGGGCTCCCCTCTTTCACAGATTATCTACCACCTATCTATTCGCGGACCTAACCCAGACTCCGAGGATATTTTTAAGACAGTTTACGCTGGTGATCTGAATGTATTGGGAGAAACCAAACTCCAAATCAGCGAAGACCACAAGAGAATCCCCCTAACAATCTTGTCCAAAGGACAGTACCTCGAGTTGTATGCATATGCAACTCTTGGCCGTGGCAGAGATCACGCAAAGTGGTGCCCTGCAGCAGCAGTAACTTTCCAGCCTAGGCAGAAAGCAATTCTTTCGAAGCCTAAGAAAGCAAACACACTGTTTGATTTGGATTTGACATCAAAGTCTGGACGTGCAATCAATGCTAAACTCTTCAAGAACAAAGAGTGTACGGATGTCGACTCAGTCCTAGACCTAGAGCGCGCTCTACACCAAGTCGGATACGGAACTGGACGTGATGCAGATTTCGATAACGCAATCACTTTGGAAGATGTCGAAGGTGAATATGTGTTCTCTTTCGAATCTGATGGTGCACTACCTCCTCAAGAAATCTTCAACAGAGCATGTGCAGAGTTAGTCTCACGCTTCGAGAAGATTACTGGCGAAATAGACATAGCATTTGCTTGAACCTACGCTAACTCTCCAACAATGGAGAAGCATGATGACCTATCTAGTCTAGCGTCAGCACAATGGATGAGGTAAACGTCCAAGTTGGGGGCCACGTAACCCTCTTATTTTCAATACATTCGAAACCTCTACTGTCACGGAACCAAGGTTCTCGCGGAGCAGGACTTTGTTTAGAAGACGGAGTCATTGC
>JAOMTZ010000033.1 GCA_028356125.1 Candidatus Poseidoniaceae archaeon
ATAATCTACGCCCATTTCTTCAAGGGCTTCAATCGCTTGTTGATCTTCTGCTCCTAACTGAAACCATATCAGTGGGAATTCATCTTTGTCAAGGCAGATAATCAGGTTTCTAACTACCGCTCTAGCCCTTTCAGGGGCCAAAAATAATACTACAATTTCAGGAGTAACACCTTCATCTAATGCAGGGCGGATTGGAAAACCATCAATTGTAGCTCCGCCATCTCTAGGATGGATTGGTGCAATCGCCCATCCGCGGTCTGACAATTCTTTGACGGCAGTATGTGCCGGTCTTTCTTGGTTTAGACCAGCTCCATAGATGTGGACAACAGAACTTGAAATTATTCGTGATGTCAAATCATGGCCATCACTGAGACGCATGAATATCACACTGAGATATCTTTTATCAAAACTTGTTTGGAGTAGGGAGAACGGTTTAATATCGGATATTCGTCACGAGGCTTATGAATCGTAAAGCAGCCTTGTTTATTTCAATTATTTTGTTAACTCAAGTAGCGTCATATTCGTTTAATCAAATCACACCTCAAATCGATTGGGAAGAGCCGCTACAAGGAGACTCAACTTGGGAAGTTTCAGGAAGGAATAATACAACTGGAAATAACACTACGGGAAACTCAGCACCCGTGATATCTAATATGACAATATCACCGAGTAATCCAGTCGTTGGCGATACTCTTTATTGCTCATGGAATTACTTTGACCAGGATAATGACGCAGATCAAACAACATACTGGTGGTATGCAAATGGAACTTATCTCTCGAACTGGTCGAACTCGTGGCTAGATACTTCATCTTTACAAGTTGGAAGTCAGATATATTGTGCAGGGGACGCTTATGATGGAGTCAATTGGGGTAATACAATAAGCAGTCAAAATGTTACATTAGGAAGCCCTTCTAATTCAACAGGTAGTGGCAACAACAGTGGCAACAACACTGGCGGAAACAATACCGGACCAGTCGATGAAACAATAGTAGGGCAATCATTTGCAACTCAAATCAACAATAACTCCTTCTCACTAATATCTTGGGAGGCATACAACCTAGTAAATAATACAAATTACAATGCCACATTAGATATCTGGGAATACGATAATGCCTCAAATAACCTCACAATGATATGGACTATGAATTATACCACATTTAACTCATCATCATCATCTAACTCTTATTTTGCTTATGATGCCTATAATTCAACAGCAGGAGGTTATTGGACAATTACAGGCACTCCAATTGGTTGCTATTACGTATTAATCAATTTATTTGATAGCGATAATAATCTGGCTTTAGATAATTATGGATTTGATTATGATGTGGGTATGAATTGTAGTAATACTACAGGCAACAACAATACCTGGGATATTCCAGTAATAACTCATATTGATTCTAATACGGGTTGGCCTTACTACGAAGGAGATGTATTCGAAATTCTTACAGGAGAGTCATTCGAATGGGATGTCTCAATGACAAATTTGACAGTTGGCGAGGAATATCGCTTGACAGTAACTATCGAAGGGAATGGCGCCGGTTCAGTATCTTTAGGTGACAAGATTTTCAACGCCACAGGGAATACTGCTACTGTAATGTCTGAACACGATTCATATCAGTATCCTCAGGGATGTTATTGGGCCAATGTAGAAGTCATAATGCTACCTGAAAGTTTAGGTATTTCTGATAATTTTGATTTCGTGATCGATGTAGATTATAGCAATTGTTCACCAATTGGCAACAACAATACAGGGGGGAACAACACCGGGGTTAATAACTACCCAGAGATTTCTTCAGTATACTCTAATCTCGGTAATTACAGTTCGTCAGATGAAATAGATCTGCATTGGATTGCTCGTGATCTTGACAATCACCGATATGTTTCAAACTCTGAATATACGCCATTGTATAACGTGACAGTAAATGTAAGAGGAGTAAATCCTATCTCACAAGCATACACAACTCCTGCATTATGGGAGAATTTCACTACATTTACACCAGGAGGAGCTAACTTCTCTAGCGGGACATTCTATGTTCCAGCAAATTATCTATCCACTGATTGTTACTATGCTACATTCGAACTCTATGAAGACCCGAATGCATCAGTTGGAACAGATTCGTTACAATGGGACTATTCTCAACCAGGATTCTACTTTGGTGTTAATGCGCAATGCTCAGAATTAGGTTGGGGTAACGGAACAGTTGGAAACAACACAGGCGGCAATAACACAGGCGACAACACAGGCGGCAATAACACAGGCAACAACACCAGTGGCAACAATACTGGCGATAATACAGGCGGAAACAACACTACAGGCGTACAATACAACATAGTCAATATGAACTCTGAAGACTGTGTTCAATCAGGCGATGAATTACATGTTATTATGGTCGTATCTACAGGTCCAAATCAAGACCACACTCTTGACTGGCAAATTGTTGCAGACAATGGAGTCCTAACTAGCTGGCATAATCAAGATGTCACTACCAGTTCTAATGGCTCAGCAATTTTCAATTGGGCTCTTGATACCACCAATCTTTCAGATGGGTCTTACTACCTTCAAGCAGAAGATCCGGTTACTGGAGTATGGAATACCTGGTTCTGGTTCGAAGTAGGATGTACTGGCTGTGGATACGACTTCTCTTTTACAAATCTGAACTATCAAATTTGGTCGGAAAACTTCGGTACAATCTTTAGCACATGGAATGAGTCGATTAATTCGACAAGCACTTCCTCGAATTCGGTAAACGACGACCTTCCGCAAATAATCGCAGGAAGCGATATTGGATTTTGGGGACAAATTGAATGTATAGAATTAGATCAGAGTTATTTGTTGAACTACACAGTAACCAACAGCGCAAACTTGTTCGTAATGGGTGGTGAAGAATACTTCAATAGTAGCGGTTCTACTTGGTATTGGTTTGATGAAAACAATATCTCAACTACATTATTACCTGCTGATGAATATTGTATTACAGTTACTCTGTACGTATCACCTTACGGCAGTTCTGACATTATAGTCACGTACACGGACTGTGTTGAAATTGTTGCACTAGAAGATTGGGATGGATGTGGTTCTAATATCACATATCTAGAACACCTGCAAACAGTTTCAGGAAATCCATTTGTCCAACAGAACGTAGTTTTCTTGACTACATCCAATATTTGGGTGCAGAATTTCGTTGACTGCTTAGTAATTGGTGAGAGTTATACTATGGAAACAGTGGTTACCAGCGACGGTAATCCATATTTACAGTTCTCAGACAGTTTCACTGTTAACCAATTCTCGGACATCACACAGTGGGATTGGGAAACAATTAGTGATTGGCAAAGCGATATTGCTGCTGGCAATTATTGTGTAGAAAATACAATTTATTCAACAGACTCTACCTTCACTCAACAGATCGCAACAGTGTCATCTCTAACCGATTGTTTTGCAGTTGTAAATGCAACAATAGAAAATTGGTGGGACAATCAGGATAATGGCACAGGTAATGGTTCAGGAACTCCTAATGACCCAGTATTACCAGATACTAATTGTACTGATTTGAATGGAACCTTAGGCGGGTTGAATCTGACTAATTCGTGGAATATATCTGATTGTGAAAACGGAACAGGATTCTGGTTTAACCTAAC
>JAOMTZ010000034.1 GCA_028356125.1 Candidatus Poseidoniaceae archaeon
AGTGATCATATCTCCTGGATTAGAACCATAGTCTGGTTCTGTAAGTCCGAAGCACCCAATCCATTCTCCAGATGCCATCTTAGGTAGGTAGTATTCCTTTTGCTCTTCGGTACCAAACTCCCAAATTGGGTACATTGCTAACGATCCTTGAACACTTGCAAATGAGCGAAGTCCAGAGTCTCCTCTTTCTAATTCTTGGCAAATCAATCCATATGCTACGTAAGATAGTCCTGGGCAGCCATAGCCTTTCAGTGGAGCACCTAGTACTCCCATTTCACCTAGGGCTACTCTCCATTCGTCAGGGAATACGCCCTCTGCACATGCATGTTCAATTTTTGGAAGAACTTCTTCATCTACCCATTCGCGAACCATGTCGCGAATCATAATTTCCTCTTCAGTAAGAAGAGATTCGATGTCGTAGAAGTCTACACCTTCAAAGGGCTCCATGGTTCCTTGCGGTAGCACGGGCTTCATGAAGGTTAGGGGCTTATTGCTCACCTTTCTTACTGCGGTTAAATAGGCTGGCGTATTTCCGTTGTAGCCATGGACTGTTCCAATAAATCAATCCAATGAATACTCCAGGTACACACAATGCTACCAGTAAGATGAGGAAACTAGGGATTCCTACCTCACTTTCTTCACTTGCAGGTTCGAAAGAAACAATTCTTCCTTGACCAGTTACGAGGAATCCAGAGTACTCTGAGTTCTCCCATGCCATTGCATACCGATCACCGCTGAGTAAAATATCCTCTTCCGAAGCATTATCATTGGAGAACATCAAGAAAGCCTCTTCTGAATACTGATTCCATCTTACCAAACCAAGGGGAGCCATTGCCAAAAGAGTGGAAGAATCGGCTGCAGAGTTATCTGCTATCGTGTCTCCATCTAACTGTCCTAATCCAATTACTCCTCCAAGAGTAGTTTTAGTTGAATCAATGACATCAATATTTACCGAAGCGGCTTTCTTACCGCTTGCGAATGCAGAGCATGAATTCATAGTAGGGTCCTCACAACTAACTCCAACCCATGTGGAGAATCTAGTGTTGGATATCCAAGTTACTGTATCTCCTTGGTCTACTACTGCAAGCCCATCATTAAGTGTTGAGAATACGCATATGTTGTCGTTTTTCATACAAGCAATATCTGTTATTCTAGATGTAGCCTCATTATTCAGCATAGTGAATGTGTTGGCGTAATACTTCCAAATTTGTCCACCTTCTGTTCCGAGATAAGCAACAGATGAACCTGGGGTGAACTCTACTGAATTGATATCCTGTCCTGCAACCGAGGCCGCACCTTCTGCTTCTCCCAGTGCGTGGTTTGTCGAGTTATATCTTAGCACAGTTCCTGAATCTCCAACTAGCAAAGCGCTTTTGCCACCTGGGTGCCATGAAACTGAATTTATGTCAAACATAGTTTCATTTTCTAATCTGATGTCTTTAGTTTCATCATCTGCTTCAGTAGCCGAAATAACATGTGCGTATCCTTCAGCTCCGTATATCAGGACAGTTTCACCGTTAGGTGATAGTTCGCCTCCATTTATCCCTAGATCAAAATTAGCCAATCTTCTTTCAACAGTAATGTCAACTGTAGCCTGAGGTTCGCCAGACGCACCTACTAGTGGCATCAACATCAGGAAACACAGCATAATCGCCACTCTGCGCATACCACTGGGAGTGAGTATCAACCAAAAAGCCCCCGCTTTGTTTACCCTTAACGAAGGTAGCCCTTATTTCCCTCATGGTTCTGGCACGTACATGGAGCGATTCGAAGTCAAGCGTGGTCTGATAAAATCAATTGGCAATAATGCAGGTTTAGCCAAATTAGCAACAGAACATTTCAACGATGTTGAAGTTACAGCAGATGGCGTATTCAATGCTTCTTTTGGTATTCTAGTTTCTGTAACTGCGGAATACACCACCGATGGTAAACTTCAGGTTGATGTTGAACAGATGAAAGGTGATGCATTGTCTGATTTCTTAGAATCTGATGGTGGCCGAGAACAAGCTATGCAATCCAGGTCCAGATGGTCTACCTTTTTGGATAAAGCAACCGGTTATACTGGCAAGCAACGTGGAGATAAAGCGAAGGAACAAGCAAAGAAGTTCTCAAAGGCACGCTCTGCAATAAAAATGGCTCACAAATCAATGGAAATGAGCTCCTCATTTTCGCAAGAAACAATCGATAAGGCTCATGAGATGATTGCCGAACTTGAAAATATGATCGAAGCAGGCAATGCTCCATCTGAAGGCAAGGTAAAGAAGCTTAACGATTTACTCTGAATCGAGGTGTAATCATGCAAGAACTAATCGAGAGATGCCCAAGGGTCGCAGAACTCGATGAAGAATCATTATCTCGTCTCAAATTGATGATTGATGATGTTGATGAGTCTGTCGGCATCAATCATCTTGTAGACTGTCTTGCAGATGGTACTTCTGCAGGTGGCGATGGAATAATCCGTTGTTATGTTGGTTTTGAACCATCAGGTAAAGCACATATTGGTTGGAAAGTACTCTCTTTACAACTAAGGAGAATGTTGGATGCCAATGCGAATGTCCTTATTTTCTTAGCAGATTGGCACGCTTGGGTAAACGACAAATTCAACGGGGTTATGGATGATATTCAGACAACTGCTCGTTACATGGAAGACACTTTCCGAGTATTATTGGGCAACCCTCCAGAAGGTGATGGGCCTGGCGAACTAAGATTTGTTTGGGCTTCAAGTATCATGGAGTCTGGAGATTATTGGGCTAGAGTGCTAAGGTGTTCTAAGAATATGAGTTTGGCAAGAGTTAGGAGAACCTTCTCAATAATGGGACGTGATGAAGATTCATCCGATGGAGACCTTTCCAAGTTTTTCTATCCTGCTTTGCAAGCTGCAGATATATTTGAGATGAATATCGATGTAGCAATTGGTGGAATGGACCAACGTAAAGCCCACATGTACATGCGAGATGTTGCAGATAGATGGGGGTGG
>JAOMTZ010000035.1 GCA_028356125.1 Candidatus Poseidoniaceae archaeon
CACACCATCTGACTGGTCACCAAAACCATCCTCATCAATATCGGACCATTGACTAGATTCGTCAGGGAATTGGTCTATTGTATCTGCATAACCGTCACTGTCTGAATCTGGGCATCCAAATAGCCTTCCTGCGTTACTGAAGCCGGTTTGTATTGGACAATCATCCTGTCCATCCAAGAAATTATCATTGTCATCATCTAAATCTTCATTCCTATCTTCACAACCATCTTGGTCGGCATCTGAGGACAGAGTTGAAGTAAACGTAGGGTGACTGGTTGGACAGAAATCTGTTCCCAAAGTGGACTCCATACAATCCCAAGTACTGTCTGAGCCAGAATCACAAATATTGTCGTTATCATCATCTTTGTCTTCGCTTGAATCTTTACAACCATCACCATCATAATCGTTTGAATCACCAGATAGCCAGTTAAGTTCACCAGACGAGCAGCGGTCTGAATTATCCATTACTCCATCATTATCATCATCATAATCTTCTGATGCATCTCTACAACCGTCTCCGTCATGGTCATTGGAAAGCGATGGAGTCCAATCTAAATTACCAGTAGCGCAATAATCTGATGCGTCTAAAATACCGTCATTATCATCGTCTTCATCACACGCATCTCCTTGTAAATCGCTGTCGTGATTTTCTTGGTTAGCATTAGCAACCTGTGGGCAGTTGTCATCTTGGTCGATAACTCCGTCATCATCTATGTCTGCAAGAGGGTCGATTCTTACGACTTCATCTTGTCCATTGTCAACGTAGTATATGTGTCCATTAGGTCCAATTTCAAGACCCATAATTGCAGATGCTGAAGTTTGGATCGAGCCAGCTTCGGTAGCACTCTTACCATCAGTACTCAAATCATAAGCAATAATCTGGTTACTTCCCTTCTCTGATACGAATAGTTGGTCGCCATCTAAAGCGATTCCAGATGGTTTGCTCATTCCAGAATCTAGAACTCCCCATTCAATTCCAGTTATTCGAGAGTACTCAGCAAGCGGCTCCAAACGTGAGGATTCAGCCATAATGTCCTCAGTGTTGTAGGTCGCATCATCAGTATTCACCCACAATACACGGTTCGCTCCGGGATCGGATATGTACAAAATTCCTGAATCCTTGTCCAAAATCATGTGACCCGGAGTTCCGTAGGAATGAGTTAGTTGTACATCGGAATATCTCCTTACGATTGCATCTGAGTGGTCATCCATTCCAGTATCGTGGTCCTCTTGGAAATCATAGTAAACTAGTTCTCCGTAATAGCCATCATTATACCAATATGAATTATCTGAATCATGAGCGATACCAACTCCAAAGGGAGACTCATGGTTCATATCGATGTGACTTCCGAGATATTGGTCATTCTGGTGCTCCATCGCAAAGTGACTCAATGATGAAGGCCACAATGTAGGCCCCATGAAATTGTTAGGAGAACCTTGGCCACAGTATGTGTTAACTGATTCTTGAGCAGATCCCCATTGCCAATCAAACTCTTCATGGTAAGAGCCGAATGCAATCGCACTTACCTCTTCTAAGAAGTGGTTCTTGTGAGAGTCCTGTCGGTTCTCAGAGGTCTGATTATCAAGCCCAGTGTTGTGAATTATAGAAATACTGTCTGTAGCTCGATTAGCCACCCATAATTCATTGGCACGACCAGGATGGAATTCTAGATCTCTAGGGTCTGAAAGTCCGTCGGTAGAATCTGCAACTACGACTTCATCAAAACTCACACCAAACTGTGGTACAACATTACTTTCTTCATTAGCAACAGCATTAGATGGGATGTAAAACACGAGGACAAAAAGAATCAACATGCTCACACGTTTGTTCGCCATATTACTGTCTCTGTTCACTTACTCTTTGATACCTTGTATTTGTTACATCATTGGTGTAATATCTTAATAAATTACAACGCTCGAATTAATAAGACATTGTACTCAGGACAACTTGCTCCGGAAAACGGAGTAAGCGTTTCCGGGGTGGGCGAGGGGTCGCCCGTTTGTACACGCTTGCTCCACTCTAATCACAAACAACTTGCTGTAAGCAATTGCTCACAGAGTTCAATTTACTCTTTCTAATGCGATACGTAACTCATACATATCGATACGATTGTCTGAATTTGAATCGACCGATTGGATGATACTGGAAACTTGTCCAGGGGAAAGGAAGTCACCAACTAGGATTTTTATTCCCTTGTGGAGTTCTGGACCGTTGATTCTACCATCATTATCCGTATCTAGTTGAGAAAATAATCCAGCAACAGACAATTGTTTTTCAGCCAAGGCCGAAGACAATTTCTTCAGGATTTCATCCACGTTCATATTACCATCTCCGGTTCCGGCCATACCATTAACATGGAAAGGATTCACTAAACACTTTCGCATTAGCAGCGAGGTATTAGGGTCAATACCTTGGGTTGGTTAATTACGCACTAATTTACTGTGAGTTGACCCACTGTAAATAAGATTCATTTGCAGTGACTTCTGTGCAGATAATCTGTGGGACTTCGTAAGGGTGGAGTGATTTCAACTTCTTCAAAACAGACATCCTATTTGTGTTTGATATTTTAATTTCCAAAGACCATTCTTTCTCAGATTGAACACTACCATCCCACTTGTAGGTGGAAGTTATCTGATGGTGTTGCACACATGCCGCTCCATTTTCTAGTAAATCTTGAGCTAATGAGACTACTTCGAACTCTCGCCAGGAGATAGGCAAGGTCGTCTTGATTGAAGATAAGTTGTTGTCCATGGAGAGTGGTGATTATCCTAGGTCATCAACATTGGCAATTACACATATTCAAATCTGAAGTGCTTCTGAAATATCCATGGGCCCACTTTCATCTCTGAAATGGCTCAACCATTTTTTGACGGATACTCCGGGGGATTCGCAGGTTGGTGGTCCTTCCAGACAAGTCCCTGGTGCTTGTTGGTCGCG
>JAOMTZ010000036.1 GCA_028356125.1 Candidatus Poseidoniaceae archaeon
CCATGCTTTCTACGGCAAAGTCGTTCACTGAAGCTCCAAAGTCAATCATTCCAGAAAGGAAGAAAGATAGCGCTAATACTCCGTCGGCTTCACCGAACTCTGGTACTGAAATAATGTCTGATTTCTCAGATGATGGTAAGGAAAGGGTAACGTTAGCTGGAAGTGGGTCAAGGTAGACTCTTCCTGAAAGCCCGAGGAACTTATCCTCCCTGTCGCTGACATCTTCCATCAGAACACTGAATGGGGCAGAACCTGAACGGTTCATCACCATACGGCTATTTCCTCTTTCTCCAACAGCACCCGGTTCATCGGGAGGGTATAGAATGACGGAAGTAAGATTAGACAATCGGAGAGACATACTCGCTTCACCTGAGTTCTGATCGATCCAGAAACGAGCATGGTCATCATCCATAGTTAGCGGAATGGTGGCATTAGAAATCTGAACTTCGACTGAGCCAATACCTTCCTCTGCCATGAAAGCGAGAGTATCTCCTAATTTTAATTCGAATTTAGAAGGTAGGTCATTTAGCCTCATAGCGTTATACTGGCCGTTTCCTTCTGCACTGTAGGTAATTGTTCCAATTTCCCCGGTGGCATTGTAAAAGATATCAGTTCCTTGTTGACTGATTGTCAAGAACTCTGGACGGTTGGAAATTGATGCGAATTGTCTGACATCTCCATCAGTAGTATTAGATGAATGATTGAGGTGACCAATGATTAACTCCTCACCAGACAACCCAACCAATGAAATCGTTCGTAGATCGGTTTCTTGGTCATATGAATAACTCAACCCGGAAATGTCAGTGACTGATACACTCATACCAACCGGAACCAATGGGTCGTTTATCCAGCCATATTTGCCGTCGACTTTACCTTCATCGTTTGTATAATCAACATCTTCTCCTAAGAGAATATGACTTCTGTTCATTACAGGATGGGGGCTACTGCCTATTGCGAGCTTTACGCTGCCTGCTGTCATTTCATCGCGTGTACTTCCTGACGCCCATGTCTCTCTGACTTGATTATAAAATTGGATTATGATTTCTCCACTAGACTCTCCAGCAGTACCTACAATCGCCTCAGGCAATCCGTTTAGAATGGTTCCCAAATCCAGAACAATCTCGACCAAGTTCAGAATCACGTTATCCAATACTTCGCTCAAAAGATCTGGAGCTGTACCGAATTCAACCCTCACTCTATTGGATGAAGGAATCTCAAATGTTCCGAATACTGCAACGACTTCTGGTATATCCAGGAACTCTACTTCCATCGAAGAGGAATCTCCAGCATAGCCGTGTCTTTCGAAGGTAGAGACATATTCGATCTTAGATATTCGCTCAGTTCCAGCGATTAGAATCAGACTGTTCCAACGACTGTCGCTTGGGTTTAGTATCAGGCTTGTATCTCCTACATTTGAGGTTAGATCGGCAGTATAATTCTTGATTGATATAATCAAAGAAAGTCTGTTAGGCATCTCTCCAGGGAAATTGGAAGAACCCGGTGCCTCCCCGATTAGAGTGAATATTGCATCGATTTCTTCTTGAGGTAAAGTCCCCTTAGGTAAGTCTCTAACCCAGCCTCTAGAATCTGTGATGTTTCCTAGCAGGCCGCCCTCTTCGATATGTGCGGAACGGTCTTCGAAATAGTGGAACCAAAGGTCAGCATCAGTATCGCTGTAGATTTCAATATTGTCGAAAGAATTTTCACCAGCATTATCGTTTCGGATGACTAAATCTACTTCTTCAGGAATTAACGTACTTCCAATAATCGGGTGTAATCCTACATCTATGTACCCCAATTCGTCTAGAGCGCGATTACCATCCACATCTGGTTGCTCGTAGTGCACATAACCAATACCAATCGAATATCCACATTTATGTAAACGACTTTCTTCATCGTGGTCTGAAATTGAATCATACCACGAAGAGTCTTCACAATCGGTTTGTTCATTTTGGGAATTGCGATTTGGATTAGAAATTGAAATTGCATACGGCGCTGTTACTGAGGTTATTTCCAAGCCAGAGTCATCTCCTCCGTTGAAGATATTTAGAACATCAAGAATACTTGTGAACGTTTGTGTAACATTCAAAGTCATTTGGTCTAGTCCTACACGTACTTGGAAATCGTGAGGAGCTTGTGTGAAACGTGAATCGATAATCAGAGCGTATGATTCTCCCTCTGTGGTCAGAGTCAAATCATATGCCACGCCTTTCATCAGCGATACTTCCATGCTGGCCATATCGTCCCATAATGGATCATTATGGTCGAGTACTCTGACTTTCCACTGGAAGTTCGGGCGAATCCAAATTGATTCAATAGACGGGATGATACCATCTCCAAAATTAACATCCCAGCCCTCGCCCTGTTGACCTAGACCTACTATGGATAGCCCAACTGCAACGTCACTACTTCCGTCTCCATCTAAGTCAACAGCGTTCTCGAATAGTCCTGTGTCTTCGAAGGACAATATGTCACCAGTAAATGTCCCATAGTCCCACGCTTCGTACTGTGGGCCGTTATTTCTAGCAGTATAGTTGACGTATAGCGAATAGGTGTTAGCCCCGAACGCTAATGGGTCATTGAATGAAGGAGGGAGTTCGAATAGAGTATCCAATAAATTGTTAGGCCATCC
>JAOMTZ010000037.1 GCA_028356125.1 Candidatus Poseidoniaceae archaeon
GAGAAAGGATGTAGTGGAATGATATGTGCGAGCGCAGGTAATACTGCTCGAGCATTTTCATATTTCTGCGGACTAGAGAATTACCCACTGATTGTTGTTGTTGGAAAAGAGCATGCTAAGAGATTGTATATTCCAGCAGGCCACCCAAATAGTTCAATTAAATTGATTGTTATCGAGGATGGAGATTACTACGATGCAAA
Organism: Candidatus Poseidoniaceae archaeon; assembly: GCA_028356125.1. Classification (GTDB taxonomy): domain Archaea; phylum Thermoplasmatota; class Poseidoniia; order Poseidoniales; family Poseidoniaceae; genus MGIIa-K1. Next base: position 201 of record JAOMTZ010000037.1, read on the forward strand.
GATTTTTGCAAAGAAGATCTCTCAGCATTTGGACAATTGGCAAATGGAAGGAGGAATCCACAATGTTGCACGTAGAGACGGTATTGGGAGTTTAATTATCGATGCTGCATACACAATTGGCAAGTTACCTATGCACTATTTCCAGGGCATAGGTGGAGGACCTGGCCCCGTTGGAGTAAATGAAATGGCAAATCGATTGATTCAATCTGAATTATTCGATGGCCCAGTCCCTAGACAACACGTTAGTCAGAATGAAGAACACAGTCCAATACACAATGCTTGGCAAGCACGACGCCCTGCTCTAATCGACTCTGATTTCCCTGACGATGAAGTGGAAGTGTTCTCTGATTACTTACTGAACAAAGCCCCTGCATACGAAGTGAAGGGTGGAGTTTACGACATTCTCAAAGAGTCTAATGGCCAGACTTATGTTGTGGCGAGAAAGGATGCTGTGAAGGCAAAGGAGTTGTTTGAATCAATTGAAGGAATTGACATCATGACGCCGGCAGCAGTTGCGCTAGCCAGTCTAATTCAGGCTCTAGAAAGTGGTGATATCAAAGCAGATGATTGTACTGTTTTGAACATTAGTGGAGGAGGGGCTGAGCGTATGAAGCAGGATCTGCAAACTATTCCCATCACCCCTTGGAAAGTTGTTTCTAAGAAAGATGACGTTCTCTCAGTGATACAAAATTTACTTTGAATCTGGTTCTGTAATCACAAATGGTAACTCAATTACTCCATTTCTCCCATTCACCGGTTGAATTGTTTCTCAAATACCAGACTCCACTTCCACCTGGATACTCAAGATACTCGTAATTATCTGTAGGATTGATTTGCCCTACCATATTCCGATCAGGAATTGCGGGAGTTGTTGCTACAGAACTGGCTACAACAACAGCTTCGGGTTGGTCAAAGATATCTGACCGCATCGCTAACTCTTCCTCTAACAATTCATTACGGCTCTTGATGTCGATAGTACCTGCCAAACCGAAATAAGTGTCATCATGAGCGATTCTCTTCATTTCGATATCATCCATTTGTAATAAGTCGCTAATCAAAATATTGATTTTCTCTCGTGTAGATTGTTTGATTTCGTTGTTCGTGAATCTTGCGGTGAGTTCAGATTTCAACTGTTGAAGTTCTTCAGAAATGGTTTGATAATCGTAATAATATGCTTGAACTAAAGATTGCAAATACAGTAATTCCTGCTCTTCTTCTTTAGATAATTTTGATTTTCTTCTTGCAAATTGCATCCACTTAACAGCATCAGGCAATAGGGCTGCAACAAAATTGGTTTGTAAAAACCCTAGAATTGCGATAATTACTGCACCAACGCCTACTGTCTTCAATATGGCATCAGGTTCACCTGCTAGTAGAGATTCTGTGTAACTCTTCGGTTGTTCTTCCTTTTCTTTTTCAACGACCTCACATCCTTCTACATTGATTACGACTCCTGATTTCGTATCAGGGCACTTGTCCTGTAGATCATCTATGCCATCCCCGTCAGAATCCACAAGACATCCATTGATGTCTACGAATGCACCTTCGGCTGAATCAGGGCACAAATCTTCTGAGTCAATTATTCCGTCTAAATCTGTATCCAAATCAACTGTTTGATTTTGACTATTGTCAATTTCATCATAGATATTTGCAATTCCATCCTTGTCATCATCTGGGCATCCAAAGAAACCATCTGCTGATGAATTACCAAATTGTGTTGGACAATGGTCCGCTAACTCTGCACCTTCAACAAATTGTCCTGGCCAGACGAATAATCGGGTTGTGTTCCATTCAGGATTACCCCAGTTATCTCCAAAACCATCACCGTCTGTATCCGACCATTGTGTTACATTGTTGATGAATAAATCAGAGTCATTCCCTTCAGGGTTATCTCCATGACCATCGCCATCATAATCACTCCACTGAGTTGGGTCATTCGGGAAGTCATCTTCAAGGTCGAAGAAGCTATCACCGTCTGAATCATTGAAATTATTCAGGAATGGATACTCGTCTCCATTATCTCCAATTCCATCACCGTCACTGTCCTGAGTTTCGTTGGCGTCATCTGGGAATTCATCAGAATTGTCGCCTACTCCATCGCCATCAAAGTCAAAGTTCTCTGCGCTATTATTTGGGAAAGCATCTGAATTATCGCCAACTCCATCTCCGTCTGAATCGGTGGTTTCATTCGCATCGTTAGGGAATGCATCACCATTATTTCCGACTCCATCTCCATCACTGTCTTGAGTTTCATTGTAGTCAGTAGGGAATGTATCGCCATTATTTCCGACTCCGTCTCCATCAGAGTCTGCCCACTCACTTGAATCTGAAGGGAATACATCTCCTGAGTCACTATACCCAT
>JAOMTZ010000038.1 GCA_028356125.1 Candidatus Poseidoniaceae archaeon
AGAATCGACAATCAGGATGATATCGCTGACTGCATCTCTTTCACGTTCGTTGACCATCAACTTACCACTTCTAGCATATGCAGACCAGTTAATTGCTCGGAATGAGTCACCTTCGAAATACTCACGGAGTGAGTAGAATTCAGAACCAGGTCCTGGTTGACGGATATTCACTGCACCAGTGAAGATCTTAGGGACACGGGACTTAACGAATGTTTCTTTGAGGTCTTCCATTTTCGGGAACACAAGGAAGTCATTGTAGACATGCAGCTCCTTTTCCTTGTGGAATAATCCGAATGGGTCTTGGACACGGACTGCTACCGGACCAAGACTGTAGAACCCTCTAAGCGGGCATTCAACAGTGTATTCAATGAAGGTTTCACGACGTGGACCAAGTTCCATTAAAATGTAATTCGCACCATCTTTGATACGCATTACTTCTGGAACACGATCTCTAACTTCGAGAATCTTACCGAGTGCAGATTGATTTTGCATACGCAAAGTCACTCCTACTTCTCCGTCTTCGAAAATTCGGGCACTAGAGAGTTTACGCATGGCTGAGACATTTGAAAGTGATACACCTTCTTCTCCTCCCCATTCATCAGCGCGCCTGCCACTTGCAGAAACATCAGCGTGCCCACCGAAAAGAGCGGCCCATGTAAGGAACACAAAGATAACTACTGCAATGGTTACAAGTTGAGTATTCCTCAACGTTAAACCAAGCAAATACATTGCCACTGCTAGTGATCCTAACATTGCACTCTTACGGCTCCACATGCTACGCACCTCTCTCTAATTCTCGATTAATTCTATTCAAACGGTTGGAACTGGTACTTCGCGTAGAATTGTCTGAATAACTTCTCCAGATTCCAAACCTTTGATTTGGTGTTCTGGCTTCAGAATGATTCTGTGAGCAAGCGCTAACTCTGATACTGCCTTGATGTCATCAGGTGTGACGAAGTCACGACCACGAAGAGCGGCTGCTGCTCGTGATGTCTTCAGTAATGCCTGAGAACCACGAGGAGAAGCACCGACTAGAACACGAGGATCTTCACGAGTTCTGGTTACAACTTCAACCATGTACATACGTAGAGCAGGGTCGACATAGATGTCTTCACATGCTTGTTGCATAGCGATAACACGCTGTGGGTCGGTGATGACGTCGACATCGACTGCATCCTTACCACGGGAAATACGGCGGCGCAGAATTTCATCTTCGTCTGCACGGTCAGGGTATCCAACGCTCATCTTGAACATGAAACGGTCCAATTGCGCCTCAGGTAGAGGGTAGGTACCTTCCTGTTCGACAGGGTTCTGAGTTGCCATAACAATGAATGGTGCTGGTAGTTTGTGAGTGACTGTTCCGATAGTCACCTGCTTCTCCTGCATAGCCTCAAGCAAAGCTGCTTGAGTCTTAGGAGGAGCACGGTTAATCTCGTCAGCTAGTAACAGGTTACAGAATAGCGGACCTGGCTTGAAAGTGAATTCTCCCTTCTTAGCATCGTAGATGTTTGTACCGGTGATATCTGCAGGTAGCAAATCCGGGGTAAACTGAACACGCTTGAAGTCACAACCTAACGCATCTGCGAAAGTGTTGGTCATCAAAGTCTTAGCAAGTCCTGGATAATCTTCGAACAGTAAATTTCCATTCGAAAGAATATTGATCAGTACATTGTCAATAACGTGTGCCTTACCGATAATTACCTTCTGGACTTCGGCGCTAATCGCTTGCGATATCGCTCCGACGGCCTGAAGACGTTCACGGACCTCTGGGCTACTCTGGTGTCTAGGCTGTGCCTGTGCCGGGGCTGGTGCTGCTGGTGCAGGTGCTGCAGGGGCAGGAGCCGGTGCTGCTGCTACGGGCATAGGTGCCGGAGCTACAGGTGCAGGCGCTTGTGGCGCTGCTGGGGCTGGTGCCGGTGCTGGCGGTGCTGCTGGTGCAGGTGGGGCCGGCGCAGGGGGGGCTGCGGGTGGTGGTGGTGCTGGCTGCATGTCATTTACCTCCTTAGGTTACTTTCCCCAACGTCGAATCTGTTGCAATAATTGCCTTAATTCTTCGTTGGAGTATGAACGCTGTTGTGAGTACAACAACTCAATCAGGCGTGGGTCCTTTACCATGGACTGTACCTCACCTGGGGTTTTCCTGGCCATTTCATCACGGGTCAGGTCGTTAAATTGGCGCACTTTAGCCATCATAGCCTCTCGTACGCGCTTTAGGTAAAGATTAGGATCAACTTTGTTCGGCCTCTCTCTGAATCTTGTTAAATCGAAAACATGGCGCCAATTCTCTTTCTCTGGGACAACCATGATGGCAATGGATAGTAGAGCCATGAGGTTTAGTACAATTAGCCATTTCAGCATGGTATCACTAGTTAGCATAACT
>JAOMTZ010000040.1 GCA_028356125.1 Candidatus Poseidoniaceae archaeon
GCCAAGGAGTTTCAGTTTCGTCTCTAAATCCTTGTACTGCAACACCTGAAAGGAATACTGCACAAATAGTCCACAACATGATTCCGCCAGTACCTTCTCCAATGGCCCAAACAATACCGATTAGGAAGTATGCAATACCTAGTTGGCCAACTCTGTCAATCCATCCATAGTATTCGATGGTGTCATCCCATTCGAATATCTTCCAATTCCATGCAATCTCAGTTTTAGATGCAATAACTGTAAATGCTATTCCATTAATTAATAATACAGCACCAACGATGTAGTCGATTGCATCAGAACTCTGGTTCATCTGGTCTAATAGATTCCATATTGCAAATGCATGCAATAGTGGCATTGCTAGAATCGAATATTTCTGACCATTGATGAATGCATCATATGTCGCCCAGGCGGCTCCGATCATTGTTCCTATTCCCTTGAACGCTGTCCAAGATAGTGTCAAACAAACTATTGTCCAAATTCGCATAACTGATGTCAAGTGTTCTCTGCTCTGAATAGAGTGTAGACTGAATACATTGGCAACTCCATTTGGTTCGTCATTAGCCTCATCTGCCCATTTGTATAGTATTCCTTTAGAACTAGCTTGGTTCAATATTAGTGTTAGAATGCCGGTGCCAAGTAGACTGTGAGTAATGTAATCAATTCCGTCGAAGTTGTTGAAATTGGAATCATTAACAAATCCGATGAAGAAAGAGAACAATGCTAGAGGTGCCACCCATGGCATGAACTCCATTCTTCCGGTTAACCATGCGTACAATGTGAGAACTAGTGTCATTGTAAGCAGCAACCAACTTGCCTCAGGGAGTACGCCAAACATACCGATTGTTAGCCAGAACCCTGGTACTGTCATCGGTGCTTCTAAATCGCCTTCTTCAACACCATACTGTCTATCCATGACTCCTTTTGCAAGGATTATTACATTGGTTAGTGCCATTAGAATGAATGAGAATCTGCTGATATCCAGAATTGTGAGTTCAGTTGGATCGTATGATGTGATGTCTATCCACGACAATAATTCAGCAACAACTGCTCCATCAGAAACAAATCGGTTACCGTCACCGAATAATATAATCGCCAATGGTGCTATGCATAGAATGATGTTCAGTCTATGCTTTAATGCACGACTAAATACTAGCAGGTACATCGACAAGAATAGTATTCCACCGCTCGTGTCAAACAAACCTAGTAGGAGTAGCCCTCCTAGAGTCGCAATATCTGCAGTACGATTCAACGACTCTTCATTGAGTCCTTTTCTGTCTAGCATAACCGAAATTCCAATAGGTCCTGCCAACAGCAGTATGTCGAAAATTATAGTCGATAGAATAATTTCTCCAAGTTCAGATCTTGCTGCATTCAAACTGTAAGCCATAGGTGCGGCTACTGCTATCATTGTCAGAGTTGCAATCATTCTACCTGTTGAAGAAGCTTCATCCTCATCGATAACTTCCCATACGATTACTCCAATTGGAATAATCATCATGATAGTCCACAGTATGTTCTGTGCTAAATTTGTTGCACCAACTGCTGTTAGTGCAACAGTAAACAAAATCATTGGACCAATTAAACTCATTCTACCTAATGGTCCCCAACTTGTATCTACTGCTAGAGAATCTGTTTCAGGAACTACCCATGAATTGCTTTCAGTGTCAAATACAGGCATCAGATTTTTTCTCTTCCTCTCTGCCCATGTTAGCATTACTCCTAAGTCTAATTCAACCGACTTGAATTTCCGCATTGATGCATAAACGATTAACCCAACTACCGCTAAAGTGATATTGAATCCTTGCAGATTCTCAGAGACACTTGCGGGGAGAGGGACGTCTAATCTACCGAATAGTGATAGAATGACTGCTATAATCATCGAACCAGCAGTTGCTGCAGATGCTTCAAATGCAACTTTCTCATCATCTGAACTTTCTGCTTTAATCATCATCATGTAAGAGGAAATTACAGCATAGAGGAATATTGCCCAAGGAACATATGGGTCGTCACCGAACAGTACGGACTCTGATATTACCAATAATCCAAGTGTTACGAAATGTGCCCAATCTGAAAGATGACCTTTCTGTCTTCCAACTTCACCAC
>JAOMTZ010000004.1 GCA_028356125.1 Candidatus Poseidoniaceae archaeon
TTTGAGCACTGTCGAAGAAGTTGAGAGTGGATGGATAAGTTGGGCCGACCGTTTCGGATGTCTTGACATCGACATGGATGGTTATTCTAATCCTGATGATTGGTGGATTTCACATCCGGATGGTTTCGCTGATGCCTTCCCGACAGACGAAAGTCAATGGCATGATACTGATGATGATGGTTATGGAGACAATCTCGAGTATTTCGATGGAGATACTTGGAGAGAAGCTTGGAGAGGAGACGGCTGTATTGCTACTGAAGGGAATTCAGCAATGGATAGATGGGGTTGCCCAGATACCGATGGCGACGGTTGGTCCAACCCTACTACTCATTGGTTAGCAAGTCCCGGTGGACTTGCAGATGCTTGGCCTTCAGACGAAACTCAATGGCACGACAGTGACGGTGATGGTCGCGGAGATAACCCACGCGGAACTACCGCTGATGTTTGTCCAAATGTTCCAGGGACCTCTCTTGGTCCAACAAAGGGTGGTGACCGTTGGGGTTGCCACGATACAGATGGTGATGGATGGTCTGACCAAGGAGATCAATTCGTACACGAACCATCACAGTGGCGTGATGAAGACGGCGATGGATTCGGAGATAATTCAGATGGCCATGAAGGAGACGCATGTCCAAATGAACGTGGCCAATCATTCTTCGACAGATTAGGATGTCGAGATTCTGACGGCGATGGATGGTCAGATCCTTCTCAGAATTGGCTAGCCTCACCGTGGGGTGAAGCAGATGCTTTCCCAACCGATAGACTACAGTGGCAAGATACCGATGAAGACGGCTTTGGTGATGTAGGAATGGGTTCGAGAAGAGACGATTGTCCTGATGTTCCAGGCACTTCAACCAGAGATATTCAAGGATGCCCAGATGAAGATGGTGATGGATGGTCTGATGAATACGGCGGTTGGAATTCCGCAGTATCAGTAATGGGCGAAGAACCAGCATCAAGTTGGCTATCATACATGATTCTCGGAGCAGTAATGCTAATTTCATCAGGACTAGCAATGTTAGTTCGCTCAACTCGTTCAGTATCCTCATTGGAAAAGGGTATTCAGTCTAATGAAGGGGGTGAACAAAATGCGTGAGTGGTTTTTGATTGCTCTAATGTTCTCACTTTGCTTCACGGGACAAGTTGTTGCTGAAGAGGAAGAATCTGACCCATTTGTCGCAGCTGGGTTGAATTTAGTTGCGCTTAGAAATGATAGTCTAGATAGTAACCAAGATGGAATGATGGATGCGATTAGAGTAGTAGTAGTACTGAATTCAACCCAACAATGGATTGACTTAACTCTCACATTAATTGGAGAGCATTCAGGATTTACTGTACAAGAAGAGGTTTTGATGGCCTTCGAAGATCAAGAAAATGCTTCTCTAACATACGATTCATGGGCTGTAGGTGAGCATCGATTAGTTCTCGAAATAAGTGATGCAGATGGTCGACTTCTCAAGTCGATAAACATTGGAGTCTTTGACTTAAGTCCTGCTTTAGCAGTACCTTCAGCAGACCTAGTATTGTCCGGCTCAGAAATAATGCAAACCGGCGATGCATGTGAAATAACTAGGAACTTCATTGATGAAACCGGACCTAGATGGAATTTTGTAGGCACTCGATCTATTATCGGCACTCCATTCAAAGTCTTAGATGATGATACTGTTTTGGATTGTAGTAACTGGCCTGCAGGAACATATGTTGTAAGCGAGACTTACCAGAATGGTCTTGGACAGACAACATCGGATACTCTTGAACTCGTTATTGTCAACAAACCTCCTCCACATTTTACCATTGAAATCGATGGGGACCAACAACTAGCTGGAACTCCTTGTACTGTTTCTCACTTACAGGCAACAGGCGAAGACCATTTCGGATATACCAAAGATTGGACAATTACTCCTTCAATTGGAGTAGTTGCTAACTCTAGCACATTAGACTGCTCGAAATGGAGTTCAGGAGTTTACAAGATTCTGTTAACGGTTACCAATGATGAGGAGATAAGTACCACAGGTGGAACTATGCTAATCAGAATACCATCTCCTGATTCAGAAGTTGAAGATGATGACGCTCCGGTACTATCCCGTGGCGAGGAAACAGAAACTTCATCTGTTGGGATTTATGGAATTATAGTACTATCATTAGTCTTGGGAATTGCAGTATTCGTACTGATGATGAAGGGCCCAGAAGATGATGAAATGGGAAGAAGTATGCTAAATGAGATTGGTGAGCCTGATTCTGAAGGTCTACCTACTCATGTCGATGAAAGCGGTATGCTTTGGCGCCGTCATGAGGATGGTGAAGTCGACTGGTGGGATCGTGCCTCTTTGATGTGGAAGAGGTGGTGAGTTGCTTCGTGACATTGCGTTTTGGACAATGATAATCAGCGGAACAGTTTTGCTGATGATGTTAATTAAAGCAATTTGGAAAAGGTATGTTCACCTCCAATCTCAAATCCCCGGTTTAGAAAAAAACTGGGTTGCAGATAATGCTCACCACGCCATAGCCTCCTACAAAGGCTCGAAAGTTGGCCTGAAAAATGTTAGAGATTTCACGTGGAGTGGTAAAAGAGACCACGACTCAAAGTGGATAGACACTAGTGTTGACACCGATGAGATCACAGATGTCTGGTATGTAATCGACCACTTCCACAAAATAAAGGCGCTTGCCCATACAATGTTAACATTCGAATTTAGTGATGGTCAATTCATTACCTTCTCTTTCGAAACTCGTAGAGAAGTAGGGGAGAGATATGACCCATGGCAAGGTATGTGGCGTGCATTTGAGTTGTACCTACTTGTGGCCACAGAAAGAGACGCCCTGCACTTGAGAACTAACGGAAGAAAGCACAAGGTTCACCTCTACAGAGTTCAGACTCCTCCTGGCAAAGACAAGGCATTATTCAACGCTTTATGTGACCGACTAAATTCTCTTGGAGAGAATCCCGAGTGGTACCACACATTTGGTAAGACCTGTACAACCTCGATTGTTGACCAAGTCAATCTAATCACTCCGGGTCGGATTCCAAATATGTGGAGGACTTTGTTCCCTGGCCATTCAGCCAAAGCAGCATGGAAGCTCAAGTTGATTGAGGATTGGGGTGGATACGAATCTACAGTTGAAGCCTCAAGAGTTGATGAAAGGGCAAGAACTTGGGATGGTAAAGAAGAGTATTCACGATTTATCAGGGCGCATTTGCCTCCCAAATGAAGAGTAGATCTCCCCCTTCATGTGAGATATTTACGGCCTCTTCAGTCACTCTATTTCCAACACCTCTTGTTCCCGTTGATATATCCTCATTTTCAAGAATAAATTCTACTCCGTTCCATGTCACATTATTGACATTTCCAAACGGCATTAAAGAACAAATTGTTCCTACCGCTAAATCAATTTGTAAACCATCAGGGTGGACTCTACACGCTCTCCATCCGTCAAAATATAGAATTGCATCAGAGTTAGTTTCGAATAAAGATGTGTACGCTGCGATTTGATGATCTAATCTTCCTCCAGCAACTCCGACAACCGCATCAACATCATACATTTCCAGAGCTTTAGCAAGGTCAGAATAATTCTGGTTTGGGGCAGGCACGTGATGTTCAGGATTAGAGATTGAGTCCATGTCGCCAACCACCACATCCCATGTGTCAAATCGGTCTGCGGCTCCATCCAATGCAATCTTGAAAGTTGAAGTCTCAATCATAGTTTCAACTAATCCTGAGTCGCTCCACTCGCCATTCGCAACGACCAGCACCATGTCCGCCATATTGGGGCCATGAGATTCACCGATTCAAGCGGTTCGATTAGATTGTATTTACCGGCCCCCTATAGGGGGCCGTAATCATTTGTTGGGAATAGTAATGTAGGGTGGGGGGCGTGATGGGGGATATGTCATGGCGAAGCAAGGGTCTTCCACTAGCAATTTCCGCCATTTTCATCATCCAAATTATATCTCCACTATTCGTTTTCCCTGTAGAAGAATCGTTGGATGAGGAATCAGAGAAATCGAACTCAGTAGGCTTCTCTAGTGGCTCTGGTCATGATCTTGAAGGTGACTTGATTTCCGTAGATGGTAAAAATTGGGTAGTTCGTGGTGAATCGGTTTTAGATTATTGGAACGCCTCTTCATATGGTGAGATGTCAGACAAACCTATGGATTTGGTAGTAACCGACGTTGGCATTGGTTATGCTTGTTCTCTAAATTCATCCGATGTCAACCTCCATACAATACATTTGGATGGTACAATGGACACTCTACTTGTAGAGACATTAAGCAATGGTTTGAATCCAGATGAATGTGCAGTTGCTATAGGTGCCAACAATCGAATTCAGGTGGTTTACAATATCGGAGATGACTTGCGCCTAGCACGATTAGCCGAAGAAAACTCAGTTTACCTTGAAAGGACTTGGCACTTACGTACAATCGCTGAAGATGTATTCAACAGCGGTCTTAAGATTTCATTCGACTCGGAATTCAAGAGCCACATAATGTTCCAAGATTTAGACCAGGCATTACATCACCTTTGGTTCAATAAAGCATTTTGGAATCAAACCATCCTGGATGTTGGTCCAATCGGTGATGATATCGAAGTGGCTATTGATTCAGACGATATGATTCACGTGGTTTACACTAATTCCGCTGAAGGAGAAGTCCGCTTAATCAAGTTCAATGATACCATGGAGGTTAGACAAATACTGGCAAGAGGAAGCACAGTTTCATCAGCCATAGGTATGGATTTAGACATCAACGACATTGAACAGATAACCTACTCAAAATCAGATGGGTTAGGAAATAACACACTCTCTTTGTTACGAAGTCTCGCAGGAAAAGACACAGGTAGGATAGACCCTGACTCCAACTGGGTCATCAACTATGATGATGATTCAGTAGAAGGTGAACTCCTTGCTGGAGATATAAATGGTGATGGCAAGGACGATATCGTCTACACAGACCCTGAAGGCAATGGAACGATCTCAATTCATTACGGCTCATCAGACGGACCTGGAGCATTAGCTGACAGAATCCTTGTTGGCTCATACAGTGATTCCATGCTTGGGTTTGGAATCGCAATTGGAGATTTCAACTGTGATGGTTTTGACGACATTGCTTCCAGTGAGCCAGGTCTTGGTGTGAACAATTCTGGACATATTTCGATAAGATTAGGTTCTGCTTCAGGAATCTCGACCTCTACTTGGTGGGAAATGAATGGAAGTGATGATGATAACCTTGGATGGTCATTGACCTCACTAGGAGATGTAGAATCAGATGGATGTACAGATTTAGCCGTCGTTGCAGACAAGATGATTCTCGAAAATTCAGTAGCTAACCTTGCACAAAATGGTTTAGTTATGATTTTGAAAGGAAATAACACATCAATGGTTCACCATGCTAACATTACTCAAACTGGTTCAGGGACTATGTTTGGTCGCCAAGTTATCGGTAATGGAGACATCAACGGTGATGGATTCATGGATATGGCAGTTTCAAACACAGATTCAATCGATAGCCCTACTGGTTATTCTTCAGTTGAATTTTTCATGGGTAATTCTAGCGGTATTAATACAACTGCAGCAAGCACCTATTCTCCTTTAGACACAGGAAAATTATATGGCGTTGAAATGTCCTTTGTTGGAGATGTAGATGGAGATGGTTTCGATGATATTTTGGTCAGTGAATTATTTGCTACCACAACTCCTTATCACTCTGGAAAGATCTACATGTGGGCTGGTTCAAGTTCAGGACCTGTCAAACATACCTGGTCTGACAAAGGTAGTTCTGCAAACGCCCTTCTAGGACAAACAATATCGCCTGCTGGCGACATTAACGAAGATGGTTATTCCGATTTCCTAGTTATGGCTCCATCATCATCTAAGGCCGGTAAAGTACATCTTTACTTGGGTTCACAAAACGGTCCTAGAACCGAGACTCAAATATTTGCTCAAGGTTCTAGTGGACAGAATGTAGGATTGAATCTTCTCACTGGAATAGATGTAAATGGAGATGGGATGGGTGAGTTGATTTATTCATCTAGAGACTTAAATCTAGGAGAAAGTTTTGGCCCAGTTTTGACAATAATGTCCGAAAGGGATTGGGAATACATCGACTTTGATTTTGACCAACCAGTCGTAGGAATTGAGATGCATACTCCATTGAGAGGGACACCTTTGATCATGGCTATGTTGGATGATTCTAGTTTGCTATTGATGGAGAATACTCGAGATGGAACTCCATCAGGGCGTTGGCTAACTCGTGAATTAACCAATGCACATCAAGCGAATATCGGGATTTCAAATGCGGGTAAACCTACAATCCTATTCCATTCTTCCAGCGAAATAATGTCTCTCTCGCTCTCCGGTAATACGGCAATAGAGTTCGCATTAGGTTCAGGTAACGGACTAGGTGAGCAAATGGATTCGATAGTCGATTCAAATGGTCATCAGAGATTGGGTCACTTCTCATCAGGTTTCTCCTCAATCTTTTACACTGAAGAATCTTCTACTGGATTCGCCACCACTACGGTCAAAAGTTCAATCGACTTAGCTTATCCAATTGGAATACATCTCGATTCTGAAGATTTGACTCGAATGGTGTATGTTGATGACGATGACTACATGGTAAGAATGGGCACTCTAAATGGGACATGGACTGAGACTTCAATCCTTAACACGACAATCGGAGATGATTTCGAATCCGCATTTGAGGGCGATGTGCTGATGTTCGTACAGGTTGCAGTCTCTAATAATTCAACAATGTTACAATTTGTAGAATACGAAAATGGCAACACTACCGCTACTGACATAATCGGCGCAAATACAACTTCACAATTCGAGATTGAATTATTCGATGAGAAAATTGTAATTTCTCTGATAGATTCAGACCGATTAATCGTCTTAGAACGTTTGATGAGTGGTGGAAACTGGACAGTAGTTAGTGATACATGGCTATTGGGGGTTACCGAGGGGCACAGTTTGGCTATGTCTGGACAAGTCATTCTATTCGATGCCAATAATACAGTACAAGGGTTGCTAATCGAAGACGGTGCGGGTTCCTGGAATTATACGGCTGCTGACATCCCAGACACCAATTCAAGTGTTGAACTATTAGTCGATGCAGGAAGATGGCATGCTACCAGTACAAACGAACATAATCATCTAGTGTGGACCACAGGATTAGTTCAATCTAGTAATCTGCCTGTAATGTCAACTTCATTCCCCGCTATCACTACAGAATATCCAGTGCCTCTGAACAGGCAAGAAGATGGTACGCTCATGTTTGCTTACTCGCAATCATCGAACGGAGATTTCTATGCAATGAGGTTAATGCAGGACACAGACAGAGATTTGATTCCAGATTCTCATGATAACAAGCCACAAATCGGTAACCAGTGGGCAGACTCAGATTCAGATGGATACGGTGACAACCCTCTAGGTCCAGCACCCGATGCTTGCCCTTCGGAAAACGGCGAATCTTACATCGACAGGTTTGGTTGTGATGATTATGACGAAGATGGTTGGTCAGATGTGATTGATGATTGCGTTAACGACGATGGAATGTCTTGGTGGGCTTTGTTTGGATGCGATGATCTAGACCAGGACGGCTGGGCAGATAACACTGCCACTTTCGTAAATGGCGACAGATTCCCTACTAATTGGAAACAAGCTTTAGATTCCGATGGAGATAGAATCGGCGACAACCATGGCCCAGATTGCTGCAATGTCACGGTTCTTGGAATTTCAGAACAAAGTATGCCTGACTTATTCCCTTACAACAGCAAACAATGGAAGGATGATGACAACGATGGATATGGTGATAATGACTCCGACCAAGAATCTGGAGACAAGTGTTGGTGGATTCAAGGATTCTCATATAGAGATCGTCTAGGCTGTGTAGACACAGATGGCGATGGCGCATCCGACCCATCTGATTTCGGAACTTCCAGAGAATGGACTGAAGAAGATGGCGCAGATTGGTGGCCTAATGATGGCACCCAATGGGCCGATTCTGATGGTGATGGCTATGGTGACAACTCATCTGACGGGGCGACCTTACCAGACAAATTCCCAACCAACCCAGCTGCTGCAAATGATACTGATAACGACGGTTATCCAAACAATTGGACTGCACTAGAGAATGCTAATAATCGAGCAGGCTTATACCTTGATAACTGTCCAAACGAATACGGTAATTCCACTACATCAGTTGACATCTTAGGTGCAGTTGTAGCATATTATGGCTGCACTGACAGTGACGGAGACGGTAGAGAAGATTCAGCAGATGCTTTCCCAGATGATGGCACTCAGGTGGCAGATTTTGATGGAGATGGTTGGGGGGATAACCAACAAGGAAACGAACCAGACAAATGCCCTTACGACTATGGAGTAATCAATGGAACTATAGGTGTTGGTTGCCCGATTGTTGGAGATGAAGTTGATTCAGACAATGATGGTATTTCTGATGAATTAGATGACTGTAACAATACCGCAGAAGGTCAGGGTGTTGACAGTGTTGGTTGTTCTGAATACCAGAAAGATGACGACCAAGATTTCGTATCAAATGCTGAAGATATGTGCCCAAGTACTCCAGTTGGCGAAACAGTTGATGGCATTGGGTGTTCCGATAGTCAGAACGAAGTAGATTCAGATGATGATGGAATATTTGATCCATACGATTCATGTCCAGATTCAAACCCAGAATTGACTATCGATGAAAATGGCTGTAACTTAGCTCAGAAGGATTCAGACGATGATGGAATCAATGACTTGATGGATGAATGCCCTGGAACAGAGATTGGAATCCCTGTTCTTTCAAATGGATGTCTTGACGAGGCAGCCCTTGCTGAAGATATTGATGGTGATGGTTACAAAGGGCCATATTCTTACAATCCAGACACAGATACTCATGAAGGGGATGCTTTCCCTCTAGATGTCACTCAATGGGAAGATATGGATGGTGATGGATATGGGGATTCACAAGCACCTGGTGCAAACGAATCTGATGATTGCCCAGAAGTTTGGGGCAACTCAACAATGAAATCCCGGTTCGGATGTTTGGATTCTGATGGTGATGGATATCATGACTTCCTAGGTGATGACAAATTCCCACAAGAAAGTACTCAATGGGAAGACAAAGACCTGGATAGTTGGGGTGACAACCCAAACGGAGTTGATGCCGACCAATGCCTGAATACAAGTGCTGCAGGGGATAGAACAGCGCAAGCGCGAATCAATTATGGCTGTGCAGATTATCAATCTGATAATGACGGAGATGGAGTCTTTGATGACATTGATGCCTGTTTAAATACAGAACCGGGTGCCGAAGTTTCTCCGAGAGGATGTAAAATCGAAGAAGTTCAAAGTACCGATGGTGGAGAGGAATTAATCCTAGGAATGAATGCAAATCTATTCCTAGCTATTTCAGGAATCGGTGGCATTTTTGTTATAGTTCTAGTTGTGATAATAATTCGAAGATTAGGAGGCAATAGTCTCGATCTAGAAGATGATGACTGGGATGACGATGACGATGATGACGATTTCATGCCCAGTGCCTCAGGTAGAACCCAATCAAGAGGCCCACCAGGCGGAGCAAGCCCAAGTCGAGGCCCACCAGGCGGAGCAGGTCCAAGTCGAGGCCCACCAGGCGGAGCAGGTCCAAGCCGAGGCCCACCAGGCGGACCAGGTCCAAGCCGAGGCCCACCAGGCGGAGCAAGTCCAAGTCGAGGCCCACCAGGCGGACCAAACCGAGGACAACAACCATCTCTTGATCCAAGAGGTCCAGCAAGAGGGCCATCAACAGGCAAGAAGGTTGCAAAGAGAAAGCCTATTGGAGATAAAGTTCGCAAGTCTAAGTTAGTAATCGATCCTGATTTATTCTCACAAGATGAATTAGGAGACCGTGTAGCTGCGGTTGATTGGACTAAGGGTGCTTTGAAAGGTGGAACCGATGAGCGCTCAATCCTTATGCAATTACAAACAACAGGTTGGTCGGCTCCTCAATCTAGAGCAATAATCGATTTGTCAAAGCAATAGGGAATTTATTAGGCATCAGACTCAATAAGTGCAGACCGTTGGGATTAGAAAGGGAGAGATTAATCATGACAGGTGATGTTGCTGACGTCTCTATGCCTGACGGCATTGAGGTCGACGAGGCTGCCGCATATTTCGGGGTTTTTGAATCCTCAGATACTCTCCATCAAATGATGGAGATGCCTCGTGAAGAAGCATTGGAGAAGTTTTTCTCTCTACTCTCAGACCTTGTCCTCAAGCCAGGGGATTTCGATTTCCAACTTGCTAGTGAAAGGTTGAATTGCGAAGGTGGAGAAATTTATTTCTTAGTAGCAGGGCACCTTGGTGTCATGTCGCTACCTGACGAATTGGCTTTAGCATTGAGTTCTGGACAATTCTCTGATAGCGAATCTCAACTACTTCAAGAAATAGCAGATCCTATGCGATTACTCAAATTATTCGCAATTGCACAACAAACCGGGGGTGTTGGAGAGGCAACAAAGTATCTCCTAGGCGTAGAATCATTGATGTCTAATCCTGCAGGTAACAAGGATGCATTATTGTCTCTAGCATCAGAAGTTCAAGCGGCTTTTGATGTAGCAGGTCACGTGACTCCAATAGCTAGTCTAGCAAGTGGTAATGCGGTTGCAAGTGCAGTTGAAACAGCCTACGTTCCACCTACTCCAGCGGTTACAGAAATGCCAACACAGGAGATTACTAAACCCGCAGAGGTAGTAATTGAACCAGTTTCTGTACCTTTACCAACTCAGGCACCGACTCCTTTACCAGAACCAACACCGGTTCCACTTCCTGAATTTGAAGTGCCTGTAGTTCAGGTGGACGATAGAAAGGAGTCAGAAAAAACAGCAGATGCTTTTGCTGGAGCATTCGGGATGGGAGAGCCAGAACCGGAGCCGGAACCAGAACCGGAACCTGAACCGGAACCTGAACCAGAACCTGAACTAGAAGCAACCCTTGATGATGCATTTGCAGCAGCAGACACAGATCATAGCGGAGGGTTATCCGTGGAAGAAGTGGCTGAAGCCACAGGACTCGACCTTGAAGATGCAACCAAGTTGCATTCTGAAGCAGATATAGATGGAGATGGAGAAGTAACTCTTGACGAATTAAAGTCTAAGCCTGAAGTGATAGAAAAGATGGCACTTCCTAAGCCAGTTAAACCGATAAGGGCAGGAATTCAAAAGCCTCCAACTCAACAACCAGACCAACAACAGCAGGCTTGGCAACAACAGCAACAGCAACAGCAACAGCAGCAGCAGCAGGCTTGGCAACAACAGCAGCAACAGCAACAGCAGCAACAGCAGGCTTGGCAACAGCAGCAGCAGCAACAGCAACAGCAACAGCAGCAGCAGGCTTGGCAACAGCAACAGCAGCAACAGCAACAAGGATGGGGCCAACAACAACCTATGCAACCAACTATTCGCTCAGGCCTTCACTGTAGAGGATGTAGAATTGGAGTCGACCCTAATTGGCGGTTCTGTCCTGTTTGCGGGACTCAAAATCGCTGATTACCCGACAAATACTCCATCATCGAGAACTTGTGTGTCGTCAAGCCAAACAGATGGTTTGGTAATTACTCCAGGGATATGAATTCCAACTGCAGCATTACCTCCTAAACTTGTATTATCTCCTATTGAGAAGTAGCATGTTCCCAACTGTTTCTCATCTTCAAGTACGTGACCTGTCATTTTTGCGTTAGGGTTCATCCCAAATCCAAATTCGGCAACAGTCCAGACTTGTTCTCTATCTTTTGATTTCAATCTAGATGCTGCTTCTCCAAATTGTTGTCGGATATGCGATGCGGTAGAATCGCCTTTGATGTCGATTACAATACCGTTTTCGACAACTAATTCAAGAGGTTCCTCGAGCATTGTAGATTCCCATGTACCATCAATTACAATAGTTCCATTCATGCTACCTTCACGAGGTAAGACAAATGCTTTGCCTGCTGGCAAATTAGTAATCATACGAGGTCTATTACAAATCCCATTGTCATCCAATTTCCAATCTCGCCAGGAGACTTCGAATTCGATATCTGTGCCATTTGTATCCTTTACGTGAATCAAACGTTTTCTTCTCAATGTACTGGACAATTCTGAAAGGTTCTTTTTTATTTCATTAAAGTCAGCAGTCATTCCACCACTTACGAACATCTCAGGCGTCATTCCAGGCATTGTAGCAACTCTTGCTCCCTCTTTTACAGCAGTACGAATCGCTCTAGTATGGGTAAGTGAATATCTGGTCGGAGCGATCACAATTTGTTGCTGACGCATCAAATTAGCAACAGGAGACGGGGGCTCTTCGCCATGATGGCGGCTTTTAGGCATTACAATTAGAAGAACTCTGTCTGAACGCTCGGTTGCTGAACGATGAAGGGCTTGTCCGATTTCTCCTGTTGTTGGATCACAAACAATTAGGACATTTTCTCCTCTTCGTATGTCCATACATGTGTGAGTGACTCGTTTAGCAGATTCCATTAACGCTATTTCTATGTCGATTTCACTGGGAGAATTATCGAGTTCCTCTTCTGGAACTTCGGCTAAAACAACTTCCTCAATCTCTAAATCATCTTCTTCATTTTTGGCTTTTTCATCCTTCGATTTGCGGCGGAAGGGAGAGGCCATGTTAAGCGGATGCACGACTACGACTTGAAATTGTGCCCAGCAAGCGCTGAAAAATTGAAGACTAAATGACTACTCGAATGTATATGGGCGACAAAGAAGAATTCATGTCTAGGGTCAATGATTTATACAGATTTGAAGCAATTCAGGGACATTTAGGCTGGGACCAAGAGACAATTATGCCGACTAAGGGAGCTAAAGCACGAGGAGAAATACTTGCTTGGCTAGCAGGGGAACGCCATAGTAGACTAATCGACCCAGAATTAGGTGAATTGATTTCCAAATTAGAAGGAGGAGAGTATGACAACTTTTTTTCAGCCAATGTAAGAGAAATGCGAAGAAAATACGACGAGGCTGTGAAATTACCTACTGAGTTTGTTTCTGAACTAACCAAAGCCCGTAGTGAAGCACTCATTGCATGGCAGAAAGCCCGCAGTGAGAGTGATTTCTCTCAGTTTGCTCCTCATCTTGAAAACATGATCCAATTGACTCATCAGCGAATCGAATACCTTGGTAGTCAGCATACGCCATATGATGTACTTCTGGATGAATACGAGGTTGGCATGACTGTTGAAGATTATGACCCCTTATTTTCGGGCTTGAAAGATAGACTTGTACCCCTGTTGTCGAAAATAATGAATTCTGATGTAGAGATTCCACGATTGCCTGAAACTATGACATTCCCTATTGATGCACAAGAAGAATTCTGCAATCGTGTCAGTAAGGCGATGGGTTTTGATTTCGAAGCAGGAAGAATGGATCGCTCAACCCATCCATTCTGTGCAGGCTTGTGGCCTGATGATACGAGGTTCACTACCAGGTTTGATGAAAAGGACCCATTTTCTTGTCTCTATGCAGTCATGCATGAATCCGGTCACGGCTTGTACGAGCAAGGCCTACCTAGAGAATACAGCTATTCTCCTGTGGGGATGGCTGTGTCACTTGGAGTCCATGAATCTCAAAGTAGGTTTTGGGAAAACCAAATCGGTCGAACTGCAGAGTTTTGGAAAATCTCCATGCCATGGTTCAGAGAACAATTCCCTGACTGTCCGGATTGGGATTTCGAAACGTTGGATTTAGTGGCGAATGAAGTGAAGCCGGATTTCATTAGAGTTGAAGCAGATGAGGTTACATACAACCTTCACATTATGATTCGTTATGAAATTGAGAAGATGATATTCAACGAAGGACTTCAAGTTGCAGATATTCCTGCAACATGGAATAAGATGATGATGGACTGGTTTGGAATAGAAGTTCCTAATGATTCAATGGGCTGCTTACAAGATATCCATTGGTCTATGGGCGCATTTGGATATTTCCCTACCTATACTCTAGGGAATCTATACGCTGCACAATTACTCGACAAGATGTCTGATGATTTAGGGGATGTAGATCAGATAATCGGTTCTGGTAATTGGTCCAGTATGCTTGACTGGTTACGCAAAAATATACATCAGCAAGGCTCAGTAATGACGCCTGCTGAACTCATTGAGTTCGCTACAGGCAAAGCACCAAGCCCTGAGCCATTCCTTGATTACGTCGAAAGAAAATATTCCAAACTTTACAAGTTGTGATTATTCTTCTTCGCCAGAACTGCCTGTAACCTTTGCTTGAAGTGTGTTCAACATTCCAGTTAGTTCAGATATTGCGTCTTGCAAATCATTTGTTCTATCTTCTTCATTATCTGTACCAAATGATATACCTAACAGTGTTATCATTGCACCAGACAACATGATTACTGCCGACACGAAAAGATCTTTCAAATCAGTATCTTCTCCGTTAGCTAACATGATGCCCCAAAGTGCGCCTGCTGCGAATATTAGCAAGCCAAGTATTATCTGTTGATGCCCAGGTCCAAGTTTTTCTTCTAGTCCACTCATTGTGTTTCCCCGCTTGGAAGATAACTCTTCTAGTAAAAAACTTAGCGGAAAATTTTTCTATTTTTCACCGATATTTAATTCCACGGCGTCATGACCAATGGTTTTCCTGCTTGACCTGGTTCAACAATGCATCTCCCTTTTGGCCCTGTTGAGTCATTTCTTTCAAACACAGGGATACCTGCAATAACAGTTAGAATTGGCCATCCGACTAATGTTTTGCCAGCGAATGGGTTCCATCCAACAGTTGACCATGCATTCTTATCTTCAACAAGTAGTTCTTTCTTCAAATCCACTAGAACAATATCTCCGTCATACCCTTCCTCAAGTTTTCCTTTACCTATCATTCCGTAACATTCTGCAACATTACTGGACATCCATTGAACAACTTGTTCGATTGTACATTCCCCATTTGCAGCGTGAGTTAGCATTACTGGAAGGGATGTTTCTACTCCTGGCATTCCACTATATGCGTGAGGGAAGCCTTTCGCCTTGTTTTCAAGGGTATGAGGGGCGTGGTCCGTTGCTATGCAATTTACAGTTCCATCATGCAACCTCTTCCATAATATCTCCTTGTCCTTTTGATATCTAATAGGCGGGTTCATCTTTAATCGAGTTCCAAGAACTTCAACATCTCTTTCATCAAATGTCAAATGTTGAGGTAGTACTTCTGTGGTAATGTGTGCTTGACCTTTTTCACCAGTAAGTGAAGTCAAACCGTTCAACCAATCAGCTTCTATTCCAGAAGTTAAGTGAAGAATATGTAATCTATGACCACTATCTTGAGCATATCCAACCGCTCTCTTTGTGGCGATTAATGCTGTTTCTTCGTCTCTCCATTCAGCATGAGCGGCCATATCTGTGCGGCCTTCAATCATCTTCTTCCTTTCGATCATCCTCGTCTCATCTTCAGCATGAACTGCGATTAGCCCCGCTGTATTATCGAAGATAGTCTTCAATGCACTTGATTCATTGACCAATAAATCACCAGTCGATGAGCCCATGAATATTTTGATTCCACATATTCCTGGGATTGCAATAGGAGCCTCGGGTGTTCCTACAGCCTTCTGTAACTCCTCTACATTTGATTCTGTAGCACCGATAAAGAATCCATAATTTGTAACACACCGGTTCGATGCAGTTTCTAACTTGTTATACATCGATTCTAATGTTGTCTGGCTAGGAACATTGTTTGGCATGTCTAAGAAAGATGTGACTCCACCACTCGCAGCAGCACGGGAACCTGTGTGTAAGTCCTCTTTTTCGGGCTGTCCTGGGTCTCTAAAGTGAACTTGCGGGTCGATGATGCCAGGGAGCAGGTGTAGTCCAGCAGCATCATGAATTAATTCTCCATCTTGTGGCTTGAGACTTCCATCTGTGGAGATTTCCGAAATTGCTCCATCAGTTATTCTCAAGTCACCGGTTACAATTCCATTGGGAAGAACCATTTTAGCGCCAGTTATCAAAATATTTCCGTTCATTATTTCACCTTCTTTTTGCATTCTTAGGGCGGAATGCATCGCATACAGTATCGTTCATATCGATGTATGGACCATCCAACAAATCGACACAATAAGGAACAGCCTTCCAAATTTCATCAATCGTTTCTCTGATTGCTTTTGGTCTACCCGGCAAATTGAATATAACGCACTGACCTCTTGTGCCACCTATTTGTCTTGATAGAATTGCAGTTGGGACGAATTCTAGCGATATAGCGCGCATCTGTTCTCCAAACCCAGGCATTATCCTATCGCATACCATTTCAGTCGCTTCGGGAGTTATATCTCTCACAGCAGGTCCTGTTCCACCTGTTGTGACTATCACATTGCAGCCTAGTGTATCTACCATCTCAATCAATGTATTTGATATGGCTTCAATTTCGTCAGGTACTACTCTGTAATGATGACTCCATTCAGATAAAATAGCCTCTTCGAAAAAGCCTAGAATTGCCGGGCCTCCTTCGTCTTGATACTCCCCTTTAGAGGCTCTATCCGACACGGTTAGTATGCCAAAAGTAGCAGGATCTCCAACCATTGAATCGCCTCACTGATTACCGTACTTGTCCCTTATATCGGCGTGGAACGAATCCAGTAGAGTATCTTCGAATAGTTCAGCTTGTCTCCTAATCTTGGTTGACCTCATGTGCAGGAATGCCATGCCAATGAATGCGATAATTGCGATAGGAATTGCAGCTTCGAGTTTGTATTTGTGCATCACAGTAACAATACCTTCAGCAGTATATGCCCACGTCAGAGATGCGATTGAACCGCCAACAAATGTCGCCCAAAGTACACGCATGAACTTCATACGAGAAAGCAAACCTAGCATTGCGCCAACTAGAACTCCTGATGCCATAAATGGAATCCAAACGAATACTATCAGCCCCCAGAACCCCCATTTGTTAATCATTTCACGCTTTTCATTTGCAGTATACTCTACGGTTGACAGAATATCTCCGAATAACTTGGTCTGTAGAACTCTACCGCCCAGACCATCCTGTTTTGCAACAGCGGCAACACGGGCATCTTTGCTGCCCTTAGTCGATAACGTCTCAACCCTTCCTGCTCCAGACCGGTCTGCTAGAGTCGATACCAGGTTTCGACCCTTGACAATCAATTCTTGAGACCCAACCAGTTCAGGGTTCTCTCGGGAAATATACTTCCTTAGGTGCTTTTCTATATCTGTATTCGAATCTTTGAATCTGAAGAAAGCAAATCTCTGATTTGGCTTGTAAGCGACTCTAACGAAGATGATAGAGTCCTCGCTGGTAACTGTTGCCATTTGCAGAAGTAACTCATTCTTCGAACGGAAATATCCCTTGACAGATTCTCTAACTTCGTCTTCAACTTTAGACAACATGTGCAGATCTCTGAAGAATGATGTATAATCCTGGTCTTCCTGTTCTTCATCTTCAACCATACCACTACCAACACCGATGCCAGTCTCGAAATCAATCGCTTGGTTATCTCCTATTGACCGAACAGTCAATTGAACAGGCTTGAAAACTCTGAATAATGCGAACTCTTCAAGGACTTCTCTCAAGATATCGGACCTGACATCGGCTGAGTCAGAAAAAGTACCGTCTGTGTTGGAGTAAGGTACCATGATGTCAATCGATAAATCCCGGACCTCTATCTTGTATAAATCCCAATCCATCGAGATGTGTAGCCTTCTCTCTGTATTACGTAAAACATCAGCAACAACCTTTCTAATGTGAGTTCTAGATAGCATATCGTCAGTTTCTTGATGATATAATTTGTACATTACTGGGTAAGCCAAGAATAACGAAATAACAGACAAAGACAGTGAGATGAAAGCCATCCACCAAGCAGGAATTCCTGCAGCTCCACCAGTTAGCATAGCAGTTTCTCTACCTCCTCCTAATTCAGCACCCATCAGAACGAATCCCCAATTCCCTAGATCGGTTACAGACCAACAGGAACGAGGTCCATCCTCGACAAGTTCAGCTTCACGCTTAACTTCAGAATCAACAAATGGTAGGAATGAGAGCGCATTTTCAGAAGTGGTTATCTCGAATTCTAGAGTTTTAGTAATTCTTTCAGTGCCGTTGACACGGTCATCATCCGTTTTGTTGCTCATATTGGTTTGGAGTTGGTATACATCGATTTTCACAACAACTTCATAGACGCCTATGTCCCATTCTTCGAAGTCGACCCGTGTTGATTTCTTCTCAACTTCACCTTGTGAAGGTTCAGGATTATCTGCATCGCCAACCGCCGTCACTGTCCAATTCAGTACAGCAATACCCTGTGCTAAATTACGACCAGATATCTTCAATTCTTCAGCGTCATTATCCGGATAGGCGTGTATCCATGGAGTATCAATGACCTCTTCACATTGGTCTCCTGAATCTAGGAATGTTCCGCTCGCCCAATGGTCTAAGGAGGTGGATTCTCCAAAAACTCCACCTGACATTCCAAACAGTAGCATTGCATATAATGCGCCGTATCCAAGGCCAGCGAGTAATGTCCAATCTTCAATGGCAGAAGGGAATCTTCTCTTTGAATCAGAATTTCTTCTTTTCCTTATCCCTGCCAATTCCTTGGAAACCTTGTCAATAGGTTTGTTTTCTGCAGCCTCTTCTGCAGTGGAGTGATTATCACTATCGATATTTTTCGACCCCATTTTTGCCCCTACGGGGCATAAGCACATGAAGGCTATGCTGTTTCAGGCAAAGCAAATCCCCAAAAGTGGATTTTTTGAGAGGATTCAAGGTTTGAAATACAAACAAATCAGTATCGAATTGGTGGGTTAGGCCGGACTTGAACCAGCGACCTCGGCATCTTCAGTGCCGCGCTCTCCCAACTAAGCTACTAACCCGGGATAACCTCGCCACACGCATCAGCATTTCAAGCCTTACGGCTCATTCACTCGATATCATCGAGCACTACTGCCTGCATTTCAGCTAATTTTGCGAGTCCATTTCGGGACATATCAAGCAATGCTTGCAATTCATCATAAGAGAAAGTAGACTCTTCTCCTGTTCCTTGAACTTCGACGAACTTTCCATCTGATGTTCCTACAACATTCATGTCAACATCAGCATTAGAATCTAGAATGTAATCAAGGTCTAGGAATACATCTTCTCCAATTAATCCGACAGATATAGCCGATAGGTCGTGAGGAATAACCTTGTTTTCGTGATTACGTGCTTCTGTTTCCGATAGTTGAGGGGCAGTCCATCCGTTATCACGGTCATCACGAGTTGGGCGCAGATCGATTGGCAGGCAGTCACCGCTAGCAATCAATCTTCTAACCGCTAATCTAAGAGCAATATTTGCTGCAGTGATCGAGGCACATCGAGTACCACCGTCCGCATTTAGAACGTCACAATCAACAGTGAGTGCAATTGGCCCCAATGCTTCAAGGTCGATTGCTCCTCTAAGTGAGCGGGCAATCAATCTCTCAATTTCTTGAGTACGTCCTTTTGCACCTCTGCGCTCTCGACGGAAGCGGGAATCAGTAGAGCCAGGTAGCAGTGAGTATTCTGCATGAACCCAGCCTTTAGTGGCATCTCTAGGGAACCAGCCAGGAAGTCTAGCTTCTTTGGTTACACAGCATAGAATGTGAGTCTCACCTTGCCTGTATAGAATACTTGCAAGGGCGTTTGGAGTGAAGTCGATTTCAACCTCAATATTTCTCATTTCATCTTTAGGACGGTCGGTCTCAATCCCGGTCTTGAACTTGGCCATGTTCGGGCGAGCAACCACTACACAAGAACACTTCCGTTCGCGCGCAGGTTGAAGAATCGCCTCTTGTTGGGACGGCTATGTCAAGAGTCGCAATATGTGGTGTCGCTCGTACTCCAATTGGTAAATTCAGAGGCAGCCTCTCCAATTTGAGTGCTGTAGAGTTAGGCATTCGTTCGGTTAAGGAATTGCTGAGTCGATGCAATATTGACCCGTCAAGCGGTGTAATCGATGAGGTATTATTCGGCCAAGTTCTCCAGGCTGGAGCTGGCCAAGCACCAGCGCGTCAGGTTGCATTAGGTGCCGGACTACCAAACTCTACTGCCGCAACTACCATCAACAAAGTATGCGGCTCTTCACTGAAAGCTGCAATGATAGCTGCCAACAGTATCAAGGCTGGAGAATACAAGGCTATCATCGCTGGTGGAATGGAGAGCATGACAAATGCTCCTAAGTTTGAGAAGCGCAATGGCGAAGAAAAAGAAATGGTTTCAACTATGGTTCACGATGGATTATGGGATGTTTACAACGATGTTCACATGGGTAATACTGGAGAAATTGTTGCCAATGAGTGTAATATCTCTAGAGAAAAAATGGATGCTTTCGCAGCCAGTTCTCAAAACAAAGCAGCAGAGGCTGAAGCAAACGGCTGGTTTGACTGGGAAAGGTTCGACATGCCTGAACTCTCCACAGATGAGGGAGTTCGTGCAGGAACAACTGCAGAAAAATTAGCAGGCCTCAGGCCAGTATTCCAAGATGATGGGATGGTTACAGCAGGTAACGCATCAACTCTCAATGACGGTGCTTCTGCAGTATTGGTTGCTGACGAAGATTTCGCTAAGGAAAATGGCTGGGAAATAATTGCAATTATTGAGGACTACTGCACCGCAGGTGTGGAACCTCACCGTGTAATGTATGCCCCAGTTCCAGCGATCAAGATGTTACTTGAGAGAGCGAATATGGATGTAATGGATGTTGATGTTTACGAACACAATGAAGCATTTGCAAGCGCATCATGCGCAGTTGCCCAAGACGTAGGAATCCCAGATGACAGATTCAATCTTCACGGTGGAGCCGTTGCTCTGGGCCATCCGCTCGGAAGTAGCGGAACTCGCTGTCTGATCACAATGATTGGAGTAATGCGCAGACTTGAGGCTAAGAGCGGAATTGTTTCTCTTTGCCTTGGCGGCGGGAATGCAGTAGCAATGAGAATTTCACTCGCATAAATCGAGGGCAGTCGGCTTTTTAGTAGTAGATGTCCTTATATCGAGTAGCGATATAGCCATGGATATGGTCAGTCGTTTTGAAAAGATTGTCATCGAAGGGCTCTTCGGTAGCAAAGAACCCGTGCAAATTGATTTCGATAAAAGAGATCCAGTTAGGATTCTATACGGACTTAATGCCTCAGGTAAGACTACGGTAATGAAAATAATTCAACATTCATATTGTTGGAACCCCTTAGAACTACTAAAATTGCCATTCAAATCGATTACTTATTCTCTTAACAAACGAGGCGGCTATAGTGCGGAATCCTATTTGAAAGGGTATGAGTCTGCGGGTACTACTGATTCAAAACCACCGCCTAAGTTCGATGAATCAGAACCAGCTCAAGATAAATTGCAACAGGATTTAGATGAGTTGAATCAAATTTTGGATGATATTGAATCAAACGAAGAGCAAATGAAAAAATTACATGATTTATTGAATAGCGGAGATTTTCCTACTAATCTTGATAGAAAATCTGTAAAAACAGATTATTTCAATACTCAATCCCAACAGAAGAATCTCAGGCAGATGGTGCCAGATTTCGAGCTTAGCACTAATTTTTGGCTACATCAACTTATGGAGCAATTGCCTATTCCTCAAAATAAGCCTCACGAAGATAATCCATCTAATTCGTACAATGATTATACATGGGGAGATAACGTTGAGTTATTCGAAGATACAGGAGACATTGATCTCAGAATATCAGCACAGTTTGATCATTCTATCAAGTTGAAGGTTGGAAAAATCGAGCAAGAACCTGAACAAATTTATTTCTCTCAGTTCCAAGACTTCCGTACACAAAAGGTAGGGAAATATTTCAGAATAACTCAAACATCAGAACCAATTATAGACTTTGAAAACAGAGTAATAAAATCCTTGTTGGACACTTGGTCCCGAATAATTTCGTTGAGAAGTCTTCACAGATTAGAGGGCTGGACGGGATGGAAATTTCAAAAGTTATACTTCGGCGAAGAGGAAGAAGAATTGTTGCGAATGCCAGATCTTTATGATCTGTGGGAAAGTGATTGGGAGAAGATTGAATCGAGATTGACCGATTATAGTATCTCTAGAAATTATAGTGGTGATGGAAGTCTAAAACCAGATATTGAAAATTATATTCAAATTCTACACAATAGCACTCAACAGGTAATTGATGCAAATGAATTCTTAACACACCATATTTCTGCTGATTTGAATATACACGCTAAAAAGGGAATGAGGGAAATTAAAAGAGGTTCTCCGAGGGCCAGGGATGGGGGGCATAGAAATTTTTCTCCAATCATGAAAACTCCAAATCTAATATCGTCCTTTTTTGATTACAGGAAAACAAAGCTAGCAGAGTTTGATTGGGGCGATGATAGAACAAAATTTTATGTTTTACCTCCTAAAATCCTCAATATTTCTACAGAAAGAAAGAATGATGATGTTTACTACCACAAATTCTGTAAGGACTTCAAACGGACAATAAACGGTCACGAGGATACTATTGAGCGAATGGAATCCAGAATCTCTGCAAAGAAGTCAGCAATGCATTTACCGCATGATAGAACTTATAATTCTAGGTCAAGAGATGATATTAATGATGTTCTTAAGCGAGGTTTTGATATAGACTATGGAAAGTTTTTTCAGTTTGACGAGTGGGAAAAAAAGTATGGCTTTTTATCTCGATTCATTGGGGATGCACCGGTTAGTTCAGAATTCGATTTAGGTAGGTATGCGCAAGAAAACAATCTTTGGGAGAATGAAGCAGAAGGTACTGACATCATAACTTTGCATGAAATATCTGAGTGTTTTAATTCAATAGTTAAACAGCAAGAATTGGATAATTTAAACCAGTATCTAAATGACAATTTCGAGAATATTTCTTTTGATA
The DNA here is from genome assembly GCA_028356125.1 of Candidatus Poseidoniaceae archaeon. Lineage (GTDB taxonomy): Archaea > Thermoplasmatota > Poseidoniia > Poseidoniales > Poseidoniaceae > MGIIa-K1. Next base: position 22,868 of record JAOMTZ010000004.1, read on the forward strand.
TAGAGAATGGAATTATCATACAAAATGAGCAACAACTCAGGTTCTCCCAATTATCATCCGGAATAAGACAGAAATTCCGTATTTTCACTAGTGTTGCAATGCAGGTCATCTCTGCTGCAAAATCGTTGATCTTAATCGATGAGCCCGAAATTTCGTTACATTTGTCTTGGCAACGAACATTCGTTGATGACATAACCTCATTTCTGAAAGATTTAGTTTCAGATGCCAGAGTTCAATTTGATGAAGAAGAGGATTTAGAAAGTGTAATTTCAATAATAATTTCTACACACTCACCTGCGATTTTAGCTAATCATTATCATCGAGGTCAGCAAGTAGGGGAGAGTGATTTCGAAGATGAATGAAATCAGAACCCGGCCGGAGATGGAAGAGGACTTTCTGAATATTACCAAAGCAGAAATTAGAATGGGGCAATATGATATTGAACAACCAGTTGTTATTGTTGAAGGGATATTAGATTCTAAGGTGTTTGGAAAAATAAGGTCGTCTAATTTGAATGTCATTTCAATAGAAAAACTAATTCGAGCAACGCTCAAAAAGAAAACATCAGAACGAAAGAAATTAACAAAAGTTGTTCTACATAAATTTGAAAACAAAGAAAGGGTAAATTTGACTAAAAAGCATGGAGTCAAGGAACTTGTGGGTGCTATATGCGATTTATTTATCGAGAAAGGTTTCACATTTGTTTTTGGTATACAGGATGCTGACAAAGAAGGCATTACTAATCTGATCAGATCAGGGAAATTCGAATCCAGGAACAAAAAACCATTTTTATTTCAAACATTGCCATCTAGAGACATTGAAATGTTGTTATATTCTCAACTGCGGAGTGGAGATATTTTCCAACCAGGTTTCCCTAAAGATTTCTTGAATTGCACAGAAAGAGCAAACCAACTTGCATTCATGGGCTTTGGCCTTGAGAAATTCAATAAGAAAAAAGTAATCAAAGGAGAATATTTTGGTCTAAAATCATTCTCAGGAACAGAGAGTTCAAACAGTAAAAGATATTTCGAGTCATGTATTTCAACGGATTCAATAATTGACAGTTTTGTAGAGTTTTATGACGATAAATTTGATCAAGACTCCAAAGAAAAATTGAAGTTAATAGTTGAGACAAAGAAAGAACAACTAACCAGTCTTAATTTACACTGGTCTAGTCTCGGGCGAGGTCATGATTTAGAAAAGTTACTTCAATATCCTAATCCTGGCTGGACTGAAAAAGAGTTTAACACACTTATGATCTGTCTGCTTGACTATGGCTGTCTAAAGGACCATAAAATGTTTCAATCCATAGAACATTGGAGGAAGCAAAATAATTCACCCCGACTATTTGTCTCTTCTAAAATAGAAGAGGAATAGCATCATTCAGATATTAGTTGTTGGATTGAGAATATTTTTCGGGTTTCCGACATACTGACTTCTAACTCAAAGGTTTCAGAGTTTTTATTGAATGGGATGTAGCAAATTTTAGCACCAGTTCTTTCAGTAGGTGAGTCAGTAATCACCTTGTAATAATCCTGATTACTTTCTCTAATTGCTGTCGTTCCAACATACATTCCTTCATCGGTAACAGCTAACCCTCTCGTCCAACCCAATTCAGATTGGTAATCTGCCAAATTCCAAAATTCCTCAGAGTTTGAAATCGTGCCACCTACGGTAGTGAACCAAATTTTCCCATCAATGTATTCTACATCATGCACGGGGCTAGAGTGCTTGCCGCCTATCCATTCCCACTTACCTAAATTGAGAATTCTTTGTTGTCTTACTAGCCCAATAATCACATCTCCTTCTTCATCAATCGTCACACTAGATATATGATGGAGATGGGGCTTAGTATCCTGGTCTTGAGAATATAGTGGGCGCAACTTACGCATCCCTTCTCCGAGAAGATCAAATCGCACAAGTTCCCTAGTTTCTAAATTGATGATGTCTACAGATTCGTTTCCTGTATTTGCAATGTAAAGGTGATTATGGCGAATCTCAATACTGTGAAGGTCATTGAAATATTCATTTTCAATCATGTCTTGAATCGAGAAATCATCCAAGGATATCTTCACAATTACGTTAGAAAAACAAGCCCAAACATAGTCGCCATCAATAGCGATTCCAGTGATTCCTTTACCCAAAACTGCAATTTCTGGCTTAGGGTGTTGTATTTCTTTATCTGAGACAACTACCAATCCTTCAGTGGTCTTTTCGATAACTGTAAGTAGACCCAATGTTTGGTCGAAAAATCCTCCTGATACCAGCAATATTTGCATATATTCAACTCCAAATCTGCCGTGTTATCAGGTCAGGATGGCTAACATTCCCCGATTCGATATCGAGGCCAAATTGTTTGGTAAATCCTGCTTGCTTAGCGATGTTGCAAGTTCGCATTGTACATCTTCCTTCAGGCCATGCTAGCCATGGCTCACCACCTGCTCTTTCAATTTCAATTCGAGCCTGAGTCAAACCCTGCAACAACTGCTCATCTTTGTCAAATCGCATATCATGATGGTCGTGCGCATGTGAGGCAATAATCCACCCCTCATCAACTAATTTTTCAATTTCTTCTGTGCCCAAAACCTGAGCTGAAGAATTAGTCTTTGGAATTTCTAAATCATCTAGTATCGAGTGTTGAAGATTTTCAGAAAGAGATTTGAGACCTTCCCTGGTTATACCTAATTCCGGAATTGAGTTTATGTCAACAGACCAATGGTCGCACCAGGCGTACAATCTTGATAGAGGGAGTAGTCTAGAATTACCTAGAATTTGGTCATGAGTTAGGAACAGAACTGGTTGCAACTTCTTCGCTTGACGAAAATAATCAGTCAAAGACAGAACATCAGACCAACCATCGTCGAATGTTATCAACACAGAGTTATCGGCATAGCCTCTTGATGTAGCAGTTGAGTTCAGCGAATCAAGTCTGATAATTAGATCGCTTAGTTCTACAGACATTCCTATCTTGTGACTAATGTTATGATTTACTCTTGGTGAGCCCTGATGTATTCTATGAAGACAAGGTATTTCAATGCTAAAATTAGTGATCATGCAACGACCTCCCAAAGTTTAGAAATTCTAGAATTAACTCCAAGGAAGTCATTGATTTTGATTGGATGGATGTTCTCCTCAATCCAGTGATTTAATTCATCTTCATTTTGTAATTCAACTGTTGTTGTTTGTGTATTTACCCTCTTGTCTCGCAAAATAATCCAATCTTCTTCGGCCCACTTGTTGAAACGTATTCCTGTCAAAAAAGGACCATATCCTGGTACCGTGTAATGCTGCAGATAAGTTTGTTCAAAGTAACTCAGTTCTACAAAGTTCAAGTCAAAATGATAGTTAGTATACCAGTCCTTGTTTCCAATTAAATGCTGAATCTCCCATCTACCATTAGCCTCGACAAGTCGATACTTTAGGAATGGATGAGATTGAACAGATTCATCTCCTATCCTGATTATTGAGAAATATGGGAAACCATTGCCTGGGTCACACCACCAATCTTCATCGTCGATTCTAACTACAATAGCAATGTGACAATCTGGTTGCATAATTGTGGCAGCTACTAATTTTGCATCATAGCCAAGTTTCACTAATACCTGGTGAATGAATGGATTTCTTACAGTGCAAATGCCACCTACTGCCGACAACATTTGCCCTTTGATATCATCCCATGTTGGTACTTCTCTAGCATTACTTAGCATTGTCAAATTTTGAAATGGAATCTTCTCTATTGTTTTTGAAATAATTTCAACTAAGAAAGGTAGGTTACATTCGCTCCTCGACAAATCTAGAAGTTTCAAGAATTTATCAACTTCAGAATCTGATAACCAATCTTGGGTCATGCCAAAGCCTCCTCAAAAACAACCTTCAGATGCGAAGCACAAAGTGGAAGGTAACTCATGTCTATCGCTTCATCAGTGCCATGAACTCTTACTGAGTCATCATTCGGACCTATTGCAAGATACGCCTTTCCCTTTAGTAAGTGAGCAATACATGGACACCTATTTTCTCCAAATGCCTTCGACATCACTCTATTTCGGACCTTAGTCTCCTTATTTTCTACTTGATTTATATCAGATAGTCTGAGGTTTATTCTGTCAATAGTGTCGTTCTGTCCAACATATAGTACTCTCTGGTCACCATTCTTGAAGAAGTAACCAGTCTCATCAATCCAGAAGTCAACATCAGGCAATTCCAATGTTGGATAGACCTGATGGGCCCAAGGTGAGCCAATCTCCTCTTCTCCCTGGATAACAAATAACAATCCAACATCTGGCATATTTTCTTCGATATAGATCAACCGCTGAACAAATGGTCCAATGTTGTCCGCAATACCTCTTCCGAATAGCATACCATCTCGAACTTCTGCATTCCAAGGATCTGTATTCCATTCATCTACATCCGCAGGCTCAACATCATAATGGTGGAAGAAGCCAATCCAATTATCTCCTGAATTAGGAGGCTTAGATGCTACAATTACCGGTCTGTAAGATGCTTGAGGGTCAACATGAGTTACAATGTCAAAACCAATCCTTTCCATCCAATCAATCAAGTTCTTTGATGCCACTTCTAAGCCAGAAGGATTGGTCTCTATCGCCTTCATAGAAATCCATTCAGATGACTTTTCAATCCATCTAATTTGCATCTCTTCAGTCCATTCACTCAAGCTTCCACCTCCTCATGTTGAATCGCATCATGGAAGATTACAAATTGACTCTTAACTGCCAAATGGTATGTCTCAAAGACATCTGGATTCATCTTCAATTGTGAAGTTACATCTATTCCCTTCTCTATGAACTTAGTCAATGGTATTCTAAGTTCATCTTGTAGATTGTTTACCAGATTTAGAGAGTTTCTAAAAGATTCAAGCTGTCTCTCACATCTTTCGATCAAGATATCTTCTGCACCAATTGAATTATTATTGGCATAGTGTCTTTGAAAGGACGCTCCAATTAGATCAACCTTTAACCTCCTCATCCAATTATGTAGTCCAGAATCCGGAGTCCAATTCTCAGCAAAATTATCACGAATGTGCCTAAGAGGTAATGGGAAGTGTCCCAGGCAACCTCCTCGCTTTTGCACCATAAGGGACCATATTGTATCGCCCCTACGTGGTATCTTCGGGTGGTCAGTTTCATGCAACAAACCGTGATTGAAAATTATGGTATTACCTCCTCTAATGTAGCGGTTTTCTTGGATTGGAAAATTCGAACACGTTGCAACCAAAGGTCTAGCAAGTATTCCGACTTCAAGTAGATTCCAGAGGATTTCATCACTACCAACACTATTAGAGTCCAATTTCCATGGCTGATTATTTCTACTAACGTCTGAAAGATCGTAATAGTAATCCCTCTCACCCCATCTTTCCTTGTCAGACCTAGCTGCTATGCCGGAAATGTTAGCATTTAGATCTACCAAGTTTGTGTTAAGTGTAGATGATGCGGGTAATGGTGGTGCACCAGTAACGTCTCCAAGGCCAATATCAATCCTTGGATACATCTCATGGAATCTCCATATTTCATGGAAAAACGACCAAGGCCTGCTAAGTTGTACTTCACCATTCTGCGTGACCAGTGCATCAAATGCAAGGTCATCATCTAACCACAGAATGATTGGGTCATCGTCCTTTGGAAGGTTACGAATAAATTGCATAGCACATTCTCTAGCATTGGTTAATTCTGAAATTCCGCTAGATGAATTGCATTCTTCATAGGTGAACTTAACTCCCGAATTCTCCAATCTTTGGATATGGCCATCATTCTCTTGTATAATCTTAACAGAACGTTCGCCACGCAACTGCAGATGAAACCGGACAATTGGTTGCCCGTCACATTGAGCTTGAAGCAAACCAGTTCCTTCAGCTGACAAAATCATCGAATCAATGATGTCACCGAGTGGACAAAAACGATCGGTAGCAATCACGATTTGGAAAGGTCTTCTCTTTCCATTAGCAGCCTCGTAAGTCAATCTTCTAGCGATAGCTAGATTTTCCAAATCTTGTTGCCAATCTGAGCACCCATATTGCTCAAAGCAAATGCTACTAAGCGGGCTGAAATAAGGCTCGTTGCAGCTCATGCTGCCACCGCCTTTGAGTTGTTTAATGTCATGGGTTGAGGAAGATTTGGCTTGGCGCCACCCACTTCCCCAGGGTTGTATAGCGGTTGAGCCTCATCTACTAAAAGTTTGAGGATATTACCACTTAGTTCATTTGAGGCTGAAAGAACATCGTTTATTTTGAACAGAATATCATAGCTATTTGAGGTGTCAAATGCAGGCGAGTAATCCTCGCTCTTCAAAATTAATCGTGCCCCATCGAGGTCGAAATATGCGATTTGATAATAGTAATATGTTGTGATCGAGTATTCTGTCATACCATCAGAATCTTCACTCCAATAAGTTTGAGTCTCACTCCCTTGCATATTTTTGTGATCAATGCACTTCAAGTTCTTCAAGAAGTAAACTCCTTCCTTTGTAATGATTTCAGGAGATATTTCAATTCTATCACCCTTGTTTAAATCATCAGTATGTAGTCGATTCACATAACCAATCTTTGATATCCATCTTGGCTCATCCAAAACAATATTTCGTCCATTATAGAATTCTTCAACTAGCTTATTTTCTCTGTTTCTCCTAATCATTCCTGGCGTGGTAAAGAATAATTCCACAAGCAGAACAACTGGTAGATACTTAACCGTGAATACTGCAGTCATTACGACTTCTAGAAAACCATCTGCCGACATCTCTGAAACCTCACCGAATATGAGTTCGATAAAGAAAAAAAGTGAGTTAATACAGAATAACAACATGATAAAGAATGTAGAAACGATTCCGAAAAAGCAACTAAAGGGCAAAAAGAATATCCTTTTCTTCTTGTATAGTGAAAAATGTTCTGACTTTACATTCTTGTCCAGAAACTCTCTATCAGAATATTGTGCGTATCCTGCGAGGGGGCCAGTAGCCGACATCAAAACGCCTTAGACGGAAATAACTATCAATGTGGCTGTGAAAAAAGTATTTAATAGAGGAAAAATTGATATATTTTACATATTTTATATGAAATTATGAGGGAGAGAGTAGTTCTACTTGCGCCGGTGATGTCGCGACTCGATCACGTTAGGCCAGCATTGCATAGGCTGAGTAAGATTGATGATAAGGATGTAGACGTAAGATTAATTCCTCTCCAAAACCATACAAATTCTAAGTTACAAATATTCTGTGATTTTCTAAAGAAACAAACATCGTATGGAACACTACCTGGTAGTCATACAGTCGAATTAATTCCTACTAAAGACGATTTTTTAATGTCGAACAATTGGTTTTCAAATTGGAATCTATTTCTTCATTCGATGTCTCCTCTATTGTTGAATGAATCAGGAAAAAATCGTAGTCTGGTTATTCTGTTATCTGAAACAATTCCGACTGGTATAATTCTAGCTTCATCTATTGCAACACTGACTATACCTAATGTTCGCTTAATTGAATTCCCAGTTGGTTATGATCTAAATTCACAAGGTGACAATTTCGACCCTTCAAGGCAAATAATGGAACAGATGATAGAATTTCAAACATGGACTGGAGCCGGTATTCGTGAACCAATTATCGAATTAGCATCAAAGGCAGAAGTCTTGAAAGTCCTAGATATCATTAGAGAACTAGCAGAACTGAAAGCAATCCCATCCAAAGATAATGAATTGAATAATTTATCACTCGAGGTGTTGAAAGTTTCAGAAATAAAAGACAAATTAAATGCAAAAGAGTTTTCTCAAAACAAATCCAAAAAAACATCACCAAATATACTCTCAAATCGATTGAAGGTATTACGTAAGAACTTAATTATTGAGAAGGTAAGCGGAAAAGCAGCATACAGAATTACAGAAACTGGGCTGGTAGTTTCTGGGTTACTTTCTAATGCCAATCAATAAATATGGAATCGAGAGTGTGCAATTATGGCAATAATATCAGTCTTTGGTTCGAATGGCGACCTCGATGAAGAGGTTCTTCAGATGGCTGAGCAAGTCGGCAAACTAATCGTTGACATGGGCCATAGAGTCTGCTGCGGCGGTCGTGGAGGAGTAATGGAAGCTGTTGGGAAGGGCGCTAGATTGAGCGACAAATGGACTGGTGACCAAGTAATCGGTTTGATGCCTGAATCAGATGATAGTAGAGCAAACCCGTATCTTGACTTGGTTATGCCCACTGGTCTTGGTTTGTTTCGTAATACGCTTGTCGCTCAATGCGCAGAGGCGTGTATTTCTATTTCTGGCGGGGCAGGAACACTATCCGAGATTGCATTCGCTTGGCAGATTGGAAAGCCAATTGCGGCGATGGCTAATTCAGGCGGATGGTCTGAGAAACTTGCAGGCACGCATCTGGATCATAGATTTCCAGATAGGCCAATTGCTAAATTGGAAAATATTCAACAAACTAAGCAATGGATTGATTCACTGTTTGCTTGACTAGCAACCTTTAGCAATGCGTATTTCAAGGAAATGAGTTATTCAATTCTCATTAGTCTGGTACACGTAATCGAAAGATATCTTTGAGATAGCAACAATCCCGAAGACTATTGCAGAAACTAACGCAATCATTGAACCACTACCTGCATTCAATTCTGAAGACAGGTACAGTCCTATGAATACCGAACTTATACCAAATACCTGTGTCCAAATCAAGCAAGAACGGAAACTTCGTCCAATCAGTTGCGCTGTTGCTGCTGGCGTAACTAACAAAGCCGTCACTAATAATGTCCCAACTACTTGGACCATACTCACTACAACCGCTGCAGTAATGATACTGAAAAGAAGACCGATACCCCTAACCGGAAGTCCTTGAACTCTGGCTGCCATTGGATCGATTGTACAAGCAAGAAGTGTTGAGCGAATTGAGGCCAAGAACACTATAGAAACAATACAAATCATAGCAATCATGTCAAGGCTATTTTCATCGATTAGCAATAGGTTTCCAAAGAGATAACTGTGAATTTCAGTTGTAATTCCTCCTCCACTAACCCGTAAAATTACAAGACCTAACGCAAGCATTCCAGTTAGAAATATTGCAATAGATGCATCACCAGTGAGAATTTCTCTCGATTGGAGTTCATGAATTAGTATCGATGCCGTTATACTGAAAACAAGTGCATACCAAAGAGGCGACGTAGCTCCAAGAACAACCCCTACAGCCACGCCTCCGAATGATACATGCGCTAGTCCATCTCCAATCAAAGCAAGATTTTGAATTAGAAGGAAAACGCCAAGCAAACCTGCTACAATCGTCACCATAATTGCAGCAACTAATGCTCTCTGGAACATTTCTAGTTTGAAGATGTAAGGAAACGTTTCCCCCGGTATGATTGGAGCAACAAACTCCAAGAATGGTGCAACAATTTCCAAAATGAATACTCCAATGCCCATTCACTCTTCCTCCTTGGAATGGTTGTGTTCGTTTGGATCTCCACTGCCATGGACTGGTTCAATTCCTCGCAATTCTGCAAGTGTATCCAAATCTGGGAAATCGTTTGCGTCCCCATCAAATCGAATAACTTCCTCTAGGAAAATCATCCTATGAGCGGTTTGACGTATTGCGGTCAAATCATGAGATACCATCAAGATTGTTTTTCCTTCATCATGGCAGAGTTTGTCTAACAATTTCAATAGAGAATTCCGTGATCCTCGATCAATCCCGACCAACGGTTCATCGAAAAGGATTAAATCGGCGTCTGAGGCTAGGGCTCGTGCGATAACTGCTCGTTGCCTTTGACCTCCTGAGAGCCTAGCGATATCTGTTGTTTGAACATCGGTTAACCCGACCATTTCTATTGCTTTATCAACAAGTTCTTTCTGTTTACTATTGGCCCAGAAGAACATGTTACTTGCATTTCTAGTTCCAAGTTGGACTAATTCTCTGACAGTTATTCGAATGTCTCTAGGTAAATTTGAAGCAGCTTGCGATACCCAACCAATTTTCCCGTTAAGTTTCCTAGACATTGGAGGGTGCCCATAGATACTTACAGTTCCCGTTTTCGATTTCAATACCCCGAGAATTGCCAGTAGTAGTGTTGACTTTCCACTTCCATTAGGTCCTACCAAGCCAACAAATTCTCCTTTGTTGATCTTCAAATCAATATTCTTGATGATTACCCTTCCTGAACGCACTACAGTAATATTTTGTACATCCAAGACTGATAGTCCCTCGTCAGAATGTGGAACTTCCACTCCCTGGTCGGACAGACCTCTCTTTGGAGGTGTAACTTCTATTTTGACTGATTGCATTTCGACACATCGCGTCCAATTAGGTCAATGGATTATAATAGCCGCTAGACTATTTCATCTAAACCTTCCTAGCCTTTGCAAACTCAAATAGCAAGTAACTTATTGCAATTACTAACGTGCCTATAACAAAAGCTAGAGGTATGATGTCAATTGTGTGCATGCTATCACCTAATTATACTGCGAATAAGGGAACAAATCTCAGCCTGGTTAACAGCTCATACCTGATACCAGATTCTCAAGGTTCTTGTTCATCATCGACATATAGTCGTCATCAGAATCACTAGGTGCCATTTCCATTGTGTAGAGGATTTTTATGCTTACGCCTGTCTCTTCGACAATACTATCAACCGATGATTGGTCAGTGTATTCTTCAACGAATAGAACTGTAATTCCTTCTTCATTAATGTGGTTAACGACCTTTGCGATGTCTTCAGGGGAAGGTTCACCTTCTGGATCTAGTCCATGAACTGTTACGAATTCAATATCGTACCTGTAAGCCATGTAAGAGTAAGCATTGTGATTTGCAACTACTGTCTTGTCGGTACATGTTCCGTCGTTTAATTTAGTATCAAATTCAACATGCAGTTTATCCAGGGCTACCTTGAAATCTTTCGCGTTTTCTGTGAAAACATCTTCACCTTCAGGGAAGACTTCGATTAGGTGTTCTAGGATAATGTCGACTTGTACTTTGACCGCAAGAGGGTCTAGCCAGCTGTGAGGGTCATAAGCCAATTCTTCATCATGGCCTTCTTCATCATGGCCTTCTTCATCATGACCTTCCTCATCATGGTCTCCTTCTTCACCGTGGTCATCATCAGTGTTTGAAGCGGTCCACATTAAACCAGCATCCTTACAATCTTCTTCTGTAGTGATTTCAGAATTGATGGTGTGTGAGGACATGTCGTAACAAACCATGGATTCCTCACCATGGTCATCGTGGTCACTATGATCGTCATGGTCACTGTGGTCATCATGGTTGTCATTCATCAGAATGAACATCTCTAATTCAGCGGAGTGGGCAAATCCGTAATCTCCTTCAGCTTCGATGTGGATGGTTGCGTATCCCATGACGTCTTCATCATGCTCATCGTGGTCATCGTGGTCATCATGGTCATCATCCATTTCAAACATCATTCCAAGTTCTGAAGCGTTGATGTAACTGTCATTATTCATGTCCATGTGGGCAAACATTCCTTCCAACATTTCAGTTTCGTTGTGCTCTCCATCGTGATCGTCGTGTCCATCATCATGGCCATCTTCACCGTGGTCATCATGTTCATCATGGTCGTCATCTTCCATTGCTTCCATTTCTTCCATCATGTGCATGAATTCACTCATTGATAATGCGCCATCTTCGTCTTCATCATAGGCAGTGATCATAAATTCGTTTGAAAGCGATTCCATGTTATCCATTACACCATCAACAGATTCTATGAAAGAAGGAAGTTCTGATAGTTGCAATAATGCATCACCGTCTGCATCGGAATCATTGAATGCCATCATCATCTTTTCCATCATGTATTCTTCTACTGCTTCCTCAAAGGCGCTATGCTCTTCATGGCTATCATCGGAGTCATTATCGTCATGAGTATCATTGTGGTCGTCATGGTCATCGTCGTGGTCATCGTCTTCTGTCATTATTGCCCAGAATTCATCCCAAGATATTGCACTATCATTGTTGGCATCAAAATCTTCTATCATTTCTTCAGGTGTTGGAGGCTCTTCATGGTGGTCATCGTCTTCTTCCATCCAAGCGTGACCTGCTGCTTCACATTCCTCTTCAGTTGAGTCATAGTTCTCGTGAGTGGATGTGTTGTGGCATTCTCCGTCATGTTCGTCATGGCCATCTTCGTCGTGGTCGTCATGTCCTTCTTCCATCCATGCGTGACCTGCAGCTTTACATTCTTCTTCAGTTGAGTCATAGTTCTCGTGAGTGGATGTGTTGTGGCATTCTCCGTCATGTTCGTCATGACCGTCTTCGTCATGCTCATCATGGCCTTCTTCGCCATGATCACCATGGTCATGGTGTGCATGGCCGCCAAGCATCTTTAGAACAGCCACGTTGAACTTTTCATCGTGGTGCTTGCTTTCGAATTCAATAACATATTCTCCTTCTTTTAGGTGGTAAATTGAAATTACTGAATCTGTAGGGCAGCCTTCCGGATTCATGATTGTCTCTTCTGCTTCACCGTGGCCGTGTCCCTCGTGGCCGCTGTGGTCATCATGCCCATCCTCATCGTGTCCATCTTCATCATGGTCATCGTGTCCATCTTCGTCATGGCCGTCTTCTTCGTGGTCATCATGTTCGTCTTCATCGTGCTCTTCTTCAGCAGCTTCTACCTTGTGAGTTACCTTTTCAGCATGGAACTCATTCAATTCATCATCTAGGTGAGAGAGATGTAGGTCTTGGTAAGGACCAGATGTAAGTAATTCACATAGGTCTGTAATTAGCATTGACTCGTAGTCAAGATCAACTTCACCAGTTGGCATTGCGTGTGTGCTTCCAAATGCAGGAGCATCGGAGCCCATGGAATCCAATGTGTCTTCTGCCCACGGTTCAAGTCCTAGTCCGTGATATAGGAATAGATCAACTTCACCCAGTCTTACTATGTCTTCCAGTGTAGGAGAATAGTCGTGAACTGGAATGTTGTTCTTACTTATCATTTCAACATTTACTGTATCTCCAGTAATTGCAGAAACCATTTGGCCTACGTGATATGTGGAAACCATTACTGTACCGTATTTCCCTTCCATTTTTTCGTCATCATCGTTATTCAAACATCCAGCAAGGCTAGATGTAATCAGTACAAAACTCACAAGCAGTGCCTTATGCCAATTGGTGCGCATGGTCCTGCGCTAACTATTAACTATTTAATTAAAACTAATAAATAGGTGTTTTAAAATTATTAATACCCGTGCCTATTCGGAGTACCATGAGCACAATTATTTCATTCAGTTCTGATGCAGACTTCAGTGATAGCCTAGATGAACTTATTGAAAAATCAGGTTACAAGAATCGAAGTCGCTTCATGCGAGATGCTGCCCTACACTTTGCTGAATACAACCAGAGAGGCGAATTAACGGACATGGACGATAATGAAATTCTTGAGGGGCATCTAGTCATTTATTATCAGCATGGAATCGAGAGAAAATTGCTAGATCTCAGACATTCAAATGAACTCGACGTTTCAAGTTATAATCACAGTTGTCTAAAACATAGTCACACATGTGTTGATTTGCTACAAGCGATTGGTTCTGCTGCTAGTTTCCGTAAGATTATGGCGCAACTCAATGATACTGCCTCAGTAGACAAGGTTTCATTCATCAGTGCTCCGATGAGGGATGATGGCTGTTGCTGATTATAGTTACAAACTGTAGCGAAAATGTATATTTGTAATCGATTTGTCTGCTAGAATATGCAGCCTCAACCCATTGAGTACACTCAGCCTGTCCAATATACTCAGCCTGTCCAATATACTCAGCCAGGGCAATATCCACAGCCTAATCAATACGCACAACCTGCTACGCAGTATATTCAACCACAACAACAGCAACCAGCTCAATTTGTGCAACCAGGGCAACCTATGATACAAATGCCAGCTCAACAAATTGTGTATGTGACACAAGAAAAGTCTTCGAATAAAGCCTTACCTTGGATAGGAGTTGTCTTGATTCTAGTTTCGTTATTTATGCCTTATTTATCATTCATGGGAGAGCATGTGAGTGGTTTTGATCTGATTGCTGAAATCGGTGATTCAGACTTTTCAAGCGATGGGGAAAGCCCTGATGATGATAGTGATCTTCCCCCAGAGTTCGTATTTTTCGGTATTGCATTACTCATGATTGGTTTAGGACCAATATTTTTCATAATTAGTACGATAATATCTTCATTAGTTCTTATGAGTGGTAAATCTCCCAAAATAATGGGTATCTTTCATCTCTCTTATGGGGTAATATTCCTAGTTTTCGCCGCTATAGGAACAATAGATTTTGGATCTGAATCCTTTTCTGCTTATGATATAACAGGAATTGGATTTTATTTGGGTGCATTCGCATCGGTTCTATTCCTTTTCAAGTAGATTGGTTGTCTTTCTTAGCCAACTTCCAGATTCGATTTTTTCAAACGACTCTATTGGTCTAGCATAATGGTAAACATATGCCCAAACCTTACCTTTCTCTGAATCTATGAGTTGGATTCTCCTATCAAATAATGGATTATCACCAACGTTTCCTTCTATTTGGTCAAGGTGCTGAATAAATTGGAACATATCACCTGCTTTGTACACTTCACCATGAACATCCCCTTCTCCAAGTTTCAATCCCGGATAGTCACCTAGGTCGTACAAATCTCCTTTCGCTGAGCCACGACAATACATTTCAGAACCGTCGCTCATCATGTCTTCTCGAATCATTCCATTCATCAGAGTTCCATAGACAAACACGTACCCGAATCTAGGGTTTACACCTTTACGCAATGCATAATCTAGCCAAGTCGTGGGTAGATCTAGTCTTGTCAGTCCGTTACGAATTAATTCTTCGTATTCATCAGATGGTTCATGAAATTCAGAATTCGATGATTTGTGTATGTAGGTGTAAGCTAGATGACATTGCCCATCGCTTGTGTAGACTACTTTTTCCACTCTGACGTAGTGGTTAGGGTGCCCTTCTTTGCGGTCTAGCGCATCTCTAGTGTACTCATCAATCTCAAACAATGCACCAGGGGTTGCAGCCATGCCGGGGGCTATCCATGTTAGATTTGCAGCACCGGCCCCTCTCGACCTTGAATAGTAATTGAAATCTAAAACATAACCGTCAATCCAAGCAGGTCCGATTTCTTTCAATCCAGATGGCTCAAGACCCTTCCTTGAACACCATTTTTCCCAATCATCCCTGTCAAGGTTAGACCCGTATCCAAAGTATAGCATGGGGGCTGAATCAGTATTTTCTTCCATAGGCGGAACTTCGACTAGGGGCTAATAAACCCTTAGACTATCACTTACTTTTTCCTTCGCATTACTACGAATAATATGAGGAGGAGGATTACTCCTGCGCCGCCTCCACCGTAAACCAACGTTTTGTTATCCATTGAATTTGATATAACTCCTGATTTTGAATCACTTTCTTCTGGGTCACTTGGTTCTGCATAAACGGTTATCCTAGTATTTGCGGTTTCACTATTACAGGAACTTTCGTAACTGCAACTAAATTGACTATTTGCAATAAACTCTAATTTGAATGTCTTTTCATATTGTCCTTCAGAATTCATCGGCCAATCTTCTGAGACTTTAGGTGTTTTAATCAATATTCGTGCTGTGGTAGGTGCGGCCATAGATTCGATTTCAACCTTAACAAGAGGTATACTGATGGAAAAACCAGCATACTCTAACTCCTGTAGGGAGTCTTTTGTTAAACCTAAAGAGAACTGATCAGCCCAATTTCCTTGATTGTAAACCTTGAATTCTACCTCTTGTTCAAATTCTGATTCCAGAGTTAGTGACGCTTCAACAGCTTCAACTTGCAAACCTGAAAATTGTAGGATGCTTACAATCATACTCACTTCCGCTTCAGCAAGATTTGGAGGGGGGGCACCCATGACTTCAGTTACTGTTGCTGTAACCCTAAGATTTCTGCTAGACATCGTCATTCTTTCATCCGCTTTTACAGTTACAGTAAATTCTTCTTCCGCATTAGGCCCAAGCGTAATCGAGCCAGGGTGTGCCACTACTAAACCATCAGCAGTAACCTGAATGTCTATTTTTTCCTGATATGAATTTGGATTGCTTACAGTACAATACGCATTACCAGTCAAAGTAGCTCCAGGATATACTTCAATATCCACCGCTCCAGATGGATCGAGTGACATACAACTCAAGTTTACAGCAGGTGTGCCAACTTGTGCGTCTGCAGGAGTTATTGGTAAAACAGTGAGACTGAATATCATACAGATTAGGATGGCTTTCAATCTCATGAATATCCCTCGTCTATGGTAGTATTAACATTTTGCGGGGTTTTTCGGCTTGTGAGGTTCTGATTAGTTTTTGATAAAATGTAATCTTACGACGTGTGCAGTTCCTCTGTGTAAGTCGGATTCATCCAATTCCACAGTTTCGACTTTAGCATGGATTATTGTGAAACCTTCACTAATTATTTCCATTACTTCATCGAGGTCCCAGAGTAAATCTAGACTCTTAGGGCCACCACTAGTCATATCCATTTGGCTTGTATGATACCCTTCACAGATGAATTCTCCACCCGTTTTTAGTGAAGAAAGCATACGTGGATAATGTTCACAAAACATAGTCCAAGGAACATGGAACCACGAACATGCAATTAGATCATATGTCTCTGGAGTGAAATTCCGTAAAGTGAGGTCATCTACTTCATAGCGAACTTCAACACATCTTTCTTTTGCAAGCAGAGCACACTTTTCCTTTCCAACATCGGATAGGTCGAATACGGTAGTTTCGTATCCTTGGGATGCTATCCAAACTGCGTTTCTTCCTTCACCATCTGCTGGAACTAGGGCCTTGCCATTACCCGGTTTGATTGTTTCAGCCAACCACACATTAGGCTCTTTTCCATAAGCCCAACCATCGCCAGAAAATCTAGCATTCCAGCCATCAGCACCAAATTTCACATTACTCATCGTTCTCAACCTTCTTGAATTTGATAAGGCCAACATCTTCGATGATGTCACAGTTACCCGGGAGGATTGGAAGTATGTCATCTACAGAAAGGCCGGTTGACTTGTAAATTCGATTTGCTACGGTTTCTTTCTTTTCTCTTCCAGGGGAAACCACAATGTAACGATTGCAAATACTCGCAATATGTTCTGGTGTTGAACCCATTAACAATGGAATACCATTTATTGCCACGAGACCAATTCCCATTTTCAAATCAATATCCTTGTACCAAGTTCTCTTTCCTCTGATGACGAATGCTCCCTTGCCAACATATTCGCCAGTCACTGCAGACTTCGAAACCTGGCCTGGCTTTACCCAGAAAACAGTCCCATGGGCGCCACCACCATTCCATGCTCTACTCCAAGCAAGAGCCATAGTAGCTGCGATTTCAGTAGTCTCATCGTCTAGTTCAGCCTCAACTTTATCGGCAAGACGGAAAGCTGGAATATCCTCTCCAATGTGAGGAGGAGGGTGTGTGTCTACAACAAATCCTTGATTATTTCGTAGTGAACAAGAAGGAGCCCCGTGAAGGTCAGCGTGAAGGTACCGATCGCCTAGTGACATGTGCTTCTTAACAACAGAATCGTTTCCTTTAGCATCGCGTCCCCCAACCATTAGGTGGCCACTTGGAAGCATTGTCCATTTGTGGTTTTCAAACCATAGGCGTTTTGCTCTTTTAACACGAGCAATTTGGCCACTAGCCTCTCTTTTAGCATGTTTTTTCCTTGCTCTCGAAAGTTCTAATTTTGTATCTTCAAGGGCTTGAATTGCACCGGCTGATTTGTCCTTTTGTTTACGCCCAGATTGGAAAAATCTCTGAGCGTTCTGGTGAACAGTTTCGTTCAAATGTAGTGTGACCTGATTCCCAGGTTTACCTTCATCGTCAGGCATAAATGCAACAAAAGTACTCTCTGCAGCATTCACTGATTGAATCCATTCGATTTCTTTGACAGCCTTCTTTACTCCATCCCAGCCTAGACTTTCAACCGCCTCTTTGATTTGAGCCAACAATTGCTCGACATGAGTCCAATTTTCTTGAATTATATGACCGATTTCTTGTTGCTTTTCGACCTTAGTACCAAATCCTTCCAATGCCTTTTCTTGCTGTGCTAGCCTTCTTTCAAGGCGGTCAACATCAGTTGAATATCCTCTTCCAGGTGATGCAACATCCAGTGCTTCAGCTTCTCTACGCGCTAATGCATGGGCGTCATATTGGCCCATCCATTCATCTACAGCCTCACTCATTGTGGGGAAGTCTTTCCTTTCATAGTCTGTAAGTGTGGCAGGAATTACCGGCCAGGCTTGCTCAATTCCACCTTCTTTGAGGAATAAGTGCCCTTTCCAATCTCCTTGTAGAATCGATTGAAGTGAATCCCAAACTTTCTGTAAATCAGCGTCTTTGATTTCAGCATCAGCGCTATGCTCAGCTTCAACACAAACTGCTGTAGCAAGAGCTCCACCTAGATTCAGACCGCCTCCTAATGTGCGGCCCAGGTTTCTATCACTATCATTCATTAATTCACAAAATGAATCGTAATCAAGTTCGTAAGGGTTTGTAGCGGCAGGAGGTGGAGTGTAGACGACGCCTCTTTTCAGTACCCTATCTGCGTATGATTTGTGTGTTAAAGGTTGAATGATAACATCATCGCCATCCGTCAAAATGATATTTCCATCTCTAAACACTTCAACGTAAATGTGAAACATTCCAAATGGCTTCTCAAAAACGAATTTTAGAATTCGATCATATCCTATTTGTTCAATAGTCCTTAGCCGTGCATTAGACAACGACTTTCGTAACACCATTGCAAATGGAGCCGGATTTTGAGGCATAGGTCGGTCTCTCTTACTCAGGTAGATACGCTTTCCTCGAATCAAAACTAAATCGGAGTTGCCCCCTTCTTTAGTTCGTAAACGTAATACTACTTGCTCATAATGGGGCTGGTAACTTTTCCTGCAATGAGCACCGACCATGACTTGTAATTCGCTAGCAATAGCGCGCAAGTCAAGTCCACTCATCACATCCTTCATACCCGCACCCAGCCACCGTCAGTGGTTCTTACCTTTCCACCTTTTTCATGTGAGAGTAAGTGAGAAAGAGTCTGGTCGACTGCTAATCCGGGGTGAGCATCCGGTGTGTCTTCATAGGATACCCTAGCAATATCTTCGAGGATATTATGGCCTGCTTCAACTGCTGCCAATACCTTATCATGACGTGATGAACGGTGCTTAATGTAGTGCTCTAATGTCATAAACGGAAGAGGAATAACAGGTCCATGGGATGGGAACATTAGGTGTGGGTCCAAGTCCAGTAAACGCTCTAATTGTTCGATGTAAGTCATCATGTCTCCTTGTCCTGGTGGAATAAGAATTGTACCAATTCCGGCCACCATGTCCCCTGCAATAAGGCCGGACTCCGAAATTAAACACAGGTGTTCAGGATGGTGTCCAGGAGTATGAAGTACGGTCCATTCTTGATTACCAAGTTTGAGAACCTCTCCATCTTTGAGCATTCGGTCAGCGGATGTTGATGCTGACCAAACGGGAACATCAAACGCTTCTTTTAGCAACCCTACATCTGCCATGTGGTCACTATGACCATGTGTGTAGAATACGGCTACTAGTTCCCCTTTGTGTCTTTCAACCGCTTCAGCTACATCTTCCATTCCTTCTCTATGTCTAAACGCAGGATCGACAACTATGAACTCGCCTTCAGGGTCGCCCACGAGGTAACAATTTGTGTGGTCGGCAGGTGGTAGAGTTGCGGTTTTTACCGGTACTACTTCTACACCTTGGGCGAATAGAATTGAGCGACGACCAGGCATCCTTGTTTCTAAATCCATAGCAACTTTTTCCATATCTTGTTCCATCAATCCAAGACATCTTTCAACCTCCATCAACAGTGTGACAACAGGTGGTGCAACTTTGATAGCATTATGTTGCCAAGCACCTATTACATCGCATGGACGCATCCATCTAGCATTTTCAAACTCGGTTTGACCTACAAGCGAGAACTCATCATGGTCTTGTGAATGAATGTGGAAAAATGTATTTTCAAATCGCATTGGACCAAAAGGAGGAGTTGTACGCATCGAGATAATTCGCATACCAGTTGTGTCTGCAGAAATATCTCCATCCAGGGCAAGTGGAAACCAGTTTGCTTTGTCATCAACAACCATTCTTCTGAAGTCTTCTTCAACCGAAACTAACCTTCCATCCTCGGGCGCTAACCCCAATTCTTCAACTAACTCTCTCAGAATCGCACAGTGTTGGAATGAGATTCCAATTACTTCACTTGCCGCTTTATCGACACGTGATACTCCACCTCCAGGAAACGCCCAGTAACCAGGGAATGAAGGCATTGTTTCGCATCTGTGGCCGAGTAGAACTTCAACGCCTTTCTCGCCATCTCTAGTTATCATCAATGTCGCTGATGGACGAGGAGGTCTTCGTTCCAAATCTGGCATAGATAGGCCACTCGGGACTTCGCTCATATTGCGGCCCAACACACAAATGGTTTCAAGACATAACATGGTCTGGCACCATCATGGTCACAATTGAGGAGGATCTCGAGATGTTGGCCACAGCTATAGACATGGGAATTGATCCATTCCCGCCAAAGAAAGAAAAGAAGCCATGGGCGAAGTATGCAATCGCATCATTCATGAGTATCATGATGATAAGTTGGGTCTCAAAGTTCTTGATTCGATTCGTTTGATCATGCTTTAATTCTTTCAAGGATTTCAGGATCTAATTCCATTCCTTGAGACATTTGTGTTCTAACATATTCTGTAACTTCTCTGGCTGTATCTTTGGCTTGTTGAGTTCTTTTGGCTAAACTGCGCATAGGCATTGCCATACGGTGATTCTTGGGAAAATGCATTTGGTTTTCTTCTAAGAAGTTCCAATACATGTCTGAAATGGGGCAGGACTTTTTGAAATGAAGTGAACAATCTCCACAATAATCTCCCATCTTTTTGATGTATGGTGTACCGCTAACATACGGTTTAGTTGTCATAACATCTCCAACGGCATAGGTTCCCATTGCAAGCACGTTCGGCTCAACTACCCAATCATATGCGTCCGTAAACATAGCCCAAAACCAATCTGTTAACTCACGAGGATTGATTCCCAAGAGATTTCCAATATTTGCCAGAACCATGAGGCGAGGAATGTGATGCGCATAACCAGTTTCAACTACGTCTGAAACAGCAGTATCTAGGCATAACATTCCACTTTTCTCTCCCCAATAAGTAGGAGGGAGTCCTAGATTATTCTCTAGAACATTGGGTGTAATTCGGGACTTACTCCATTCTCCTTCCCATCCTGCACCATTGCGAGCAGGAATATCTTCCTTTTCTATTTCGAACCCATCCGTCAATTCGTGAACATGTCGTACAAATTCTCTCCAGCCAATTATTTGCCGCACAAAACCTTCTTTCGAATTAAGCGGAATTTCTAATTTCAAAGTATCGTCAAGAAGAGTTTTTGGCATTAATCGATTGAGGTTTAGAAGCGATGAAACCGTTGTATGAAACAGTGTTTTGTGTTCTTGTGTCATCGCATCTTCGTAAGGTCCAAACCAGTGCATAACCGAAGATTTCGCCCATTTCCAAAGTCGATTCGCATCAGTTATTGACGTTGGGAGATTAGAAGGAATAATTTTTCCGGGATGGTGTGAATATTTTTCCTCAATCATTTGGATTACTTCGGTTGTGATATTATCTGGCTTGAATTCAGGATTACTTGGCAACTCTACAGCACCATCCCACGGCAATCGGTTTTGATCATCCAGTGACCATGAACCGCCGACTGGCTTGCCGTCTCCATCGAGCATTATACCTCGACTCTTTCTTAGATGGCGGTAGAATTTATCCATTCTCCAAGGTGGACTATCTCCAACACTTGATATGAAATCTTCAGAAGTTGTTAGCCAGCCTTTGTGATCTAATATCTTGATTTTATTTTCGCTGATAAGATTCGAAATCGATTTTCTGAGAGTTAATTCTGCAGGTTTAGTAACAGTAATCTCCCCATATTCTTTTACGATTTCTTCTAAAATTAGCGAATATTCTTTTTCGCTAAAGACGTAACTAATCGGGTGGCCAAGTTGCTGCATCTCCAATGCAAAATGTCTTTGATTGGACAACTGTAGGGCTAATTTTTGTTTGTGATATGGCAACTGTTTTGCTTTCCAAGAAGTTTCTATGAATATCAATCCCAATGACTCGGGTTCGGCTTCAGGCAAGAGTTCCTGGTTCAGTTGGTCATATGCTACGAAGTGCCAGCGCTCCACCCCGTTCGGAATGTCTAGTAAAGACGAAGAGAACGCTGACACAATTGCAAGATTGTAGTTCTGCTTTTGAAAACTTGTTGCTAGTCATAGAATAATACAGACATTATTAATCAGATAGAATGAGATTAATCCATGCCAGAAGGGCCTGAAATCCATCGTGCTGCGAATAAGATTCGCAAAGCATTGGAGGGAATGGTCATCGAAGATGTTGAAATCACAGTGCCACGATTCTTTGAAGCAAGACAAGATTTCATTGGAAAAACAGTCAATCGTGTTGAAGCTCGTGGAAAAGCAATGCTGATTCACTTTGACAATTTTGTTATGTATAGTCACAACCAATTGTATGGACGATGGACTGTAAACCTAAAAGAAACGGCTGCTAAGAAGTGGAATCGTTCTCTTAGAATCTCGTTAACAACTGAAAAACACACTTGCCGTCTATGGTCTGCAACCGATATTTTGTTGATGGAACCTTGGGAATTATCAGGCCACTCATATCTCTCAAAGTTAGGGCCAGATGTTGTCATTCCTGAAACTACGGTCGAGGAATTGGTTGAACATATGAACCAGAAAAAGTTCCAAAGAAGGCGTTTGAAGGTTCTGTTATTGGATCAAGGTTTCTTTGCAGGAATTGGTAATTATCTACGCAGTGAAGTCTTATTCACTTCTGGTCTCCACCCTGATAGAACAGTATCTTCACTTAGTGATGAAGAGAAGAAAAGGCTTGCTGAACAAGCCTTATTCCTGTCTCGTCAATCATATGATGTTCCAGGTATTACCGTCGATTTAGACCTGTATGACAAACTCAGAAGCGTTGGCCAGTCTCGAGGAAGAGCAAGGCACTGGGTATTTACTCGTAATGACAGAGAATGCCACAATTGTGGGCATCTAATCATTCACACACGTCCTGGGCGTAGAAGGTTGGACTATTGTCCAAATTGTCAACCTGAATGAATTGCAAAACAGCCGAACTTAGATGTATTCAGATATCACAATAACTGGGATTTATGCAACTCCACATCCGCTGAATATCTTTTCTTGAATTAGATAAAATCATTCAGTTTTGCTCTTCAGTATCTTCTGAATGTTCAGGGAATAATGCCATTACTTCCTCTGCGGGCTGAGCAAAGAACGTGTAAAAATCTGCAAGATATTCATCCTTGGTCTTGTTGAAGTTATTCTCAAATGCAACCTCAAACCCTAACTCATCTAGGTCTCCATAGAATCCATCAATGAACGCAGATTCTCCTTCATTATGAATCAGATAAGCGATGAACCAAGCACCAACGTCGTAAGCATTCACTTCAGAATTGTATCCAAGTTGATCTAACTCTTCATCTTGAGAATTATATCCTTCTTGTGACATTTCCAACTTACGCTGCATAACTTCTCGAAGATAGTTTTCACCTACTCCATCTTGAGTAGAATACAATGATTGAGCCATGAATTCAGCTCCGCCTTCTGCGAACCAGGGTTTGTCTTTTCCTCCCATCTTCGGGTCTCTCTCACAGGTATCTCTACTGTCTCCGCTGCACTCATCACTAATCTGTGAATGTTGGAAAATATGGAAGTATTCGTGAAGAGTAACCGGCTTGTAGTCATCTTCTTCTGGCCCCGGATACTTAGCAGACATGATCATCATCATGAAGTCATAATCGAGGTATGTTCGCTTGAAAGTACTGATAGCGGCTCCTCCTTCATCGACATACCTTGTGAAAATTTGATAGTTCTCATTTGCACAATCCCACTCTTCATTCCAGTTGGAGTCCAGTGCCTTGTGGCGTTCACAGTACATATCTTCCAAGTCTTTTGCAGCATCTAGGTCTTCACCTATTACGTATATTTCAACAGGGCCGTAGTTACCCCATTCTGTTGCTGCAATATTGTACCATTCTAGTGTGAGGTTAACCGTTTCATTGGAGACATCTGCAGTCCTGAATATTTCAGGCGCAGCGCAAGTTTCTACGCTCCATTCCAGCGTTCCATTAGTACCGTCTGGGCAAATTATTGCATAAGGAGAAACATCAGGTCCAGTGGTTGAGTTTCCTGGTTCGTTGTCCGAGTCTTGTGCGATGTCATCTTCTTTGTCAGAATTAGAATCGTCATCACTACCTAAGCATCCTGCTATGGACCCGAGAACAAAGGTTAGGGATAGGAAGAAGGCCAAGTGTTTCTGCATGTTCTTTGCAAGTAGTGGAGATTAATGAGGATAATCTAAATCAGACACGCTCCATTTGTCTCATCTTTCCCCAAAGCGAAACAAGTTGACCGTAATGATAATGTAATCAATGTTAAATTAAAGTATATGCGTAAGGCTCTATACCTCAGTAAACCCATATTTATATCATTGATAATGGTGCTTTCTACCACTCTAGTACCTGGCTGTCTTGACGGTTCGAGTGAGGATGAAGATACCGGTGTAAATGCAACTGCTCCAGCCACTCCAAGAGAAGCGATGGGATTGTGGCTGCCAACGATTGATGGTCATATAGGGCAACAGTCAGGAACTTTGTATGGAGAGTGGATGGATTCTTACAAACAAGACATTGAATTAAAAGATCAAGATGGTAATTCAGCATTTGCAAGATTAATGGTCAAATCTGTCGACCATTCGATTTCTCTGGCAATTACATCAAGTGATTTTGATGTTTCTCCTGCAAATATCTTAGTACATTTGAATGACAGAACATTGGTTAGTCAGGTTGAAGGTAACCCTGCACTGAGTTACATGTCAATGGATTGTGAATTGGTTGATTGCGGAATAATGACACCCGTTGCTTCAGATGCTGAGGGAAGAAGCATTTCTAATCTTGATTCGCTAGTCCCTATGGCACCTGTAAACTCAATCGCTTCCACATTTACCTTCATGACAAAAAATCTTGTCACTGAAGCAACAGCACTAAATTTCTTCACAGATTCGACACAGGCTGATGTGAAGATTGAGATTATGGTTAATGGAAAAGAGTGGATGTACGAACAAGCGTTCAATTTCGATTGGGTTTTGCCACTTATTTATCCAATCACAGATGTTTCTGTAGAAAGAATTGAGGTTACTCAAGCAATTCAAACAGCGAATAATGATGTCCGATTAGTCGAAGGGAAAGATACCCTGGTACGAGTGTTTATCGATAGTGGAGATTTTGCAACTGTTGATGTAAAGGTTACATTGCAGTACTGCATCTTAGTATTCTGTACTAAATCAATCGAAAAGATACACACTGCAGTCCAGAATCCACAACGTAAAAATTATCTCGATAGTGCTAACTTCCAATTACCTGCAGATTGGGTAACGCATCCGGGAATTGATGACCCAATTCCAATTGGATTGTTTGCTAAAATTGAGCATATTTCTCCAGACGGAGAAATCGCCTATTTAGATACAAATACGGCTAATGACAAGTTATTCCATGTGGCTTGGTTTAACGCAACTCACGATCTAAACTTGCATTACGTACCAATTACATTTGATGGATCTATACCCTCTGCAACAATGATTTCAAAGGGAACCGAGGGGCTAGATACTGTTTTCCCTACTAATGTAAATCCAGTTGAGATTGATACTAGACTATTCAGAACTGCATCTGATTATAATGCAGGTGATTTCAAAGTTCAAGGAATTGAGTTGCTTAATATTCTAATGATTTATTCTGAAATGACGGGTAATATTCCCTATCCTGACCAATTAGCCTTACTTTTCCCAAACGGAGAAACGCTGATTTCTGAAAGTTCAGGTGATGGAATATGCGGTTCGAGTACACCTGAGTGGGCTTCTGGCAGCGAATTAGACATCAATAGTTTTGTGACGATTTCCAAATTATCAAATGCTTGCTTAAAAAAACATGTAGTTGCTCATGAATTAAACCATAATTTGGGACCTTTAGGGGGTACTTATGTTGAAACTTGGCCTTGGATAAACTGTACTACGGGAGTTGTTGATGTAAACGATAATGGCGTTTATGACCCTGGCATTGATGAATGTGAAGAAGAAGAAATCGGAACTGCTAGTGAAACTATTGCTTGGGGTGTAGGAGATGGAACGTGGGGAGGACATATTGGCCCTGAGTGTGGGGCGGATGGTGATGATACTACGTGGAATGATTTGTACGGTTCTGATAGAACCATTGAAGATTTAGGGTGGACTTCTTGGTTCCCAGATACGGAAACTAATACTGAGTCGTTAATTAGTCCGGATATCCGAGAACTGCAGGGATATTGTTCTGGCGGTGGCGACAACATTTACTTCGTAAGATGGGTTTCAATTTACAGGTGGGACCATCTATTTGATTTGTTCAGCGATTGGGAAGTTGGAAACCCAACTGGACGCTCTGATGATGGCAAGACAAGAATTGTAGCTTTATCCGTCGGCGATAATGCTACTGGCAAATTACACTACACCTACACTATGGATAATTCAGCAATAAAGCCGAAAGAAAGTGAGATAGATGGCCGAGGTCAGAGGTACGAGGTCAGAGCTTTCGATGAGAATAATGATCTTATTGAGACCGCTGTAATCGTAAAAAACCCACACGAATTACACCACAAGCATGAAGGCTTGGAAGTCGAGGAATACACTTCGTTAGTTTTGTTTAAAGAAACAACACAAATGAGTGAAATTCATTTAGTTCATATCGATAATAACGGAACCGAAACATTAGTTGATGCATTTTATGATGGTTCAAAACAGCCTCAAATTTCAGTTGATAGAATACCTACTGAAATTAATTCTAGAGATGAAAAAGTAACTATCTCATGGTCTATTGCTGATGCCACAGAAATGCCAGACGTGTTGTATCAGTTAGAATATTCATGGGGCCATGATATTTGGCTCCCCATTGGAATACCAGATAGAAACAATTCTGTAACTATGGACTTTGGAATCTTACCAGGTAGTTCACAGGCCGCATTTAGAATAAAAGCAATGAATGGAATGGTGACATCTTATGCTACGAGCAATTCATTTAGTCTACCATTCCAAAATCCAACTGCTGAACTTAGCGTTTCAGAAAATTTGCAAGATGGAAAACTGAACTATGGAGAAGCGTTCGACTTTGAAATTAAGTTCACTGATCCTGATTGGGCCGCTCCTAACCTGAACAGCTGCAAGGCACACCTAGTCAATGATGAAGGCATTGTTGTTTGGGGAGAAGGTTCTCAAACCTCAAACCGGCTAATCACGAAGAATATTCCTAGTGAATCATATGACCATCATGATGGATGTTTATCAATCATAGGACATAGCGAAGTTGGTATCAGTTTCCCTAATGAACAAATTTTGAATGCTGAGCTTACACCTGGTGTTTACAAACTCGAAGTAGAATATACTGACGAGCATGGTGGAATGGTTACTGAGAAGTTCGAGTTCGTAATCGAAGTTGGTCCTAAACAGACAGTAGAATATCGAGAACGGCTATTGGAAAACTACCGCAATGACTTGGTTCAACCAGGGGAAGGGTTTCCTGATCTAGGTCAAAAAGAATTACAGTACGTTGTGACTTTACAAATGGTAGAAGCAGGGTTTCCTATTGCCATGAAAGATTTCTCAGCAGTTGAATTGGGTGAGATGATGATGATTCCAGAATCAAGGCGTGATGAGTTGATAAAACTGGGTGACGATTTGAGTGATGATTTCCTTGATGGACTTAAAGATTAGTTACACAAATAGACAAGGGCCACGGTGTGTCAATCAATTCTCCAAGCTACTTGCCCAGGTATACAAGATTCCACTCAATACACAACATGCATAGAAAACAGTCCGAATTGGGTGGTACTTCATAGCCCTAAACCAATACTTCGGATTCAATAGATACAACATGATAGTTACTCTGACTTAGTCGATTGTAATACTATCGCTTGAATTGTGGATAATCAATGCACAACCAAATATGTTGATTTTCATTTTCAAAATTACATCAATTCTTAAGCAGTCCTGCTTTCGACGAATTATGCATTTCTACGTTCCAGGTGCGATTGCGGGAATTATTATTTTCCAGGTTGCTATTATCATTCCAACACTTTCGAAAAAGTTGGCTGCAAATGAATTTGGTAAAGCGATTAGAGGATTATGGCCTAAATTTTTCATATTCATAGCGGTATTAGCAGCGACCAGTTTAGCGATTATGATGATTACCGGCGATGGTGGAAATTACCACTTAGCCATTTCAGGATTTACTTTACTTGCTTCCTCAATTTGTTATCTGATTACCCCAGCAACCAACCGCGCTAAAGATGAGAATAATATGAAGAAGTTCGATCTGTTACACAAACTAAGCGTTTGGCTAACAATCACAATACTGCTGACAAATATCGCCTTCCTATTCATCTAATCACAGTGAAGTTGTTTTTTGTAGGATTGATGAAACACTGTTTCTGAAATCTGGCTGGTGAGAATCAAGATTCTAAAAGTAGAACCTCGATAGCACTACCATGAGGAGAATCCTAATCCCGGTTCTATTGGTTGTTTTTTTCTCTGTAACTGTAAGTGCAGAGTCTTACATAATCACTGGGCGAGCCACATATGCCGACAATTCTCAAGTCCAACTTTACGACATTGGAATAGATTGTGAGGATGGTGAAAATGATTGCCTGAAGTTCCGTGGTAACACAGCTCAAACCGATAGATACGGCAACTACACAATGGTTTTGTCTGTTAATGAAGAAGATAATGGTACAAGGATTCTCCTAACATTAAGAGGTGAAGAATTCGTTCACAACATCGACTTGGGACTCCTTGAATCATCACAAGGTACGATCACTCAAAACATCAAACTCTCTCAATATCCATCTCCTGCAGGTTCAGGATTCAGTTCGGGATGTTGTTTACTGCTATTCGTAATCATGGCCGTTTACATCCTTGCAAAGACAGCTAGAATGCTTTCCACCAAGCAAGGCAGGCTTCACTTTAGAGGGTACAAACCAGTGAAGACCCTAGAGTGTCCAAAGTGCAACCTAGTAGTGTCCCAATCTCAACTCCTACGTCATCTCGTGGTAGAGCACGACATGGACATTACTGATGCTGGGCAACTTACTGGTAAAACGATGAGAAAGACCTGGTCTGAAGAAGAATGATGCCGGATTGCATTTTATCAATGAGTTTGGTTTAGGGCAATCATGCGAATCAGTCACAGCACTCCAAACGGGGGCGAAGAATTTGTTCATGAAGTCCCTCAATTCGGCCTAGGGGTCTTCCTAATGTCTGAAGAAGGTGAATGTAAAAGTTCAGTTCTCGCAGCACTAGAGGCAGGCTACACTCACATCGATACCGCACGTGCTTACAATAACGAACATGAGGTTGGTGAAGCGATTAAGGAGTCTGGAGTAGACCGTGAATCATTGTTCATTACTACAAAATTACGTCGAGGTCACGCAACTGGATACGAAGAGGTTCTAGAGCATTGCAAGAAATCTCTTGAACTCCTTGATACAGATTACATCGACTTGTATCTTGTCCACGCTCCGCCAGAGAATTCAGAACACAGAGCTCCTGTTTGGAAAGGAATGGAGTACTGCCTTGAACAAGGCTGGGTCAAAGCAATCGGTGTTTCAAATTACGGCGCAACCCATCTTGAAGGCATGAAAGAATACGCATCTTACATGCCAGCAGTTAACCAAGTCGAGTTCAACCCGTGGCTACAGCGTCCACAATTATTCCAGGCCACAGAAGGAATCGGTGCCAAAGTCATGGCCTATTCTCCTTTGGCTAGAGGTCACAAAGTCGATGATCCAGAACTTGCAACAATTGCACAAAGGCTTGGATGCACTCCTGCCCAAGTAGCGATAAAGTTCTGTTATGATAGTGGCTGTATCACAATTCCAAAGTCTAGCAGACCTGAACGGATTGTTGAAAATCTAGCATCTTTAGAAGTCGATATTTCTAGTGAGATGGAAGCGATAAAGGCCATGGAATGTAATTACGTTTCAGGCTGGGATCCAACGAGCGAGCCTTGAGGTGAGGATATGAAAAGCATCAACTTTGCAGATAAACTTAGTAAATTTTCAGACCACTGGTCGCCTAAAGTAATCGCAGAGATGAACGATTACCAATTCAAACTAGCCAAGCTCGAAGGAGAGTTTGTGTGGCATAATCATCCAGATACTGACGAGGTTTTTATCGTGATTGAAGGCTCTATGAAAATAGAGTTAGAAGATGGAGTAGTCGAGTTAGGTGCTGGTGAAATGTATGTTGTTCCCAAAGGGGTAATGCACAAACCGGTTGCAGAAAAAGAGTGTCAAATTATGCTGGTTGAGCCACGTGGAGTAGTCAATACAGGTGAAGCAGATAGTGACCTAACTGCTGAAAACGATGTCTGGATTTAGAACTCAAAGTTCTGGCTACAACTCGGATATTAGTACAAGTAGTCTTCATCTGTACCCACATTAACTTCCGATCACAATTCGGGAACAGACGAAATTTAAGGTAGTCTCTCCCGGATTTGAACCGAGGTCTGCGGGACCAGAACCCACAATGATGGACCGCTACACTAAGAGACTAGCAGATGGCCCAAAAGCCTCTCATTCTTCAAGTAAACGGTGCTAATCAACCACGTAATTGTGCAATTACGTCATCAAGTTTAGCAGCACTAGGCCTAAGAATGTCATCTCCCATCTCGACTATCGGGGTATCATGTAGTTCTAGGTCGTCTTCTAGAGCAGGTTTTTCTCCGTCGAAGTAAAGCAATCCCATTACGTGCTTTTTGTCAGCATCTGCTTGATGAAGAGCACCTAGTGCAGCAACGGCATCTGAGATGTCGTGGTCCTCGGAAATAGTTTCCAAGCGCATAGTTGAGCCATCATGCAGAGTAATGTCTCTAAAGGAACCAGCAGGTACTTCCACTTGTTCTAGCGGTGAGAAGTGCGGAATATATCCTACAGAGTGTAACTCGGCTTGGTTATCCTTGACATATCCGTATGAGCGAAGAGATTCATCGTTGTTGTTGAAAGTAACACAAGGGCTGATTACATCGATCAATGCAAATCCTTTGTGAGACATTGCAGCCTTGATAATTGCAGTCAATTGTTTCTTGGAACCGCTGAAAGAACGTGCTACGAATGAGCAACCCAGGTTGATAGCCATTGCACACAAATCGATAGGCTGTGTTTCATTAGTCGCTCCTTTCTTCTTCTTCGAACCCACGTCTGCTGTAGCAGAATATTGGCCCTTAGTCAGACCATAAACACCATTGTTTTCAATGATGTAAACCATGTTGACATTTCGCCTTATTGCGTGAATAAGTTGACCAATTCCAATAGATGCAGAGTCTCCATCTCCTGAAACACCAAGGTATGTTAGGTCCTTGTTGACAACATTAGCTCCAGTAGTTACCGAAGGCATTCTGCCGTGGACCGTATTGAATCCGTGAGATTGACCTAGGTAGTAAGCAGGAGTCTTGGATGAACAACCGATTCCACTCATCTTTGCAATTCTGTGTGGTTCCAGACCATTTTCCCAAGCGGAGTTTACAATCACGCTAGAAATCTGGTCGTGTCCACATCCTGGGCAAAGCGAAGATTTCCCGCCAGTGTACGAATCCTTAGGCTCGTTGATAACATTGAGTTTGATTGCTTTTACAGGCTTTTCACTCATGCACCCACCTCCTTTAGAACTTCCATGATACGCTCAGCATACAATCTTGCACGAGGTGGCATTCCATCACTGTATGCAACGCTGTGCATCTTGTTTAGTAGATGGTTTGGATACTCTTTACGCATGATTCCATTCATTTGTGCATCGCGATTTATTTCTAGAATAATCACTGTGTTGTGCCTCTCTATGAATGCTTGAACTTCACTGTGAAGTGGTAGCGCCCTTACTCTACAAGTGCTTACTTTCTTTCCAGTCATTCCTTCTAGAATGTCATCGATTTCTTCGATGGTGTTCTCCATTGAACCATAGAATACAATCCCAATATCTTGTTCTTCTTCTTCTCGCATAACTGGTGCTGGTAACTTATCGCGTGCTCCGTCAATCTTACGCTTCAAGCGCTGCATTAACTTGTAGTAGACATCAGGCTTTTCTGAATAAGCGCCATCTTCATCGTGCCCAGTACCTCTGTAGAGTATCGGATCTAATCCTGAACCAGGTAGTGTTCTGTATGGGATTCCATCGCCATCAACATCTCTGTAACGGCCATAATTTTCGATTGAATCCAGTTGCTCTTTGGTAAGAACAACCTTTCCTCTATCCATTGGTACATCAGGGTATTCAAATCCATGAGATGCCCATCTGTTCATTCCTAAATCTAGATCAGAGAATCCGAAGACAGGTGTTTGATATCGCTCTGAAGCATCAAACACTCTCCATCCAAACTCAAAGCACTCTTCAACAGTTCCCGGTATGAAAACGATGTGTTGTGTATCTCCATGGCTTCCTTCGTAAAGCATTGCCAAATCTCCTTGTTGGGTTCTAGTTGGCAATCCAGTGGACGGTCCGACTCGGTTAACATCCCAAAATACAGATGGTACTTCTGCGAAATATGCTAGGCCAATAAATTCCTGCATTAGAGAGATTCCAGGTCCGGATGTAGCCGTTATTCCACGAGCCCCAGCCCAGCCTGCTCCAATGACCATTCCCGCAGCGGCCAATTCATCTTCTGCTTGTAATACTGCATAGGTTGCCTTACCTTCATGAGTTCGTAATTCAGGTAACCAAGCAATAATTCCTTCAGCTAAACTAGATGATGGTGTAATTGGATACCAAGACAACATTTGGACTCCTCCAAATATTGAGCCAAGAGCCACTGCTTCGTTACCTTCAACGAAGAATCCACCTTCTTTTCTTTCTCTAGCCTCAACAGTGTAAGGGTCTGACTTTGTGAAATTTTCAGCACAGTAGCTACGGCCTAAACGGGCTGCTTCAGAGTTCAATTCAATTGCTTTTGCTTTACCACCGAATTGTTTTGAGATTGCTTCTTCCAGAACCTGTTGGTCCATTCCTATTAACTCAGCAATAACTCCGACATAAACTACGTTCGCAATCATTCTCGCAAGTTTTGGATTTAAGCCACGGGCGATTTTTGTCATCGGTACCGGGTAAGAGATTATGTCTTCTCGATTCATTTCCATCTTAGAGTCTGTATTCCAAATGACTACTGTTCCTGGCTCTAAACCTGCCAAATCTTCATCCCATGTTGCGGGGTTTACAAGAACCTGAATATGTGTTCTATCACCTGGTGCTTGGTACCCTAAATCGGAGAGGCGAACGATGTACCAAGTCGGCAATCCTGAGATATTGGAAGGGAATAAATTCTTTCCACTTACAGGGATTCCCATGTCAAATAATGTCTGTAAAAGAATTAGGTTCGCAGATTGAGAACCGGTTCCATTTGCTGTTGCTATGTTGATGGTGAAATCGTTTACGACCTTGTCCATTTCGGGTTTTCCCCTTAGGCTGGGCCCCCTACGGGGGATTACCATTGCGCACCTGCGTTGGCTTACGCTCTTTGAATGTGTTGATGATATTTTCACAATTCCCCTAAGGGTAGGCCTCAAAACTGTTAGCGGTTTCGGATTATCATGGCCGATGAAAAGATTGCTGATGGTTGGAAGGATGTAGAGAAGCTTCTAACCAAAGGTAAAACCAATGGAGCGCTAGATATTCTTCGGAAAATCGATCCTGATGGAAAAGAAGCTACAACGCTTCGTTTAGCAGGACAAGCAACATTCATGCAGGCTAGTAAAAGTAATTCAAGTTCAGATTACCGTAAAGCCGCAAAGTTGCTTCGAGATGCAGTAAAAATGAACCCTCGAGATAAGCAATCTAGCGCACTCTATAACCAAATACTGAATGAGATGCAGGATAACTCCATTTCAGAAACAATCTTTCCAAGGCTGACCAATGATGGCACTCCTACTCCTGCTGGACTTTTTGCAATTGTAGCAGCGCTATTGATTATCTTGGCAGCTATACAGTTTGTCCAAACCGATGATGAATTTGAAGATGCAGAAGCAGTAATGAGAATAACCTGGACAGATGATTCAGGTATTCTGCATGACGAGAAGGTAACAATTGCATTACATCGTGCTGAAGCTCCATTACATGTCGAGAACTTCATTCTCTTGGCAGAAGATGGTAAGTACGACAATGTCATTTTCCATAGAGTAATTGGTGACAACCCGCAAACTCCAGAGAATGACCCCTTCATGATTCAAGGTGGCGATTTTGAACTAAATAGCGGTGCTGGAGGTTATACTGCAAAATGGTACGGTTACTGTAATGGTAAAACTACAAACTCAGAAGGGGTCGAATACACTGCGGAGACCTGTCAATTGAATCAATGGTCTCTACCAAGCGAGCACACTAATGGATTAAGACACGGTGTAGGTTCTCTTGCTGCAGCGCATGCAGGTCTAAACACAGATGGAAGCCAATTTTACATCGTACCTTCCGATTCAAACCCTTGCTGGTTAGATGGAGACCAAGAACAGGCGCCTAATGGAGGCGGTTGTGTTGAAAACAAGAACAAAGATTGTTCATCAAGTTCCTGCCACACAGTCTATGGAACGGTTACAGATGGACTCGAATACATAGATGCAATTTCTAATGTCAACACAGGAGCGAACGACAAACCATCGTACGACGTCACCATTGTGTCTATCGAAATTACCGATTACGGAGTCGTTGACGGTGAAGCATGGTACAAATTCTGGTGAATGTTTCCCTAGTTATGTTGATATGATTTGGCATGCCGCATCGCTCTATGAGCGACTCGGGCCACTTCTCTTCGAAGAGAGAATTTTCATTAGGTGGACACTACCATTCTTTGGATTCTCTTGATGAAGCCGGATTAGATACATCTTCTCTTCCTTATTCTATTCGAGTATTGCTGGAAGGGGCACTAAGGAACTGTGATGGCTTCTTAATCACAGAAAAAGATGTTAGGAACATCGCTAATTGGACAGCGAACGGTGAGCGTGGAGAAATTCCTTTCAGACCTTCCAGAGTTATCCTTCAGGACTTCACGGGAGTTCCTGCAGTTGTAGATTTAGCGGCTCTGAGAGATGCAATGGTTGAGATGGGCGGCGACCCGGAAAAAGTAAATCCTCAAGTCCCAGTAGATTTGGTAATCGACCATTCTGTCCAAGTAGATGTTTCAGGGTCTAGTGCAGAAGCACTTGAAATGAACTTAGATATCGAATACCATCGAAATATGGAAAGATATACTTTCTTGAAGTGGGGGCAACAATCACTAGAAAATTTCCGAGCAGTTCCTCCTTCCAGAGGAATTGTGCATCAGGTAAATCTAGAATGGATCGCTACAGTAGCTCGCCAAGAAAACGGAATTTGGCTACCAGACTCTCTGGTCGGGACAGACTCTCACACTACTATGATCAACGGACTCGGCGTCCTTGGTTGGGGTGTTGGTGGAATTGAAGCTGAGGCTGTTATGCTAGGGCAACCAATCTACATGCTATCTCCTGATGTCATAGGTTTCCGCCTGAATGGCATTCTAAACCCTGGCGTCACTGCTACGGATATGACATTAAGAATCGTAGAATTACTTCGTGAACACGGTGTAGTTGGAAAGTTCGTAGAATTTTTCGGAGAAGGTATGGCTGCTCTATCATTGCCTGACCGTGCAACTATTGCTAACATGGCGCCTGAATACGGGGCAACTTGTGGTTTCTTCCCAGTTGATGACAATACTCTATCTTACATGCGATTATCTGGACGAGAAGAGGAACATATTGCAGGGGTTGAAGCATACTGTAAAGCCCAAGGTTTGTGGTACGACTCGTCTACTCCAGAGAAGAGTTACACAGCCCTTCTTGAATTGGACTTGTCAACAGTCCAACCTGCTCTTGCAGGTCCAAAACGCCCTCAAGACAGAGTGGATTTATCGAAAATGGCTTCACACTTCGAAGAGTCACTGACTCACGAGTTAGGTCATCAGGGGCATGGTCTTTCTGAATCTGACCTTTCCAAGTCCTCATTGGTAGGAGATGAGTATGACTTGAATCACGGTGATGTTGTTATTGCAGCAATTACCTCATGTACTAACACTTCAAACCCAGGGGTTATGTTAGCTGCAGGCTTGTTAGCACGTAATGCAAGAGAGCGTGGCCTAATGGTCAAGCCATGGGTCAAGACATCACTTGCTCCTGGTTCAAGAGTTGTAACAGAATACTACGAAGCAAATGGTTTGGATGTAGATTTAGCAGCATTAGGATTCAATAACGTAGGATACGGTTGCACAACTTGTATTGGTAATTCGGGACCTCTTCCTGAAGACATAGAGGCGGCGATTGATGATTCTGGTTTGATTGTAGGTTCCGTAATCTCCGGGAACCGTAACTTCGAAGGTAGAGTCCATCAGAAAGTAAAGGCCTCTTATCTTGCAAGTCCTCCGTTAGTAGTTGCATATGCAATCGCTGGAAGTTTGAATGTAGACCTGACTAGAGACCCACTTGGTATTGGCAACGATGGTAATCCCGTCATGCTTTCAGATGTTTGGCCAGATGACGAGCAGTTATCTGCTGCAATGGCTAACATTACTCCCGAGATGTTTAGAGAAAGATACTCCACTGTAATGCAGGAACCAAGATGGGATTCCATTCCAAGCGAAGCATCTCCTCTTTACCCGTGGCAAGATGACTCTACTTACATCAGACTTCCGAGTTTCTTCCAAGGTCTATCCAAGAATGCACAACCTATTGAATCAATTTCTGGAGCGAAGGTATTGCTCAAGTTAGGTGACTCGATTACTACAGATCACATTTCTCCAGCGGGGGCATTCCCAGATGATGGGCCAGCCGGCAAATGGCTTACTGAAAGAGGAGTTCAGAAAGGAGATTTCAATTCATTTGGTAGTCGCCGTGGAAACCATGAAATCATGATGCGTGGCACATTTGCGAATGTCAGAGTTCGCAACCAAATGGCGCCAGGAACAGAAGGAGGATTCGCAATGAATCACAAAACTGGGCAAATCGAATCAGTATTCGATGCGGCCATGGATAGCGAATCTCCAATGGTTGTTTTAGCAGGTTCACAATACGGCACAGGTAGTAGTAGAGATTGGGCTGCGAAAGGCACATATTTACTAGGTGTGAAGGCAGTTATTGCAACATCTTTCGAAAGGATTCATCGCTCTAACCTAGTTGGTATGGGTGTTCTTCCACTGACTTTCAAGGACGGTGAAGATGCCGATGTCCTTGGCCTGGATGGAACAGAATCCTTCGACATACCTGTTACGGACGATGTCAAGGCTCTACAAGAATTGACAATTACTGCTAACAAATCAGATGGTAGTAGCGTTAGTTTCGTTGCAGATGTGCGCCTAGACACTCCAGTTGAAGTTGATTATTATCGAAACGGAGGAATCCTCCACACAGTGCTGAGGAATCTGGCACAATAAGACCGGTGGGTTGATTTCCCACCACCATTAGGGTGATTACATGCAGGAGTTGAGAGGATACGTTCGCTATCGCTTCCGCAGTGAGGAAGAAGACATAGATGTCTTGCTTGAAGGGGACGCTGATTGGGTAAGAGGCATTGTTGCTGAACTCGGCCTAAGGAAGGTCGGTTGGATGATGCCTATGGCAGTTGACAGCACCAAGATTTCTAATTCAGGAATAGCTAGTGATCCTGATGTAATGCCTTCGGGTAAACCAAAAGATATGGGCCCGGAGCCAGACCCTTCTCGAATTCCAATCATTCGTCGACCTATTGGGCAACTCGACTTAACTGCCAAATTAATCGAGGTTGGTCTTGAAAATCCCGTCCGCCCCAACTCAGACGAGTTAAGAGAACAGTTGGATGAACTTGAGGAACCGCACCCTGCTCAAGGCCCCATGGTCAAAGATCCAATGGCAGAATCTTGGTTGAAGGAATTACTGCGAATTGTTGTTAGGAAATACGGGGTAACTGCAATTTCAACTGAAACAATCGCACTCGCTGCAAGCGATTACCTCGGGGACAGGGAAGGTCTAGAACTTGAATTATTCTTGGAGAGTATGTTTAGGGCTGGAAAAATAGTGAAAGTTCACGGTGGAGATGCTACCGGATGGGGACCTTCTCCTGCTTGGTTATCCTCTGGACTATGATTTAATTTATCAGTTTCAGCGTTATTCGGCTATCCGTTGCACTGCGTGGCTATTTCTCTATTTTAGAAAACTCACCTTCCCAAAGGAATTAAAGTGGTAATTGAACTCCGAAGAAGCGAGTGATGATGATGCTTTGGAAGACTATGAATAAAGACGGACGCGCTAGAGCGCTACTCCTTGTCTTAGTAATGCTACTTTCAACGACTGCCGCGAACCTTGTTTCCGCATCGACTTCAAGAACATATACAACAGACACAGACCCTGTAGATGTTGCTCTTGGAGACTTCGATTGTGACGGAGACCTAGATATCGTAACAGCCAATGACCGTAGTACGAAAATAACTGTATTGTGGAACGAAAATGGACAATTCCAGAAGCGTTCTGATATTTGGACATCGGCCAATGCGAATCAGGATGCGAATTTCGAAGATCATTCCAACACTCAGCAAGTCGAAGTCGGTGAATTCACCGGAGACGACGCAATCGACATCGTAATTTATGCTCGTAACAGGCCTTTGAAGCAGGATGCATCTGGCGCAATCGTTGTTGACAAGCCAGGTAACGTTACAATCATAGAAAACGATGGATGCAGCGTTGACACATTCTCAATCGGACAGCAGTTCGATGTTGTTTGGATGTGGGATCTTGCTGTAGCAGACTTGAATGATGACGACAACGACGATATCGTCACTTTAGAATTGCTAGCCGATCTTAAGAATCAACGCACAGTCACTTACATGGGCCCAATCACCTCAAGCACTCAGGGGCAGATTACCAGCCTAGGCGACTCAACTCAGAACTCTTACACAGAACTGGAATTGGGAGATTGGGGAGAACCTAGTCAAACAAACCCAGTTAGTGGAAATTGTGATGACGTAGACATGTGGCTAGTTCGCAATCAAGGTGTAGACTATCTTACAGGGGCGGCAACCAATCCAGGTAAGTCTGACAACGTTACAGTAGTGGAATTCAACTGTTTAACTAACTCATTCCCTGCCACAGTGACATGGAGCCCAACAGGAGGAGCAGGTCTTCACGTACACGCTCTTGGACCTGATTTCGGTGGATTTGACATCGCGGATATTGATAACGACGGAATTATTGATGTTGTAGCAATCAACGATGAAAACACTGAGAACGTCACCTATGCAACAATCACCCAATCTACACACACATACAGTAATTCAAAGACTGTATATTTCGGTCCTTACATTGCGTGGGAAGTAACTGTTGGAGAATTGAATGGTGACGGGGAGCCAGATTTCATTCACGCTGCTAAGTTCAAGCAATCCAACTCTACGTCCTCTACTGGTGACACAACTACCAACTATTATCTGAACCTGCCAACTAGCGTTCAAGTTACACTTTCAAATGGTAACGGTGGACACATGAATCCTCTAGAGTACTTTGGTGCTATGAGACCTACAACAGTTGCAATCGGACAAGTGATTGGCGGACCTAACAGTGCCCCTGACTTAATCGTAGGCCACGGCGCTTACGACCAGTTCACCTATGATGACAACTTCGGATGGGACGGCTCATATGACCGAATCGTTGTTATCGAAATGGACAACAAGGACCTTGCAGTATCTGGAATTGATATTTCTCCTACCGATGCATATATCGGCGCTCTTGGTGAAGGTAACCGTGAAGTCGAAGTTACTGTAACAAACACAGGAATGGATGTTCTAAATGGGCAAGCTACACTTGATGTAGAAATCAAGGAGGTTGATGAAACAGCATCCACTAACGTCACAGTCTATGCAATGGACTGGGACAATCCAGAAGACACATCTGGATGTGGAACTGGTTGCAGTTGGACTACTGAAGCATATTACGGTGTAAGTCACTGGCACGAAGAAGTTGCTGCTAACAGCACAGTAGGCCACACATCCGGTAACAATGCAGCATCAGAATCTGCTAACGCAAACAACCCAACAGACTTCATGTGGTCTGGTGTAATGAAGACCAACTCCAGTGGAGACACATGGTCTGGTTACGAACCTAACTGGGACGAAGGACTTGTCCTGAATGATGTTGACTTGACCGGTGCAGACCGTGCATACATGAGTATTGAAATATTCAGGCACTTGGGTCTAGCAGATCTATACACTCAAGACCAAAATGGGTTCGTTCTTGCTGAAGTCTGGGATGATGCAGCAATGATTGAAGTATTCTCTGAAGACTTAGGATGGGTGACAATTTCTTGTCCAACGAGCGCTTACTTCGCTAACCAATGCCACTCTCAAACCAGTTACTGGGGCGGTTATGATAACGGCCGACTAGACAGCCAACAGAACACTGGCCTGGATGCTGCAATATACCGATATGGTGGTGCAATTCCTGGTACTCAGTACGGTTGGGGTAACTTCACCGAAGAAGACCTTGGTTCATTCGATCTATCCCGCTTCTCTGGAGAAACTGTTGATATCCGTTTCAGATTCAAGTCTGAATGAGAAGGCTCCCTTGG
Organism: Candidatus Poseidoniaceae archaeon; assembly: GCA_028356125.1. Taxonomy (GTDB): domain Archaea; phylum Thermoplasmatota; class Poseidoniia; order Poseidoniales; family Poseidoniaceae; genus MGIIa-K1. Next base: position 63,623 of record JAOMTZ010000004.1, read on the forward strand.
TGCAAATGAAACCCAGTGGTCTGGACGCGATGGATTCGCAATCGACAATGTAACAATCTGGAAGCAGAACACTGCATTCACATCGAACGTTCAAAACCAACAATCGACCATTAACATGAACAACCTTGCTCCAAACGAAGATTACACAACAACAATCACTGCAGATTTCGTTAATGGAACAACTTACAGAATTTCTGCTGTATTGAATTTCGCTCAGGACGAGCAGCCTGCAAATGATGAGATTGTAGGTTACATTACAGCATTCAACATCTTTGACCCTGCTGTCTTAGGAATTGAATCATTCAAACCAGGTAGTTTGTATGCAGAAGGTAACTTCCCAATCGAAGTTCTTGTAGAACATCTTGGAAATACAAATGTTACATTCGACATTGAAGCTAAGGTCTACAGTGCTCTACCTACCGATGTCTATTGTGGATCACCTCTAGTGGTCTGTGAAGAAGGATTCGAAGGAGGAGTAGCTGGATTCAGATACACTGACGACAGCAATGCTAACGGTGGAATCATAGACGATTCTACTTGTGCAGAGAAGTTGTTTGGTTCTCACGCTTACTGGTTCGGTCATCCATGTGACACTGCAAACAGTTTCGGAGACGTATGGGAAAATGAAACTCTAACTATTCCTGGAATAGATTTGACCAACATGTCTGGAGATTATGTCGCTCTTAACTTCGAATACTTCGCTGAAACATGGTTCGAATATAACATTCAATCCGGTCAAACCTCGTCTGTTAACGACTATGCTGCATTAACGGTAGACTGGAACAAAGGAGGAACTGATTACGAAGGAGTTGTCTATGGCCAGTGGATTGATTACAACGAAGACGGTTTCTGTATCGTTGACGAAGATGGTAATGGATTCATTGACCCAGTCAACGAAACCACGCTGGACAATACCGAGATCGATTACATCGGGGACCCAGTTAACATCAACGGTGGTTCAGGAAATTACAATGTATTCTACAACACCGATGGCTTAGTTCAGAGCCAAAGCATCGATTTAACACACCTTTACGTTGTTAACACGACTTCGGCTGATTCTAGCCTTTGGACTGATGAATGTATGAGTTTAGCAGGCTCGGTAGTTGACATCAATTTCGAGTTCCAGTCTAACGATGACGGACACAATGGTCAGAATGATGGGGTCCGTGGAGTTGCTTTCGATAATATCTCTCTGGAAGAATTTACTTTCAGTCAGGATGCAACCTACAGTACAACAATTGTTGACCTAGATGCAGAAGAGAACCGCACAATCGCAATATCTAACCACGACTTCGTTTCTGGAGTTTACAAGATTGAAGTAGAATCGCAGTTCGACAACACCTCCCAAGGAACACCTTGGTTTGGATTTGAAGAAATCTCCCTTGCTAACAACTTAGCGAGAGTAATTTTCTCTGTTGAAAGTGTTGATATTACTCTAGGTAAGCCAGATCAGATTTCATGTCTTGATGATGTCGTGCTAGATTGTGTACTACCAATCGATAGCGCAAAGATGCACGATTGGTCCCTATCTGCTACGAACGGTGTTCTACAGGGAGACTATACTTTCCACATGACAGTTGTCGATGATGCAGATGGTAGTCAAGTTCACACAACAACTGCAGGTCCAAGTCAGACATTAAGTGCACAAGAGAGGACAACAGTGTCCTATACTCCATGGAATGGATGGCAAGATGGTCACACATACAACATCAGTTTCCATGCATCTCTACCTGATGGCAGCACATCTGGAAATGTTCGTTACTTCCATGCATCATTCGCTGACCAAATCGATATCGCAATCCTTTCCGGTGACTCAACACGTGTTTCCTCAATTAAGCAGGATATGGTCATCCTAGGATTGACTTACACACAGTATGATATCAATGACTGGAGCGAATACCTAGACCTAGGATGGTTAACTCATTACGACAAGGTAATCATGCCTTGGCAAGATGTTAACACAGCTAAGCCTGGTGATGAAGGCGGAAAGGGTTACTACGAATTAATCGGTGGTTCTTCTTATCAAAGTGCAATGAAGAACTTCATGTCATCTGGAGGAACAGTTCAGGTTCACCTTTCTGGTGCGACTGATTACTACGAGTACTCTTCATCTACTGGAGAAAGCTTACTTCCGTTCGATATGGATGTCCAACCAAGAAACACTCCTGAAACAAGAGTCACATACAACAACATGGAAGTTGCAGACCCCTACCATCCAATTTTGGAAGGTGTAGACCTTGCAGCATTCCAAGGATTTGACCAATTCGGAACTGTTACAGAATCGATTATCAACACCAAGAGCGCTTCTGCAACATCGGTTCCACGTGCTTGTAATGGATACTCCGAAGAAGGAGGTTCTTTCCAGAGGTTATTGCAATCTGAAGCAGACGTGCAAGACACTGTACTGGGTGTATGCAGCTATGTTGATGGTGGCCTAATCGTTACCACAATAGATGTAGCAAGTGTCTCCGACAGAGCAGACAGTAGCACTTTCCCTCTTCTTGGGAACATGCTTTCCTACCAAGTAACTCCTTATCCTAATGGATTTGGAACACTTGGAAGTGGCCTAGATTTGACAATCAATGGTGAAATACCATCATTCGATCCTTCTACTGGCGGATACGCTTACCATTACATGAAGAGTAACTCCGAGATTACTTTCGGACACATTACTAGTGCTTCTGAAGTATTATCCACAGATTGGGTAATCAGTGGACCAACTGACTGGACTGGTTCTTCAATGGCTAGTGGTACCGACCACACAGATGTAGCAACACCAACAGTTGATTTCTGTAAGGTAGACCTTTCATCTGCAACAGGATGTCTCCAGGGCGCAACTTGGGAAGTTACACTCTTCCTACACGATGCTGCTGGACATTCCCGTTCGATCTCGGTTACTGTAATGACTGACGATACAAGGGCTGACGAATTCCGCCCAGTAGCGGATGCAATGGTCGATATGAGAGTTGAATACGAAGACCAAATCGAAGACCGTGGAGTCAAATCCGTATCGGGAGTCGATTGGCCTCTCCAGAGAATCAACCTCGATGAATCTGGTTCTTTGACCGTACACTTTGATGCAGGCAACTCTTCAGATGCAGATTCTCTTTCCGGTAACGGAATAGAGTCTTACGAATGGACAGTTCTGTTTGACAAGCCTTACAACGTACAAGACTACAAGTTGGAAGGACACAACTTCATTACTCCAGCATCTAGCGATGGAGCATGGGCATACACCTTCAGTAACGTGACAGTGGACCCAAGTGGTCAGACTGAATCTCTAATCCGTATCGAATTAGTTGTTTACGACCAAGCAGGAAAGAGTTCTGACAAGTACAAGATGTACTTCTCGGTTGTACCAGAAGGGTTCGGAGATGCTGAGCCAACTGTACAAATCGGACTTAATTTGAACGGTTCCTCATTCATTCAAGACACTATTACACTAAGCGGTAATGTCGTTGATGGTGCTGAACAGGGTGACGTATATGTCGAGGTAGCTCTATTGGAAACAACATTTGACCAGACTGCAGTCGCAAAGTACACCCTTCAACTTGAACAGAAGTGGGCAAGATCAGATGCATTGGGAGACGGAGATGGATTCGAATTAACTTTGAACATTGCAGATCTTTATGATAACAATTCCAAGAACATCAAGGTGTTCTTGAAGATATACGAAGGCGATGACAAACGCTGGCCTATTATCTACTGGATTGAGATCACACTACCTGAATGTCAAGGCGTTGTTGTACCTGTAGAGGTATTAGATGCTGAGCCAGATGCATACTGGATTTGGAATGAAGACACCATGGAATGTGAATGGTCTGGAGAGTTCACAGATTCAGATAACGACGGAATCCCTGACAAAGAACCAGTCAGTGATGATGCAGAATCTAGCGGTGATAGCGATTTGATGCTATACCTTGGAGGAGGACTTGGTCTTGCACTAATCGTAATACTGTCTCTCTTCTTCGTACTTCGTGGCGGAAATGAAGACGAAATCGTAGACTCAGGAATGGGTGGAGATTTCACTGCAACCGCAGCAGGATATGCTGGAGTCGCAGAGATGGATCCAATGGAGCAATATGTTCAGCAACTAATCGCTCAAGGATATCCCGAAGAAACTGCTAGGGCTTATGCTCAACAGTACGCCGGCCATTTCCAACAATAGATGGGACTGTTATTGGAACAGGACTCTGCCCTGAGGGGCAGGGTCTTGTAACCGATTGAACTATCAGTGGTGTCCACTCGCCATGGGACATGGATAAGGATGCTAACTATACCGTCGCAGATTTGAGTCTGGCAGAAGAAGGTTCGTTACGTGTTGATTGGGCACGTTCAAGGATGCCGGTTCTTGCTGCATTGAAAGCACAAGCTGAACAGGACAAGCCTCTAGCGGGAATGCGTGTTGCAGGCTGTCTTCACGTAACCAAAGAGACAGCAGTTCTGATCGAAACTATCCGTGCAGCAGGTGCGGAGATATCTTGGTCGGGTTGTAATCCACTTTCTACTCAGGATGATGTGGCAGCATGGCTTGCAAGCGAAGGATACTCAGTACACGCCTGGCATGGTCAATCGGTAGAAGATTTCTATTGGTGTATTGACAAAACTTTGGAATTTAAGCCAACTTTGACACTTGATGACGGTGCAGATTTGATTGTACGTGTCCATGGAGAGAAATCTGAATATGCTGAAACAGTAATCGGCGGTACTGAAGAAACGACAACAGGAGTTCACCGACTACGTTCTATGGCGGCTGCAGGGGATCTGAAGTATCCTGTTATCGCTGTTAACGATGCAATCACCAAATGGGATTTTGACAACGTGTATGGTACGGGACAATCTACTATTGATGGCATTCTCCGTTCTACCAGCGTATTGATTGCGGGTAAGACATTCGTTGTGGCAGGATATGGCCACTGTGGGAGAGGACTTGCTATGAGGGCTAAGGGAATGGGTGCAAATGTAGTAATTACAGAGATTGACCCTCTTCCTGGTCTTAGGGCTGTAATGGATGGTTTCAGAGTCATGAAGATGGATGAAGCTGCAGCAATCGGCGATATCTTTTGCACGGCTACTGGAATGAAGGATGTAATTGCAGGGCACCACTTTGACATGATGAAAGACGGTGCTTTAATCTCTAACACAGGGCATTATGATTGCGAAATTAATATTGAACAACTGAAAGAGCGTTCTGTTTCTGTACGCACAATCCGCCCAGAGAATGATGAATACACTTTGGAAGATGGACGAAGAGTTCACCTTCTTGCAGACGGGCGTTTAGTAAACCTAGCCGCAGCTGAAGGCCATCCATCAGAAGTAATGGACATGAGTTTCGCTAATCAGTTCCTCTCATTGTGTAGGCTTGCTGCTGAAGCTGAATCTTTGGAAAATGATGTCTATGATATTTCATTGGAGCAAGATATGGATCTCGCCTCTACTAAATTAGAGACTCTCGGTTTCTCCATCGATGTCTTGACCACTGAGCAAGTCAGATACTCTACAGATTATACTGCAGGGACATGATACAGTTCACTCTTCTTCGTAAGAAGTAGGTGTGTCATCATCTGCATCTTCGATGAATCCCATCTCATCATAGTGGGATTCAAAGTCTGGCATATTTATCTTCCAGTTTCTTGGAAGTTTGTTGTCTGATTCGATAATCTTGTTCAGACGTTGTTGGAACGCTGGTGGGTGTCTCGAATACAAGAACATGTACAGTTTTGAGCCACGAATATCTTCTGGAATCACAACTTTACCACTACTTGCTTCAAACTGTATTGCTCTAAGAAGATTAAATCCAGGGCGATTCACTCTTTGGTATAATTTCCTAGTAAATGACATACCAATAATCACGGTTACTAGAATTAACAAACTGGTGAGGCAGAATCCGCCCCAGCCGTCACCGAATAAAGATCGAGATACGAATACTTCCATCATTAGGAACGGAACAGTTGTCATCATGAACAACATATTCTCTGAAACAGGAGCTTTGTTTGCTCTCATTTTAATCGCAGTCCAACCTCCATGCTTCTTCTGCCATGGTTTGAAGAGGGCCTTAGGATCTCGTTCAGCAGACATTTCTAATGTTTTGTGGAGATGAGTAATACGGGCTAGTTGAGAATTTGCAATATCTAGGTCTTCTTCGAATAACGAGCCTAATCTGTCCCTTGCCTCAGCATACAACCCTAAATCTGAGAGAATTGTTGTCTGTTCAATTATTGGAACCGACTCTAATGGAGCAGCATCTCTACAACGTTGCCACCAATGAAGTGCATCTTCATACAACCCTAACTGGTCAACCATTATCCGACCGCCCTTTAACCAGGCATCAACTCTGGTTGGATCGATATCGATTATTTTGTTACAGGCAACCAATGCCTTGGATGCTTGTTCAATATCTGGATATTTACCGTCTGGAGAAAGTAATCCGACAATCATCCACCAAGCATTAGTATGTTCAGGGTCGGCTTTCACAGCCAGTCTAGCATTTTCAAGCGCGTTTTCTAATTCACCATTTTCTTCTGCTTCAATAGCATCAAGATAATGATTTTCAGCGCTCATTCATGCTTCCTCCGATTGTACTTAACCGAATGAAGAGGTAGTGGTTCTTTCAATTTCCCGTGGTGTCCCTTTCTTGGTCCACCTACTCTCTTGGAGCGTCCACAACTGAAGCAGTCATTTCTCTTGGCGAAATTAGACTTCCCACATTGCGGGCAATCCCAGTCTCCTGGGCGAGAGGTTTGCTCTCCTCTCCTGTCGCCAGGTCTTCTGTCATTACCTTCCCAGTTTTTTGCAGGTGCTCTTTCTCTACTAGTTTTAGGTGCACCACAGCGGTTACATTCTGTTCTGAATGAGAAGTTGGAGTTCTTACATTCTCTGCATTCCCAATCGTTGTCTGAATGGTTTCCACGGTCGTTTCCACCGCGTTGATTATCTCTTCCACGATGGTCGTTTCCACCACGACGGTCGTTTCCACCGCGTCTGTCGTCTCGTCCTCTGCGGTCATCCCTACCCCTTCTGTCGTTACCACCGCGTCTATCATCGCGTTGGTTTGAACCGCCTTGACCCTTAGGTTCTCCACAGCGGTTACATTCAGTTCTGAATGCAAAGTTAGAGTTGTTACATTTAGGACAATCCCAATCGTTGTTGGAATGATTATCGCGATTATCTCTTCGACCATCGTTTCCTCTTCGATCATCTCTTCCACGACGATCATCTCTTCCACGACCATCATCTCTTCCACGACGGTCATCTCTTCCGCCTCTATCGTTACGCTGGAAGTTGGATGAACCGGAACCTTTGGACTCTCCACATCGATTACATTCGGTTCTGAATGCGAAGTTAGAATTGTTACATTTAGGACAATCCCAGTCACGATTATTGGAATTATCTCTGCGGTTATCGCCGCCTCTGTTATCCCTTCCGCGCCTATCGTCTCCGCCTCTTCTATCGTCGCGACCTCTTCTATCGTTTCCGCCGCGTCTGTCGCTGCCTCTTCGGTCCTCATCAAAGCCGCGAGATTCACGCTGCTTCTTAGCTCGAATAGTAATCTCAATGCCAATCATGTCGTTAGCGTTAGACTTCCTGTCGAGGTGTGCTACATGGACCATTGAATCGTTAAGATTACCAATTACTCCATCCACTTTCCCGATATAAGTTTCACTAGAATCGACCATTACGGAGCCTAGAGCAGGGCAAGCCCCAGAGTATGTAATCAGCAGTCCGCCTTCGTGGCTGACTCGCTCAACGCGTCCTTTGAACATAACCCTCCCTCGGAGTTCTACTTTTCAGTGTGACGGTTAGTCTCGGCGAAGTAATACAGCCGCTCCAAGCATAGAAATCACTGTCGCAAAGATACCAATTGAAGGTAATCCGCTCTCTTCTTCATCGTCTGTAGTAATCGTTTGGTCGTTGTTTCCTTCACTGAAAGTACCTGGGACATTAATGTCTGCAGTGGCAATTGCTCCTACTGAATCCGTAGCGCTGATTATAACATTGTACTCAGTTAAACCATCTGCTACACATTGAGCAATGGATAGAGTGACATCCCAGTTGTCACCATTGGTTGTGAAACTGGTTTGAGTCTCATCACACATTACTGCAGAAAGTTGTACAGAGCCTCCGTCAGGGTCTATCGCCGTACCGGATAAGCTGAATGAGTATTGGTCAGGTGACCATGTAGCGTATGTGCCCTCTATTTCGTCCATATTGACCATGAGGACAGGTGGTGTGTTTTTCTTCTCACAACAATTGTATATATCCAATTCAGCATGCCAATCAAGCATACCTGGGGATGTGGCAATGATGTGTATGTTGAAATCACCCGGTGAAATACCAGATAAACTTACAGAACCACTAGTAGATGTAGATCCTAGGTTCACCAAAGTCGCAACACCACTCGATCCTCCTTGAATTGCATTAATCGATAATGCCATATTTTCAACCATTAATGCGTTAGTTGCTTTAATTTCGACTGAATCAGTGTATGGGCCATTAGAGACTGTGTCGAAGACTGCAGGTTGGCCGAACCTCCATGTGTGGCTAACATTACTCATAGCCCCGTATGGGTCTACTAAGTGGCATGTGGCATCGGAAGTTTCTGTATTTCCAGTCGTAACTAACAATTCGCCATCTGAGTTCATTCTGCTTGACCAACCGCCATTAGCGAATTCACAATCCAGTCCCCAGGCATCATTGTCGAGAGCCCAATCTGCCATTGTTTCGTCGGTTATTGCGACTACCTCGTTTCCAATTCCTTCTCCTCTAAGAATAGGAATAATTGTGCCGTCTACAGGTTCGTTAGATGTCCAAACTGGGACGTCATTTGTTTCAGGAGGGGATGTTGTCATGTCGAAGAATACATTTCGAATCATTGGCCAATCGGCCTTATCATAGCCGATTGTCATTTTTACTCTAACGCTGCCATCGGGTAGGAATATTTCTTCAATCGAGCCAGCATTAAGGTTCTCTACAACATTGCTAGTTCCATCAGATAGAGTTGTTTGATCCTGAATTGTCCAGTTAGCCATACGCATCCCATCCACGAATGGGAATGTGAATACCATTGTTGCGCTTGTGACATTTGTAGCATTCATTGCTACCGTGAAGTCACTTTCGCCAGAGTTAGCTAATTTATTGAATCGTGTATTATGTGTCTCATCCGACTTGGTGAACATCGATATTTCTAGGTTGTTTGTTGCTGCGGTTGGGACTTCGCGGCAATCTGCACTAGCCAAACTGTATCTGCCAGCACACGACCTTTCTTCTGGATGGCCATCCGGAATCAGATTGACTTCCTCAAGACCAATTCCATCTTCTACGAATTCGACATCGTTCCAATCAACACCGCCACGGTGAGGCATACCTTCTCTAATTCCGATACGAGTATACATGTCTGCAATACATTTTGCACCAATCTCTCTGACTGCATCTCTTTCGTCAGTTGAAATCCAGTCGTTGTCCCCTCCAGGGAATCCTTCGAATAAGGAATCTAGGTTGTCACGAACTACTGCTGCACGGCTCTCATTAACCCAAGAGTTAGCGAACAGGTCAGAAGTAGCCCAATCATCTAGGATTTGGAATTCAAATACAGCATTATTGTATTCGAACAGGTCTTCAAATGTGTAACCTGAGCAGTCTATGTCATCCATTTGACGTCCGGAATCTTCAGCCATTGTAGTGGTTGTCATTGACATTGTTGCCATCAAGGCGGCCAGTAAGAAAGCAGAAATTCTTCCCTTCATGTATTTCCCTAAGGGCGGAATACACTTAGTGTGTTCCACTACATGTCAAGGAATCATTCGTTCTATTCTACGTATAAACAGTTGTAGCGGGATAATGCTCCAAAGTATTGCAGCAAGGCTTGCAATCATAGGTGATACCCCTCGGTCAATATCATCAAGTGGTAATTCTAGCAAGTGGTGATAAACTCCGTTTGGAGAGAATAAATCCATTATTGCTTCAATTTCAATATATTCTGCAGAATTGAGATTTTCAACGCCGACGCCAAATAAGCCTGCAGTTACAGTAGTCAGAACAAGCCACAGCAAAGTGAATATCATCCATACCCCCAATCCTACAGCTATTGAAGAACCTAGATCTTTGGCCCATGAAGATGCAAGTAATTGAATCAAAGTATACCACAGTAATAGTAAACCTGTAGCCAAGGTATGAATGAATAGTTCTTCTATGCTGGGAAGATCATCTAACCTATACCAGATAATCCCCAAACTGATGATATTCAATAACAGAACAGGAGCAAAAATCGCTCCCCAGTGCCCAATCAGTAAAGCTCTAGCATATACTGAGCGACTAATTGGTTGTGATAATTTAATTTCTAAAACACCTGACAAACGGTCCCTACTAACTCCATCGAATGAGATTAGTACCGCTCCCATAGTAGCAGAAAAAACGATGAATGCAGTGGAAGCAAACATTACATCGTAAGCAGAGTCAATCACTAAATCTGCAGGCAGATTTGCTTTTGGATCAGATAGCCCCCAACTTGAGAATAAGATGAACATTGCAAGAAGTGGCCATATTACTAACATACGTCCTGCAGACATGCGTTCCTTCATGATGTGCCAACCTAGAGAGTAAGCACTCATTCTTCTTCAACTCCTATTTGTTTGAAAGGAAGAAGGTCATCATTAGAAAGATCAAGAGAGATGTCTTCGGGGGAGATTCCAGTAACGGAACAAATCATTTCTACTATCCCTGAGTCTGCATCAAGTTCGAGTTTCTTGCGGACATTTGGTAATGTGCCTTCAATCAGTAACTGTCCGTGATGTAGAAGGGCAATCCTGTCAACTAGAGTCTCTAAATCGGTCACTTGGTGTGAAGAGATCACTATTGCTACTCCTTTAGATGCTAAATCTTTCAATAGGTTACAGAACGCTCTCTGAGCTAGGGGGTCTAGTCCGTTCAGAGGCTCATCCATAACCAGTATTTTCGGGTCACCAAGTAATGCACAGGCTAAAGAAAGTCGTTGACGCATTCCTTGAGACAAATCGTCCAGATAATTTTCAGATTTCGATGAAAGTCCAACCTTTCGAATAATGTCATCAATGTCGACATATTTGTCCCTCATCATAGCAATTGTCCGCAATGAGTTTCGAACACTGACCCTACCTTCCCAACGTACCTGTTCTGGCATGTAACCAATTCCAAAACGACGTGAAGAACTCGATTTATTGAAGCCGTCACTATCATACAATCCACAAATAGCTCTCATGAGAGTGCTTTTACCTGCACCATTTGGACCAATAAGTCCTAGAATAACACCCGGTTTAATCTCTAAGTTAACCGAATGTATTCCGGGGCCATCTCTTTTAGCCCATGGTTTCCAAGTTGAGAAGTCCCTCATCTTGTGCCGCCAAGACACATTGGTTAGAGTCAGGGCCGGCTCCATTGAACCCGAAGCCAGCATACACCCATTACAATGTGCCGCTTGAGTATTTGATTGTGGGTTTCACTTATTGTTTCGAAGTGATAGGACATACTGTGTTCGGAGGTATTCTAGCATCTGTTGCCCTCGTGGCAGCCTTGTTCGGAATATTGAAATGGCGTTCAGAAGATTTTGATAAAAATCTAATGATTTCACTTTCGGTTTGCATAGCATTGTTGTGGCTAATTCCTTGGGGTGTTTTTGTCATAATACCCGTTGCCTTAGCGGTTTCATTTGCTAGCCCTGCTGGCCGAGAAGACTGGAAATTATTCAAAAAAAGGCGTATTGCTGCAAGTTTGGCCCTAGTTATAATTCTGAACTCATTTGCTTTCTACCCAGTGTCAACACCTGTCGGAGCAGAGGAATGGGGAGAACCTATTTCGACAGAAAATCCGTATGCCTCATCTTGGCCAGCTAGTGAGCAGCATACCTGGTTATATGATGGTGCAATTATTGGTGTGGTCAATGTACGCACGCCTCACACTTTCAGCCCATGGTCGCAGGAATCCTCAACAATTGCATTAGGTGTAATGCTTGGAATGCACGAAGAACGTATGCGTCAATCGATTGAAGAAATGAACTCTTTACTTGGTTTCAGTATAGATGCTGAAGCATTCTTGCTGGAAGAAGTCGAGACAGAAGGATCTCATCAATATGGAGGCGAATACCAATTCATTGCACGCTTCAATGTGAAACGAGACGACTTTGATACTACTTTGGCTGATGTATTGATTGTTGGTTTCCCAAACATTGGTGGGGAAGTCGAATTACTAACCATCACTAGGCCGATTATTTCTTCACAAGAAGATATTTTCGAAGAAAAGATTGTCGTTCAGTACGCGGATTCTCGATGAAAAGAACCTGCGAATAGACAATTTTTAGGGGAACCTAAACCTTATGTATAGCCGGCTTTTCGGGCGACCTAAACCGGACTGAATTACATGACTTTGAGATTGAAATCTATGCTAATGATGATGTTGATTTGCAGCGCTGCTCTTGCAGGCTGTTTAGGAAGCGAAGATGAGGGTGAAAAATCAACTTCAGGGGTATGCTCCGGAGATGAACTCATAGTAGCTTATGAAATTAAAGAAGATATGCCAGCAGATGATATTCAAAACCCGCAGCAAATCGCAAACTACCTATGTGAAGAACTAGGTATGAATGTTAAAATCTACGAAGTCGGTAGTTCTGGGCTAGCAATGGAAGCATTGAGGTTTGGTAATGCAGATATTGCCCTGAATATCGATGGTGGTCCTGCTTGGGTTGGATGGAATGCTTACGGTCTGGATGTAATGGCGGCTGACACAAAGAGCGATGGTAGAGCATACTATGAAGCTCATGCATGGGTGAAGGCCGGTTCAGAGGTTGCAATTGCTCACCTTGATGGCGACGACTCAACAGATCCTTTCTCCCTTCTAGCCGGAAAAACTTCGTGCCATACAGGATGGTTGAAGTCTGCAGGTATGCTAATGCCAATGGGTTACTTAATCGGTAATGGATATGTTACTGTTGAAGGAGATATGTCTGACACAGAGACTCTTAGAGTTACTATCAACGACTATTTCGACGGAAGTACAGGTGCTGGAAATGCAGCATCAATACCTGAAAGTGGTGCTCTATACTCTGGTTACAATGGTGCATTGGAATGCCTAAGCTCAGGATACGGGGACGTCGCCTTTGTCAAGGATTCAACACCGAACTCCTATTGTGCAAATGAAGATGCAGCACTGAACGAAGCATGGTGTCTTGACATCACAGAGTATGTTGCTCTACCAAAGTTCGGGTCATCTCCAAGCCACTCTGTAATGTTTAACGACGCAGTTCTTGATGACGATAAGGAAGAAATGATTAGAGATGCATTAGTTGATATGAAAAAGGACGTTGGAGGTCTAGAAATTTTGAACAATGTTCTTGGTACTGATGCAATGATTTCTACAGACACAGAAACTCACCTTGGTACATATGGTGCGGCATTAATGAACATCCCTGGAATCTCCAGTAAATACGGAAATGCATTTACAGATGGGTCTGCGACTGGTTCAATCAAGTCTACAATTAACATTGCATACTACCTAGCGGAAGATTCCACAGTAGATGCAAATGCACAAGGAATGGCTGACAGATTGGCATCAGATCTAGGGGTAGATGTCAACTTGTATGATGTTTCATCAGAAGGAATGATTATCCAAGCTCTAAGATTTGGAAATGCAGATATCGGTTTCATGGAAGGAGGACCTGCATGGATCGGTTGGAAGCAATATGGATTATCTGTACTAGCAGTTGAAACTACAACTTCCACCGGAGATACACATTACAATGCTTCTGCATGGGTTCTGAAGGGCTCAGATATTGCTGATGCTCACCTTGATGGTGATGACTCAACAGATCCTTTCGCCATGCTAGAAGGAAAGACTTCTTGCCACACAGGTTGGTTAAAATCAGCAGGTATGCTAATGCCAATGGGTTACTTAATCAAGAATGGTTACGTAAATCCAGTGGGAGATGCTAGTGACATTAATTCTCTAAGAACTACAATCGATACACACTTTGATGGTTCACAAGGAAATGGAAATGCAGCATCAATTCCTGATTCTGGAGCATTATACTCTGGATATGGCGGAGCAATTGAATGTCTAAGTTCTGGCTACGGTGATGTTGCTTTCGCAAAGGGCGATGATTACAGCACTCCACAAAAGTACTGTGGCGATGAAAACTCATCCAACAATGAAGAATGGTGCTTAGAAATGGATCAATATGTGCAACTGTCATCTTTCGGACAGTCTCCTAGCCATCCAGTAATGTACAATCCAGAACTATTGGATGTTCACACAAGAAACGCTATTCTGAATGCAATGTTGAGTTGGAGTGACGAAATGTGGATTGAAGATTACCCTATGGGTGGACAGAATTACACAGGCTGTTACAACGTTATCACCCACCAAGTAGCAGACATCCCAATGAATCAATGTGGTGGAGAAATAATTTCCACAGTTACATCGAAAGGATTCAAGCTAGTTGCAGGAAACAGCCAGAATCATCTTGCTAGTTATTCAGATCTACTAGGTTCAATACCAGGACTATCTGAATACTATCATTCTTCAGACAAGTATGGAATTACAGATGCTGAAGATTCCGAGCAGAGTTGAACTGTCTCCTCTAAATAGAATAATTCTGCGGAGGCACTGGGGATGATTGCTTGGTAGGTGAGGGGGAGTCTTCCGGAAGTGTAGAGGCTACACAAGCAGATGACTCGCAAGCACTTGTTTTACAAGATTTGTCAGTGGGGTATAACCAGCCTTTGATTTCCAATATCAACAAGAAGATAATGCCTGGAGAATCAATAGCTATTTTGGGTCCATCTGGTATTGGGAAGACAACACTACTTCGAACGATTGCTGGTCTGATTAGGCCGCTTTCAGGTACGATATCCCATGATTATCCAGATAGAAGTGGAATTGGATATATCCCTCAGAGGTTAGGTTTAGTACGCCACTCTACGGTTAGGAGTAATATTTCGATAGGAGCAAGATCTCGTTGTTCAAAATGGTACCCTGCTCTATTTCCCCTACCGAGTGAGTTGAAAAATGATGTTGATTCTGCTATGGAGTCTCTAAACATCATGGACTTAGCAGATGAGCCAGTCAGGATTTTATCTGGCGGTCAGCAACGTAGAGTTGCCATTGCTAGAACTCTTATTCAGAAGCCAAGAATAATTCTTGCTGATGAGTTCCTGGGCGAATTAGATAAGGATAATGTAAAATCTATAATTGAGGCTACTAGGAAGGTAGTTGACGACATAGGGGCTACTTTAATCATGGTTGAACACCATGAAGAAAGAGCAATCGAAATGGCTGATCGTATTTGGAGAATAAAGGGTAATCAATTAATCGAGGAAGGTGATTTGAATCAATAAGAAATTGGTTCTTGTAGGATTTACCCTCTTTCTCTTGGCTTGGTTATCATTGGATGACTTGGTCGAAGATTGGAGCCAAGTAGAGAGTGCTCCTGAAAAGTTAGAGGTATTCTTCACAGAAGATCTTTGGCCACCTGACTGGTCAGTATTGGAAGCTGAAGAATGGGCCGATGGCTCACTTCACAAGCCAAATGGAGATATTTGTAATGAAGATGTTGAACTATTTTGCTCAAAAGCTTGGACTGGTATGCTAATCACAATCAAGATGGCATTTGTTTCAACCCTTATCGGATTTATGTTTGCAGTACCTTTAGCATCTCTCGCTGCTGGGAATTTGACACCGTTACCAATCGCAATACCGGCGAGAATAATATTGGCCGGGCTCAGAAGTTTACCGAGTATCATTTGGGCATTGCTGTTTGCAATCGCCCTTGGATTTGGGCCTCTACCTGGGATTTTAGCAATGACATTGTACACGATTGGTTATTTGGGGAAGTTGCAATACGAAGCAATGGAAGGCATTTCCAATGCTCCATTAGAATCTGCTATGGCCATGGGGCTAACTCATTCTGAACGTTTAGTCCATGTTGTGATTCCTGAATCAAGTAACCACTTACTAAGTCAACTACTATTCATGTTCGAATACAATGTTAGGCACGGTACAGTGTTGGGGTTGGTCGGGGCTGGCGGAATTGGAATGTATATTGACAATTATATAAATCCGCCATTCGCTTATGACCGAGCATTCGCTCTTCTAATCGTAGTATTCGTTGTGGTAGTAATTATTGATCTAATTTCGATGTTCATACGCTCATTCGTTACAGAAGAAGGAGACGTTAAGCGACCTAAATGGTGGACTGTATTGCTTCCTGCTGGAACTGCTGCCGATTACTATCACAAATTCTCAAAAGGTAAAAAATCAGATACATCAATCGGGGAATCTGAATAATCTTAGCATTTTATCTTCTTAATTTAGCAACCGTCAAGTATGCTAAGTTCCTGATTGGTAAAGGTATAGCCCATGCGAATGGGTAAATCCATATCCAATTCCAACGCATATACAACAAGCATCTTATTGCGGCAGAAGAACGAGTATATGCTCTGCCCTTTCTTATCAAAACCAATGAATCCACATTGATTTGATGTGCTTTTAGCAACCCTATTCCAACATCAGATTGTTGCTCGGTAATATCGAGTTCTCTAACTTGTCGATTGGATATAAATTTCCCAGAGCGAGTGCATAGGCCGCAAATCCCATCGATGAGAAGAGTATCTCTTGACATGCTTACTCTGCAGCAATGTGAACATTGCCATCTTCGTAATAGATCTGAATTCTACTTGGCAATTTTTTGGTTAAAGAAGCAACACCTTCGTAGATTTCGTCTTCTTTACATTTGAATGATTTAGCCGCAGCTTTACTTGACCATGCGACGGTTTCAAAGTCGGATTGTCTTATCCACTCAAACAGGCGTAACTCAAATTCAGTTAAGTCTGACATAACACGCCCAGAGTGTCGCAGCACATCAAGGCTACCATCAGGATAGAGCAACCATTCTTCTGCAGCATTCTTCTGCATCGATGTAATCATCAAGAAGTGTATTGAGTGCTTTGACGAATGGAACTTCGATATTCATATCAATCGCTCTATCTCTAAACATTCGAGCAGCACGCACTCCTTCAGCGACCATAACCATCTCTTCAAGCGCTTGTTCAAGATTTAGTCCACTTCCTAATTTCTCTCCCATTCTTCGATTTCTTCCGTGAGGTGAAGTTGCAGTTACGTAGAGGTCTCCTAGTCCGGCTGGTCCAAAAGCAACTTCTGCTCTGGCACCTAACTGTGGTAAAAGCAAGCAACCTTCACGGAAACCTGCATTGAAAATAGCAGCCTTGAGGTTGTCTCCTCCTAAACTTCCATTCTTCTTTAATCCGTCAACAAGACCACATGCTAAAGCTACAACATTCTTGAAAGCACCCCATAATTCAGCTCCAACCGGATCTGATGCAGCGTGAAGAATGAATGTAGGTGTGGTGAGGGTAGACGCTAGTCTTTCAGCGACAGACATGTCTTCGCTAGCAACTAATGCGGTAGTCATTACTCCACCTGCGGCTTCTGGTGCAATAGTTGGCCCAGTTAGGACTGCAAGTGGATTATGCATATTTCTCTCATCTAACATTTGGTGAATTGCTTCACTGATTAGGCGTTTACCTGGTGCTAAACCCTTTGCTAGGTCCAATAGGACATGTCCTGGGCGTAAATGATCAATGATGTCTTCAACGACGCTGAGTATAACAGAAGATGGTAAAGCGAGGACAATGATTTCGCTCCCTTCTAATGCTTCTTCAACATGCATTGTTGCTTCTAGGCCTTCTAATGAGTGTTCAGGAAGATACTTGTGATTCATACCTTCCATAGTAATTGACTCATATACTTCCTGTTCAACAGTCCATCCCTTGACTTTGTGTCCATCAAGTAGCCATAATCGTGCAATTGCGCTTCCCCAATTCCCCAATCCAAGCACTGCAATGTGAGCCATAATCTCTCGTGGCTAATCAATCACCTTTAGGGGATTTCCCTATTGTAGGTGCTAACAAGCGATTTATGGAAGTCTTCCTAGAAAACCAAACCAGGGTTTCTTTCTATCATGGAAACCACTGAGGATGTTTAATCATACAAATCTTGAATTCATCACTAGACAAATTTTCTTCCAGCCATTTGTGAACATTATTCCACCCTTGAGAGTCAAACCATTCTCTATCATGATTAGCGAATTGTCTGATGAATGGGAAAATAGCATCACTCAAGTTTCCATTGGGAATTTGATCATCTAAATCATGGATGAATACACTTGCTTGTGTTCTGTGGTGAATCTTGTCGGCATCTTCGTAGCGATTAGGATACTTGTATCTGTCAAGATGGAATTTGAACTCATCATCGTTCCGGTTTATCCATTCTTTTTCGTCAGTAGTTAGTTTCCAAGATTGTACATATTCCATAATCTCGAGACTTTCTTCGATTACAGTTCCATCAGCAAGCAATAACACTGGGACAGTGCCTTTCGGAGATATTTTCATCATATGTTCAGGTCTATCCCTTAGGATAACTTCGCGATGCTCAACTTCAAAATTGGTACGAACTATTGCCATCCTAGCACGCATAGCGTATGGACATCTTCTGAATGAATACAGTATAGGCAGCGCCATACTATCATACTCAGTGTTTAATCAGAATAGATCGTCATCTTCCTCTTCAACAGCGAAAAGGTCAGTGTTATCTTCTTCTTTCTTTGCAGTTTTCTTGGCAGGAGCCTTTTCTTCGACAGGCTCTTCCTTCTTCTCAGGCTGAGGAGTTGGTTGTACGTTTGCGAGTGCGTCTTTTGCTCTTGCTGCAGCGACTTCAGCTTCTCTTGCTGCCATCTCTTCGGGAGTGATATTTGCTTGTGCTGCCAGTGCTTTGCGCCTGTCTTCACGAGCCTTTCTCTCTAGTTGTCTGTGACGTGCTCTTTCGATATTTTGTACCATGTACATTGCATCGTGTTCTAGTAATGGTGAATCTGAGATCAGAGTCATATCTAGCCATGCACCATCTTCTATGATGAATTCAGCGAGTGGTTCGAAATTCAAATCTGACTTCTTAATTTGAGTGTAGTGCATAGCATTACCCATGCGGTGCTCTACTCCAGAGAAGTGACAATAGAACTCTTTGGTACCGATTGTTTCTCTGACCTGGTCGAACAATTCTCCATAGTCTTCTGAAGTACGGAGTCTTCCGTGACCTCTTGCGTGTATGTGTGCAAGGTTCAGAACTGGAATAGTCCCTTCAACGTGATTTACAACTTCTAGAACTTCTTCCAGACTACCCCATAATTCTTGTCGGCCGCTAGTTTCGACACCAATCTTTGCAGGAGTTCCTTCTTTTAGCCAAGGGAATACTGGATAGATTTCTTCATCGTCATTCCAAATGTCGTGAATTCTTTGAACAATTCCTTTGAACACACTTGCAACTTGTTCGTTTGCTGCCTGTCCGCGACTCATATCTCCATAATGGCCGGCGTGTAGAGTAACATGCCTAGCATTGATTGTCTTTGCCGCCTGAAGAGCCGCTTCGATTTTGGCAAGGCTCCGATTGCGTTGAAGGCGGTCGCCGAGTAATTCAGAATAGTATGGCCCGTGGATGTTCATTTCAAACCCAGTCTTGTGTGCAAGCACTCCAGCTTGCCAGTACTGTTCAAAGTGCTGAGGGGCTACCATGCGCACCGTTTGTACTTCCATTGTCTCTAAACCTAGAGAGATAATATCGTCCATTCCTTCGACGATAGTTCGCCCTTTACATGATAGTGGAACTCCGGCTGGACCTAATTTTACTGGCATGTTCCCACTCCCGCAGAACAGGCGGAAGGGCTGTCCTATGTTAACCTCTTTCCGTGAAGCGTACTCTAATAGTGTGGGTTTTTGGGGGGTTGGTTTCATTTGAGAGAACGGAGCCGGAGATAATATGGAGCCACATGTGGAGGCCGCCGTCGACGCTTTCCGCGCTGGGAACCCGGTTTGTTTATTCGATGCTGAGAACAGAGAAGGAGAAACTGATCTGTTATTCCCAGGGCAATGCGCAGAAGCAGCCACAATGCGCCAATTGAGGTTTGATTGCGGTGGATTATTGTTCCTCGCAATCGGGCATGAGGTCGGAGAAAGGTTTTCACTTCCATATCTACAAGATTTGCACATGGATGAAAGACTGATGAGTGATTATCCTGTCTTAAGAGAATTACAAACCGATGATTTACAATACGATACTAGAAGCGCATTTACTCTCTCGATTAACCATCGAGATACATTCACCGGAATTACCGACCGAGACAGAGCATTGACCACTCGTAGATTTGCAGAGTTATATTCTGAATTATCCGAAGAAGATAATGCTCTAGAGAAGTTGGGCAAAGAGTTCCGAACCCCGGGGCACATTCCCGTATGCCGTGAATCAGAAGGCGGACTTTCACGCAGACAAGGACACACTGAACTCGCAGTTGGTTTGGCAAGGCTTGCAGGAATGACTCCGGTTGTTATTGGGGCCGAGATGCTTCAACCAGATGGCGACTTGGCATTACCAGTTGATGATGCTAGAGTTTGGGCAAACGAAAGAGGAATACCCTTCCTAACCGGAAAGGAATTAATGGGCGCTTTAGGTCTATAACACAACAATTCACAAGGAGGATTTGACATGACCAGGGTTATGGCAGTAGGTGTTTTTGACCTACTCCATGCAGGTCACTTACATTACATGGAGCAAGCCAAATCCCTCGGAGATTATCTTGTTGTAGTCGTAGCTCACGACGATACAGTTCGTAAAAGAAAACACGAACCAGTTACTGGACAAGCTTTGCGTAGAAGAATGGTTGAAGGATTAAAACCGGTCGATAGAGCAGTTATTGGCAATCCTCCGGATGTCCCGATTTTCGATATTCTGCCGAAAGTGAAACCAGATATTATCGCTCTTGGTTATGACCAAGAGCATGCTGAAGAGAGGATTAGAAGTTCACTTGAGTCTAGAGGTTTGGGCCACATCAAAGTGGTTAGGGTCGAAGGGTTATCAGATGACTTGGATGGGACTAGAAAGATAATTGCTAGAATTTTGGAATTGTCATCTCCAAAAGAACAACAGGAGGAGCAATAATGTTCACCGGGATTGTTGCAGGTACAGGCCGAATCACCGAACTTGAGGGTAATGATGTAATCAGAATCGTTATTGACTTTGCGATGGTTTCCACCGAAGGTCTCGAAGAGGGGGCCTCAGTTTCAGTTGACGGGGTCTGTTTGACAGTCGTCGATATAGATGAGCAATACATTTCTTTTGACGCAATACCAGAAACACTCTCTTTAACCACATTAGGCGAGAAGATTGTTGGCAATTGGGTCAATTTAGAAAGAGCCTTGAAAATGGGAGATGAACTTGGAGGTCATTTACTATCTGGGCACATCATGGGCGTTGGAGAAATCATAGAACGCTCTTCTGGAGAAGATCACTTGGACTTACTAATCGATTGCCCAGATGATATTCTAAAGTTCGTGCAGCAAAAAGGATACATTGCAATCGACGGAATATCTCTCACAATTGGAGAGGTGGATGATGGAGGATTTGCTCTACATTTGATTCCGGAGACAATGAAATTGACAACAATCGGAGGAAAACAACTCGGTGAACATGTCAATATCGAAGTAGATTCCATGACACAAACAATTGTGTCAACAGTTGAGAGAGTACTTGAGGGGAGAATATGAACAAGATTTCAATCGTCTGCGGCAGTTTCCACGAAGAGGAAATGAAAATAATGCTAGACTTTGCTCGTAAGCAATGCGAAATAGAGGGTCTGGAAATCTCAGAGATAGTCTGGGTTCCAGGTGCAATGGAGGTTCCATTAGCCCTTTCTCGCCTAATCGAGAATGGAGGAATTGATGGCGCTGCATGCTTGGGGATTATCGAGAAAGGTAGTACTCAACACGGACTTGCAATGGGTCAGGCAGTCATCAAATCAATAATCGAATTACAACTAAGTTCTGGAATGCCAATCGGATTAGGAATAATTGGCCCTGGAGCGGAACCAAAACATATCGAGCCGAGATTAGAGCCTCATGCTAGGGCTGCAGTCTCAGCAATTTCTTCGATGCTCTGATTCTTTTCCTTCTTCAGGATGTACCACCAGACTGAACCAAGTATGATTACTTGGGGCCAAAAGAACCACCATGTGCTCCATCTAACTCCATCAAACATGAAATCGCTGAACGGGTGAAGGAATGGAGTTGGGAAGAAATCAATCGTATGGCCGGGTATATCCATTAGGATATGGAAGAACCAAGGTAGAACAAACATCCAAGCCATGTATTTAGGATTCTCATGTTCTTTAGATTTCAAGACATACCAAGCGGTAAGGAACAAGATTAGAACGATGGTCAAAGAATGTGTCCATTGGTAAATCGACCAAGCAACAGGAAGATCTGATGTGACTGCAGTGTCCACATCTACTCTCTCAATTCCATAAATCAGGCCATAGATAGTCGAGGGAACAAAGGCCATCAAGTCGGGTAAAACACCCATTGGGCCACTAACTTTCCAAGACACCTTTCCGCGAGTTAATGCCATGCCCCATAGCCAGTGAGAAAATACGTCCATGAACTCGCGAATTACAGTTTATTCATCAATGTTGAGAGAGAATGTTCAAGGATGCTATTGCCTTGGAAGAACTCATGGGCGACAACATACGCAATGTGATTATCATCGGAAGCGGACCTGCTGGATACACTGCAGGACTCTATACTGCACGCGCAATGCTTGAACCTCTCATGTTTGCAGGATACATGTCTGGTGGCCAATTGATGCTAACTAGTGATGTAGAAAACTTCCCTGGCTATCCTAAAGGAATTGGTGGCCCTGAGATGATGATGGAACTCAGGGAGCAAGCTGAAAGGTTTGGATTAGAAGTGCAAGATCGCAATGTCGACAGAGTTGACTTGTCAGAACGCCCCTTCAAGGTATATTCAGAAGGTGAAGAGTACCTCACTCATGCGATAATTGTTTCAACAGGAGCAGAGTCTATCTGGCTTGGAGTTGAAGGAGAAGAAGAACAGAAAGGCAGAGGTATCTCTACCTGTGCAACCTGTGATGGTGCATTTTTCAAAGAGCAAGAAGTACTGGTTGTTGGCGGAGGAGATTCCGCAATGGAAGAAGCAACCTTCTTGACCCGATTTGCATCCAAGGTTACTCTCGTCCACCGTAGAGATGTATTCCGTGCATCACAAGTTATGTATGATCGTGCAGCTAACCATGAGAAAATCGAAATCAAAACATTCCGCCAAGTAAAGAAATGGCTTTCAGATGATTCTGGATTGACTGGTGCAGTACTGGAAGACCCACGAGATGGTTCCACTGAAGAAATCGCACTGAGTGGGGCATTCATTGCTATTGGTCACACTCCGATTACTGGATTCTTAGAAGGTCAATTAGAGACTGATGAAGAAGGATATCTAATTCACCGTGATCATACCATGACAAATGTATCTGGAGTTTTCGCAGCAGGAGACGTTGTCGATACGAGGTACAAACAAGCAATTACTGCAGCAGGCCTAGGTTGCCAAGCAGCAATTGACTGTGAGCGTTGGTTAGAAGAGAACGAACATTGAGGCAATCATAATGGTTGATATTGAACGTCATTCACGCCACATTCTACTCCCGCAGGTAGGAGCAGATGGGCAAAAAATGATTTCACAGTCTCGAGTTCTATGCGTTGGGGCAGGAGGACTTGGTAGTCCAGTCATCCAGTACCTAGCTGCTGCAGGAATTGGACACCTCACAATCGTGGACGATGACGTAGTTGAAATTTCAAACTTACAGAGACAAGTGATTCACAGAAGTTCAGATATAGGGATTCCAAAAGCAGATTCTGCTAAGAGATTCGTAAACGAACTGGATCCAAACATTTCTGTTGACTCAAGAGTGGTTAGGTTAGATGAAAATAACGCAGAAGAGTTATTCCGAAATCACGATATTGTGGTCGATGGAACGGACAATATCCCAACTAGGTATTTGATTGATGATACCTGTGTTAAATTGGGAACAACATGGGTTTATGGGTCGGTATATAGATTCGAAGGTCAAGTATCGGTATTCAATTTGAATGGTGGTCCAAGGTATCGGGATTTGTTTCCAGATGCACCACCAGAGGATTTGATTCCTTCCTGTTCTGAAGCCGGGGTTTTAGGGGTTCTACCCGGGTTGATTGGAAGTTTACAAGCAACAGAAGTGATCAAAATAATTCTTGGAATTGGAAAGATACTTTCTGGTAAATTACTAATTTATGATTCACTTCAATCGGAGCAAAGGCTGTTGAAATTCGGTAATGATACCAGTGAACAGATTGAAGAGTCAAACCCTACTCCGCTAGAATCAATGTTCTATTCGATAGACTCCTCAAAGGCATTGGCTAAGATGAATGATGGATGGGAACCTTATTTCATAGACGTGAGGTCTCAAGTGGAATGGAATCGTGCTCGAATAGAGAAATCAGTAGATTTCTGCCCGCACGATGAGATACTTTCGGCGATAAGTCGAATTCCTAAAAACCAAGATGTATTGGTTCATTGCAGAAGTGGAATGCGTTCCCAACTTGCGATAATGGAACTTATTCAAGCAGGATATGATTCTACTAAGTTGTACAATCTTTCTGGCGGAATCCTCGAATGGGCCGAAATTAATCCAGAAGGTATCATACAAGGCTGAATTCTACTTTCGTTGGGTCAACCTTCAAGGTGTTCATTGCTAGCCAATGGGATGTGCCGAAACTCATCGTAGCCGACGAGAACGAAGGTCGGCGCAATCTACTTGCCAGTACCTTGGAACGTGCAGGGTACGATATTACGAGGGCTGGGACGCTTAGACAGGCGGAAGGCACCGCACTGGCGACCATGCCAGAAATCGTTCTGATAGACGGAGAATGGAAAGTCGGTGACGCTATTGATGCATCACAGAGGTTAATGTCTGACCCAGAATTTGCATTCAAGTGTCGGATTGTAATTCTATCTCGTGATTCTTCTAAAGAATATCTTACTTCTGCTGCTAGAGCCGGAGTGAATGAAGTAATCACAAAACCAGTCGACATGAATCGTCTACTCGCACAGTTAGACAAGCATTCGAAGAAGCAATTTGTCCAACCTCCTGCAGATGTATCAAATGTTACTGGTAAAGGCGGAGCCGGATCATTCGATGTATCTATGGTCATGAATGATGGCCAATGGGCTTTACCAATGCTGAAAGGTATAGTGACTCCTGAGAAAATTAATGTAGATTTCATCAATGAGATTTTGACTCAATTAGGGGAAGAAGGAATTGAAGTTCAGGAAGACCTAGACCCTTCACTAATGTCTAATATGCTTCGAATTGCTTTGAATAATATCGTAAAAGATCTTGATCAAGATGGTAGTCAAGCAGGACAAAACGTTGTAGGTAGTATGTTACCTTCTGCCAATAAAAGTTCTAAATTAGGTTCAAAATCTGCTAAGAGTAAAGCCACTGGAAGTTCGATGGAGGAAATACTCCAAAATCAAGCAGATGGATTGGCTGAAGAAATCGAGAGTAAAATGGATGACATACTCGATGAAAGACCAGACTTAGTATCAATTATCCCAGATTTCGATCAGGTTGTAATCGACCCCGCTGTTCTAGAGTTCACTAGACTTGTTACAGAAACAGCGCATGAATTAATGTGGGATATTGGGAAACCAGGTAATGTCACTGACATAACATTGCGAACACGAATTGAAGATATTACTGAAATGCTTGGAGATGTACTATCTTCACTTCCAGAAGGAGAGGAAGAAGAATGAAAGAGTCGGATAAGAAATGGGCATTCTGGGCTTTAGCATGTGCCTTTATGGTTGATTTCCTAGGCTATGCATTCATAGTACCAATTCTCCCATCATGGAAAGAAGAGTTCATGTTATCCAATACTGAAGCAACAGCTTTAGTCTCTTTATGGGCGGTTCCATTATTCTTGCTTGGTCCAAAAACCGGAAGGCTGACTGATAGGTTGGGTGCGGGTAGAACAATTCTTTTCTCTTTATTTGCTCTAACATTGTCTGCATTACTCTATCTTGTAGCAATGGAAATAACAGTCATAGATGGTTTCTATGTTTTAGCAGCTGCTAGGTTAATACACGGTGCTTCAGGGGCTGCAATTCTGACAGCAGGGTTCGCTGCAGCCAGTGACATTTGGCCTACTAATTTTGGAGAGGTTTCAGGGAAACTAATCGCAATGGCAACGATAGGGGGCCTATTAGGTCCAGTAGTTGGCGGTGTGTCTTACACAATAGGGCCCCAATATGCCTTCATTGGTTTATCGGTAATTACAGCAATGATCATTCCAGTAGTTTATGTTACCACCAGAGAATTAGGTCAAGGTAGTGAACCTGCCCAAGGTTCAGTACCACTAATGGTTTTCATTCGAAACCCAGTACTATTCCGTATTGGTTTACTAGTTATGATGACTACACTGGCAACAGGGGCCTTAGAGGCAGGAATCCCGCTATTCTTGGAAGATAACCTAGGACTGAACGCAGCATGGATTGGTGCCGTATTGTTGGTAATGGTTGTTGCTCAAGGATTCGGTGGGTGGATGTGGGGCGCTTTGGTAGACAAGAATGGTCCAGTACGATACATGACCATCGGATGGTATGTCGTCACAGTTGCAATGCTAGCGGCTGGTTATGTTGCACATTCAATTAGTGACACGACATTAGCAGCATATTGCATTATAGTGATATTAGGGATATTCCAATTTGCAATCTCAGCGGCCCAAGTCCCGATGCTTCCGATGGTTGATGCAGCCACCAGCCAGGTATACGGTAAGGGGGGGGCAGGTCTCGCATTCGGTGCCTTTGGAACCGCATGGGCTGCAGGAACAATTGTCGGACCAATGGTAATTGGTCCGGTATTTGATTACACGAACTCATGGGGCATCACACTCGGTATTCTCGCAATTCCAATGTTCATTGGGCTGGTTATCACACTTACAAATCGTCAATTATTGGAGGACTGCTATAACTCCGAAATGTCAAAACGCTTGGAATCTGAGTAATATTGCCTAATGGCATGGCTGATAAGAAAAAGCCTTCTCGGATGTTCGGGATGGACCATGGCTCAAGGACAATTGCCGACGATTCGTGGTAAAGACTGGACTCCAGTTTCTATGTTGGAGTTTGTTAACTCGCTTCCTGCAGACGCTGCTAAGAACGAGTTACTTCGGTTCACTGCAGAGAGACATGATGGTCATTTGCAACTGGTTGCTGCAGTTTGGGACTTCGTGCATCGAGATGAAAAATCATACGATGGTGAATCTTGGCATGATTTCTCTAACCGTTTTACAGATGCTTTGAGACAAGGACTCTCTGGAAGACTCAAAGTAAAGGGGTTAGGCGAAGGTGAAATAATTCCTCGCAGAGATACAAATCTGCATCTTGGTAGAAGGGGAGATCGATTCATTATCGACATAACGCTATGCTTACGCCGTCTAGCTCACTATATGTCAGTTACAAATGACATGAGGATGGAATGGCAACGAATGATGACTAGAACTCGGGGACTTGATTCACATCTCAAAGAAATATTTGCTGAAGGTATGGATACTCCGGACGGCGGTAAATTTGGCGGTAAGGGTTTCCGCTCAACATGGCAAGAAGCCTGCGTTGCAGCGGCAACTGCTCTCAAGAGAGAAACAGAAAACCCTCCAGGGGCAGAATATGGTGGAGATTATGTTGCTCCAATGATTAGAGATATTGGCCTCTGTATGGCTATGGGAGACACTCCTGCTGACATTATGACCGCTCAAATGGGTAAGGTCGATTCAGTGATGAACGGTGGAATTGAAGGTGCAGGTGGAAGAGATTTGCACGTCGGTTGCTTCCATAGAGGAGTTCTACCGCCGACAGCCCCTCTCCCAATCGCTACTGTAACAATGACTGGCATGGCGCTTTCTTCATGGAAGAAAGAAGAGGACCGTTTCCATCTAGCATGTATCGGTGAAGGCTCTTCATCATCGGGAGAGTGGTGGGAAGCAGTCAACTTAGCGGCGACTAGAGGTCTGCCAATATCGTATATTCTTCAGAATAATCAAATCGCCTTGGACACCCCTCCTGTGAATCAATCAAATGTCGAGTTGTGGGCTGACAAAGCTGTCGCAATGGGAATGCCATCTTGGACAATAGATGGTTCAGACCCAGCATCTTGGCATGCTTCAGTAGCGTGTGCTAGAGAATTTGCTCTGAATGGAGGCGGGCCTACTTTGATCCATGTGGAAACAATGCGTGGATGTGGGCATGCTCATCATCACGATGACCTTTACCTTGGAGCTCAATCGGGAACTCCTGCTGGATACGTAGACCGTGATCTACTATCTTACTGGGAAGCTAAAGACCCGATTCCAACTCATCGCTCACTTCTTCTATCTCTTGGAATAACAGAAGAAGAAATATCAGTTATGGAAGCTGAAGAAAATGAACTTTTAGATTCTGCAAGAGAGCATGTTGAACAGATGGGCTGGGCTAATCCAGAAACTGTTACAAAAGGAATAACATCATTACATGACGCAGATACACATGAAGACCATTTGTCAAGGTTAAATGGTGCTTCAATACTCAAAGAGTCACCAGCAGTACTGGAAGTGGGCGAATGCTTACTAGAGTATGCAGAGAGTGGTGGTTGGACTTATTCACGTGCAATCCAGCAAGCGATGTGTGACATTGCGGAACACTATGGAGATTCAACAATCTTCATGGGTGAAGATATGGAAGTCGCTGGTGCATTCGGTATGAATATACCATTGAAAGCCAATGGACACCAAGATAAGTTACTCGACATGCCTTTGTGTGAAGCAGTGATAATCCATTCAGCAACTGGCGCAGCTCTTACTGGAATGAGGCCGATGGCAGAGATACAATTCGGTGGTTTTGCTGCTCTTGCTCACAATGCATTGTTGAACAATGCTGCCATGCTTAGATGGCGCTGGGGTGCTAAGGTACCTCTTACTGTTAGAATTCCACTTGGTGCGAGAACCCGTAGCGGACCGTTCCATGCAAACATGATAGAATCATGGTATGCAAACGACCCAGGGCTGGTAGTATTGGCTCCGGGTACTCCACAAGACGCCTACGATTTGCTAAGAGAAGCCGCAGAGTTAGATGACCCTGTTCTATTCTTGGAACACATAGGTCTGTATGGATTACGTGGCGGTATGACAGGTTGGGGACAAAATATCAACCAAAAAGTAGACACGGAGTCTGTGAAAAACGCAATCGCAGAAGGTAAGAAACTCAAAATTGGAAAGGCTGGTGTGGTAAGAGGCGGAAGAGATCTAACATTGGTTACATGGGGTGCAATGTTACACATTGCGAAGATGGCAGCCGACGAATTATCCAAGGAAGATATCGAAGTTGAGATTATTGATGTTAGAACATTGATTCCTTTTGATGCTGAAACTTGT
Organism: Candidatus Poseidoniaceae archaeon; assembly: GCA_028356125.1. Taxonomy (GTDB): domain Archaea; phylum Thermoplasmatota; class Poseidoniia; order Poseidoniales; family Poseidoniaceae; genus MGIIa-K1. The sequence goes on from JAOMTZ010000004.1 coordinate 93,000, forward strand.
GTTTCTAGTGTTACTAGAACTGGCAGACTTGTAATATTGCAGGAAGGACAATGGTTCGGAGGAATTGGTCATTCGATGCAATCTAGAATATTAGAAGAATCATTCTATGCTCTTGAATCAGCACCACTTGTAATCGGTGCTCTAGATACGCCTGTGCCGTTTGCTCCTCCATTGGAGAACCATACTGTTCCTGACTTGGAGCATGTTATCAAGGCTCTTCGTCAAGTGGCCCAGGGATGAAGTTCGATAGAACTGCTCCGATTACTGTTGCAATTGAATAAAGAATTAGATGTCCACTTCCAGTTACGATATTTGGTCCCATTGTTCTTGCTGGGTTCATGCTAGCTCCTGTGAACCCTCCAAAGCAGAACGACAAAACAGACACCATCAATCCTACTCCAAATGCTAATTTGAACAAACTAGCCTCTCTTCTTACCAGAACATGTATTGAATACATCAGGAGAAATGTAATTGCAATTTCAATAGCCCAAGTATTTGCGATTGAAACCTTTGGAGTAGTAGCGCCATCAACAACTATTACTGCAGCCAAAAAAGCACCAAGGCATTGAGCAATTATGTAACCCGGTAATGCTTCTGTTTCTAGGTCTCCTTTTGCAGCAAATGCGATAGATACAGCCGGGTTTATGTGTGCTCCAGAAATTGGTTGGAAAATCATAATAGCCGCAAATACAGACAGGCCGAAAGTGATACTAATCGCTAGAGGACTCCAGCCTAAGGCCACGGACCCACAGCCTAGTAGTACCATCAGGAAAGTACCACTGAACTCAGCGAAGTATCGGTTCCACACAACTTTGCTACTATTGTTAGTCTGATGATTGTTGTGTATACTTACCGAGGTAATAATGAAAGAGGAGGTGTATCTGTCTCAGGGCATGGGGGAGCCAGTAAAGCAGCAAGGTATTGGCGCTCTTCTGCAATGGAATGCCCTACTGATATCGTTCGCTTTATTCGTAACCTTAGCATTGCTTAGCGGCATTACTTCCGAAAATGACTGGACTCACATGTGGATTCTTGTTCTTCTAATCATTCTAGCATTGGCTTTGCTGATTACATCTGCAGATTTCTTTGTTGAAGGAGCCAAAGGCCTTGCTAGAAGAGCAGGGATGGCCGAAGTTGTAATCGGATTGACAATCGTAAGCATTGGTACATCATTACCGGAGATTCTTGTTACGGCAACAGCCTCTGCATCATCTGGTAATGACCCAGCACTCATGGACTTAGCAGTAGGCAACATCTATGGTTCAGTCCTGGTGCAGATTACCCTTGTTCTTGGAATTGTTGTGGCCTTCAAACCTCTGGACATACGACCTGCATGGCTTAGAAGAGACGGCTTACTGATGTTGTTTTCAATTGTCATTCTAACCGCTTTACTATGGGAGGGTAACGAATTATCTAGAATCGAAGGGGCTATATTGTGTTCAATTTACGCTCTCTACATCGTTTGGCTACTTTCAGATACCGATAAAATACGTGATGATGAATTAGAAATGGTTGATGAAATAAAATCAACGACTGAATTCAGTTGGACAGGCACTGCTTATTTCGTAATGGTGGTAATAGGGCTTGCAATGGCCGTATACTCGGCCAATGAGTTGGTAAAGCATGCGTGTGAAATTGCATACAAACTAGATGTGCCACATGCGATTGTTGGTTCGACAATGTCCGGTCTAGGAACATCATTGCCTGAATTAACAGTAGCTATGGTCGCTGTAAGGAAGAGCCAAGGTGTGGCAATTGGTACTCTAATTGGCTCAAATATCACTGACCCGCTTCTTTCGATTGGAATCGCAGCATTGATTTCCCCAATCTCATTAACCGAGCAATCATATGATCTAACAATGTATCTAATCATTCCAATGACATTGATTGGAGTTTCAGTCTGTTTGCTGATGATGTGGACTGGATTCCGCTTCAGCCGTTTAGAGGGAAGTATTCTGATAGGATTCTATCTGCTCTTCCTAATACTGATAGAATTACAACGTCAAGGATATCTAACTATTTGATTGGCATAGCACTGCTTATGCTGCATGGCCTTCTGGGCTTGACATGGTCAACTTCCAATTGGATGAGATGCAAGAAATGCTTCGTGAACTCGCTCATGAGTTTGCAGTGGACGAGATTCGTCCAAATGCAGAGCACTGGGACCTTAATTCCGAATATCCGAAGGACGTCATCAATGCTGCCCATGAGATGGGATTACTGAACCTGCATATTTCTGAAGATTATGGCGGACCTGGTCTAGGTTCTATGGAAGAAGTTCTGGTGAATGAAGAACTAGCTTGGGGCGACCCTGGATTTGCAACAGCTGCATATGCTACTAGCCTAGCCTGCGCTCCACTAATCACAGGCGCAACACATGAACAGAAAGACAAGTATCTACGAATGGTCGCTGAAGATGGCGCTCTAGCGTCTTATGCTGTCACAGAACCAGGTGCTGGTTCTGATGTGGCTGCTTGTAAGACAGTGGCTGTTCGAGACGGCGATGATTACATCATCAATGGTTCAAAGATGTGGATTACAGGTGCAGGTAAAGCAGATTGGTTCTTCGTTTTAGCAAAAACAGACCCTAATGCTGGATACAAAGGAATGTCTGGTTTCATCGTAGATTCTAATTCTCCAGGTCTTTCTTTGGGCAAGAAGGAGAATAATATGGGGCAACGCTGCTCCGATACAAGGTCAATCACTTTCGATGATATGCGCGTTCCTGCAGAGAATTTGTGCGGCGGTTCTGAATCAGGTGGCTGGATGAATGCAATGAAGGCTTTCGATATGAGCCGGCCAAATATCGCTGCTCACGCAACCGGTCTTTCCCGTGCTGCATATGAGCACGCATTGCAATATTCTGGTGAACGCCAAACTTTCGGCAAGCCTCTTCATCGTCATCAAGCAATTCAGTTCATGTTAGCGGATATGAAAACTAAAATCGAAGCATCAAGGATGTTGACTTGGAAGTCAGCAGCTGATTCAGATGCAGGAATTAGTAATACAGAATCAGCGGCTCACGCAAAGAGATTTGCAGCAGACACAGCAATGGAAGTATCTACTGATGCAGTACAAGTGTTTGGAGGCTACGGGTACTCTGAAGAATACCCTGTGGCACGGTTGATGCGTGGTGCAAAGGTAATGCAGATCTATGAAGGAAGCAGTCAGGTCCAGAGAATGATCATTGGACGTGAAATTACCAAGGATTTGTGATAGAATGGCCAAAGGCGTTCCCGCCATTGTTCTAGCCGCTGGTAAATCATCCAGATTGGGTCAACCCAAAGCGCTGGTTGAATGGAATGGAGAAACATTGGTTGGAAGGTCTGTTAGATTGTTAAGAGAAAGTGGTTGTTCTCCGATAATAGTAGTGACAAGAAACGAATTACAAATCGATGTAATGATGTCATGTAATGACACAATAATAGTGGTCAACCCTAAGCCAGAGGAAGGCCGTACAGGTACACTGCAAGTAGGTTTGATTTCATTAATCAGCGAGATAGGTCGAACTCCTCGGAGAGTTTTGATTGCCCCTGTAGACAGATGTGGCTGGAATAAAGAGACAATTTCAGCATTGCTAGATTGTAATTCTAATACTTCTCCAATGCCAAGCGGGCATCCTTTATTACTTTGCGAAGTTGATAAAGTTCTTTCATTCCCAAGAGATGTATCACTTAGAGATAACCTCGCAATAGAACGGATTAATGCACCCGGCGAACATATGAACATCGACACACCCGCCGATTTGGAGGCGTTGATTTGACCGCTCGGACTTTGCATTGGGCTCTTGATGAGCTATCCAAAAACCGTAAAGTTGCTATTGCTAGCGTAGTTTCCACCTCAGGGTCAGTACCTGGTAAAGAAGGTGCAAGACTTGCTCTAACCGAATCTTCTGTACATGGTACAGTAGGTGGTGCCGGGCTAGAAATGAAAGTCATTACAAAGTTGAAAGAAATGCTTGTAGCATCAATAAAACCGGCCGGTGATGTCATCACTTATGGTTTGAATAAAGGGGCTAAGGGCTATGAAGTAACGCCTCTAGACAGTTTATGTGGCGGCCGTGTAACGGTCGCTTTGGAGGTTTTAATTCCGATGCCACATATCTTGCTAATGGGTGGTGGACATTGTGCCAAAGCAATTGCTGAAGCATGCCAGCCTCTAGATTGGAAATATTCAGTCCAGGACTCGAGAGCAGAATATTCAGTTTTAGAAGGAGCAACTGAAACCCACCATTCATGCCCGAAAGATTTCTTGATGAATGAGAATAGTGATTCTCTTTCTCGATTCAGTGATATTTTGTTACTAGGGCATGACTGGAAAGAAGATGAAGAAAGGCTACTTGGTCTGATGTTTGCGGGATTTGGCGGCCGTTTAGGAGTAATAGGTTCAAAATCAAAATGGAATGCTTTCACAAAAGTAGCACTTGATGCAGGAATCTCTCAAGAACAACTTGATCAAGTAAATTGTCCAATCGGATTAGATATTGGAGCTGAAAGTCCTGAAGAAATAGCAATAGCAGTGCTGGCGGAAATATTAGCATCTCACAAGGGCGTCAATGTTTGAACACAGTTTCTCTGTAATGTCTTAATTCTTCAATAGACTCAATAATATCGTCAAGAGCACGATGTGCTTCTTTTTTGTTATACCTTGAATTGTTAGGATACCAGCGGTTTGTAAGTTCCTTAATGGTTGAAACATCGATTATTCGATAGTGAAGAAGTTCGAGAACTTCTGGCATTTCTTTAGCCAAAAATGTTCTATCATTGTGAATTGAATTTCCACATAATGGAGCCTTTCCAATTTCTATATTTGCGCTTATGAAGGCGCATGTCTGCTTAGTTGCTTCCTCTAAGCTTACTCCTTCAGTCCTAATTCTATCGACCAAACCAGAAGCATGGTGATGAGTTGTATTCCATTCGTCCATGCCAGCCAATAACTCTTCACTGACGGTAATTGCGAGGTTTGGGCCTTCGGCTATTATCTTCAATTCGGCATCGGTAATTATAGTTGCAATTTCGATTATAGATTCATTATCTAAATCGAGTCCAGTCATCTCTAAATCGATCCAAACCATTTCTCCCGCCATAAATCTCCTAAACGAACCCAGTGTTTCAAAATGGCGGATGATTATTCAATGAGTGCTAACACCCCCTTGCCATGCAGCGCCCAATATTACTGGCACTTCTCATGGTCAGTGCTAGCCTTGCGGGGTGTTTTGCTGATGAAGAGGGGGACATTTCCGAAGATCTTTCCGAATCTAATGATGGCTTTCGACCTTACACTGTAATTGCTCCAATCGATACTGGAATCAACCCTTACCATGACCATTTCCAGACCGATGAAATCCTTCCTGACTGGTTTATTGAAGCCATGCTTACAACAATAATATGCAACTTAACCCAAGAGGGCTCGTACCAAGAACGCGTAGATGCAGATAGAGAATCATGCTGGGATATCATCACTGCTAGCGACATAGTTTACTTCCCCGGAACTAGAATCTTTGCACAATCACCTGATGGTGGCACTCCTACAATGATTCTTGATGACCCAAATGATGGTCATGGTACTGCTGTTACGGGGGCTGTATTAGATGCAGACCCGGATGCGATTATTTTCTTTGTTGAAGGATTTAGTGAGAATGCAGTTACTACTGCAGGCACACACCCAATGGTAGATGTGATTACGACGTCTTTCGGAGCACCGGGTTCTGTTCCAGTTCCTGGAATTGAGGATGCCACTAAGATCGCTGTTGTTGACAATCACAAGATTCACACTGGTGCAGCAGACAATTCTCCGTCACCAGCGGTTCAAGACGCTACAGCAGGCCCTCCGTGGTCTATCGGAGTCTCAGGGTATGCTGAGGGAGATGATGATCAAAAAGAGACAATGTCCGGTTCTTACCCAGACATGGCATCAGATTGGACTCAAGTCTTACCTAACCACGACGACATAGATGGGTACCATGAAACCTCAGGGACGTCTTTCGCTACTCCAAGAACTGCAGGTTTCCTAGGTCATATTATGACTAACCTTAGAGCGGAGTTCAATGATTCTGAGTCTGGCGGTAGAGATGGATTCCTGGTAGATGGTGATGTTCAGATTTCAAACTCTGATATCCGTAATGCATTGAATCTATCAGGATGGTATCCTTCTTCATCTACTTGGGACCCAACAGGTGGTACTACACCCATAAGCCCAGTTCTGCCGTGTACTCAAGTAGGATGGGGTGTACTAAATTGGTCCAATGTGGAACCAATTATCGAGCATCTAAATGGTTCATCGACTTTACCTTCTAGGAGTAGCGATGTCAATTCATGCATGGCTGCTAATCAAGCAGCTCGCGAAGCCTACTGGGGCGCATACCCTGCCGAAGAAGAGTAATCAAATTGGCACGAAGTCAATCTTCAGATTACCATTCTTAGCAATCGAAACGATTGGCTTAAATCCATCGTGAGGGGTTTTTGCCAATGAGTCTTGTATTGCACCTAAAACAGATGGATCTAATTCTAAATCATAGTTGAAATGTTCCACAGGAGGAGCGGGTACTTGTTCAGGAACAATCTCTTCTTCTTTAGACATTGAACCTATTTTGTCCATGACTTTATCCATTAATTCTTCTCTAGTCTCTTCTGCTAATTCATCTTGCTCCATCATGGATTCGAGGTCATCAAACTCATCATCTTCGACAACTTCCTCTTCGTTGACTTCTACGATTTTATTTTCAGATAAAATTGGTTCAGGGATTGCTTCAGGAATTTCCTTGTTTCCGCC
>JAOMTZ010000039.1 GCA_028356125.1 Candidatus Poseidoniaceae archaeon
GATTAGGGCAACGTGAAGATGAGTTAATCGAAGCAGGTAAAATCGAAAGTAGGATGCCAGCTCATTGGATATTAGGCGGTCTTGCCGCCTTAGGACAATTGACTTTCTTCGCAATTATCGGAGTAATTGTTTTGGGACTAGGAAGTTTCATCAATTTATCAGGTGTACTACACTATTTCGCATTAGGAGTAGCCATTTTGCTTATTGTTTTAGGAGCATTCATGCTGACTGGCGGAACAGCACATCTACTAGGCTTCGTACAGAAGTTGGTAGACAAGTATTCGACAACAGAGATGGATGACCGTTTCACTCCAAAGAGGAACATGTATCTGTGGGGGATTGGATATTCTGCCGCATCTATCGATTGTACTGCAGCAGCAGTTATTCCATTCATTGCTTATCTAGCCTTGATTGGTGGTGCATCTATGTGGACTGGTTTAACAGGTCTAATGCTTTCTGTGAGTTTCTTGATGATTGCAGTTACAACTGTAGTTGGATTGGGTCAGCAACAATTTATTACTATACTGAGGCGCTCAACAGGCCTTATCAAAGCCATTGGTGCTTGGATGATGATGATGGCGGGAATAGCCCTAACATTCTACTTGACTCAACCTGATTTGATAGCAAGTTGGTTATGAACTTCTCTTTAGGTGGTATGGTATGGACCAATTAAGAAGCGGTTTCGTTGTAATTATTCTGATTTCAATCAGTTTAGCAGGCTGCTTTTCGGAAGATGAAGAACGCAGTGGCTTTGATTTACAAATAAACTATGACTCTTTGAATGGAACAATAATACAATCTTATTCCGATGGAGAATTAGTTTCGTCTGAATTTGTGACTATCACTTTTGATTTCTCAGATACTAATTCTGAGGAACAGTTGTCTATCTATGGCATTGAGATTCATAATCATTCAGAGACAATAGAAATTAATGCCAATGATGAATCGAAAATCCCAATGGAGTTCTCTGAACATGGGATCTATGAGCTCGAGATTTATGCTATCGACGAGGGGGGTAATCGTGAGAGCCAAGTTCTAAATGTTCAAATTCAACTTAGAATTGATTGGACTGAAATGAATACGGATAATCCAATACCACTAATGTTTGACCCAACTCCTGCTAATGGTGGAGAACATCCAATAATGATCGATGTAGAATCTACAATCGAAAACCCGAATCCGATTCAAGAATTTGGTAATGGCCAATCAGTACAAATCACATGGAATATAGTGGATGAATATGACGATACTTGTCAAAGAAATAGCGACCAGGTCGAGAATGGTGACTCAGTGACATGGAGTACAATTCACTTCAATACGTATCTTATTCACGAATTGATTGTAGATTATGATGACGGCCAAGATGACATAAATGTCATGCACTCAATATCTATCATTTACAACAGTGAATAATCGGTAGCGTCTAAAATGACCCACGAAAAGCCCATCCAAACATCAGTTGTATTCGCATGGGGACCTGCCTGTTTCAAATGATGGAAAAAAGCAGTATAAGCGATTCCTCAAGTAGTTGAAATCATTCGATTCTAACATGGTCAGAGGGAACACTCTTACCGAGTCGCCGAGGACAAAGGTGACATTTACGATTGTTACAGCAGTATTTGTTCTGCTGTTATGGATTGGGTTCGCAACAGATCTGTTCTTGCATAAAGCGAGTACTGAATCTATTGTTGGTTCCGGAATTATACCCGATGCCCTCCTTGGTCTATTCCGAATAGGTGCTGCTTATCTTGCGTTTCATGCCATCTTTTTTTGGATGGTAATAAGCCCACGAGCAGGAATTATGTACAGTATAGATTTCCATACAGGAGATGTTGTTAAGCATGATGTCAAAGGTCTTGAACGGCTTGTAACATTCAGCAGCTGGCAACTGATTCTCTGTGGGGTATTCTTCTTTTTAGCAGGCCTTGTAAGTTGGCTATCTGTGCTTGGAATAGAGGTTCCTTCAATACTTAATCGAACTATTCCATTCCTGTATTTCATGGCATTGAGCGCATCTAGCTTGACAGCAATAGTGGTGCGGTATGTCATTATTCCTGCCGATCTTAATACTAATAATCCACTTGAACATATGTTTTTGAAGCATGAAC
>JAOMTZ010000041.1 GCA_028356125.1 Candidatus Poseidoniaceae archaeon
TTGCATGTTTAATCGTGGATGTCGAAAAGTCACGGTAAATAATATGCGGAGTATTGTTAGAGTCGAGTGCTATGTAAGAGTGGCTTCCTGCCCCAATTAAATCAGTAACGTTACTTTCAATCCAGGACCCGTTGACCACGGTTGCATACATTTGTACAAAGTTAGCCCCACTCCAGCCCAACATAGAAACATGAGGAATATCGTTAGAATCAATTACTAAAGAATGGTAAGTGGAAAATGGTCCAGTTCCGGTAAAGATATTTTGTATATAGAAGTTGGAGGATGTAGAGTTTTTCCTTGCATGCCTTAAAACCTCACTATTTGTGTCACTGTATACGATGTGTATTGCCCCAGTGGAATCAATTGCTAATGAATTATAGGCCATCCCATACCCCGGCGATACAGTTGAAGAGTCAAGAACACTAATTGACCAAGAGTTGTTCTCTTTGTATGCATATTTCAAACTGTTTGATGTATAGTCGTGGTAAGCAACATGAATATTTGCTGACTGATCTATTCCTACGGAAACCTCGCCACGGATATCTCCGTTACTATCTACAACTTCATCCAACCATGGTGAATTCAATGAAATAGTTGAGACAATATACTTCAACTGTCCATCAGTATCCTCATATGAAATATGAACTTCGTCATTAGCATCAATAGATAAAGAGCAATAAGCACCTACATCTAGGTCACTTGCCCAAGCGCCATCCAAGGAGAATATTTCCCAAATGCCATTTTCATTAGTTGCGTATTTCAAATTATTATTTTGATTTGATGAAACTTCAGTGTATGCAATATGAGGGTTATTTTTTGAATCTATATCAATCGAAGTAAATGTACTATCTCCAACATTATCAATTGCTGAAATACTCCATGAATTACCATCAAAATATGCGTATTTTAGTTCTTCATTGGATGTATCATAATATGAAATATGAATGTTATCTTGTGAATCGACTACTATGGACGATTGTGAGCCTACATCTCCTGCTGAATCAATGGTTTGGTTGGCCCATGAAGACAAACCAGCATATCCAGAAGCATATTTCAAATTGCTATTAGTATAATCCCAATAAGAAACGTGTATTAGCGCATTGGAATCGAAATCTATCGATTTATCCCTACCTGGTAAAACATCTAGTGTCTGATTACCATCAATTGTAGAAATTACCCAAACATTAGCATTGAAACAATTCGTCATTGCAATACAGGTTGCTAATTTTATCGCTTTGTTATCGATGTCTTCGTAAACAATGTATACATTACCGTTTAACAGAGATATCGAGGGCCAATACCCAACAAAACCTGATGAATCTACGTCTACAGTTGTCCAGGAAATCGGCGCACCTGTGCCATAATTAGTTCCATTCCAGTATGCATATGCTAAATTGCCATTGGTCAACCTGGCGTATGAAATGTGAACTCCACCTTGATCATCAACCTTGATTGAAGTCCCTACTCCAACGGTCCCAGTCCCTATATTATCTACTAACGACTTGGTAACACTTAGCCCTTCATAGAGAACATATCGAATATCGCCGGATGATTCATTGTAATAGGCAATATGCAGATTCCCGTGGAGGTCCACGTCTGTTGAAGAGAAAGATCCGCCAAGATTATCCATAGTAGAATTTGTCCAAGTGCGATTAATTATTTCAGGCAGTTCAGAAATCTCTTGATCTACCAGTAAAGAAGAAAAGCCATTTCCTGAGATGGTCAACTCAGTACCGCCTTCACTCGGGCCTGTAGATGGTGAAACTGTCCAGTTACTGAGTTCTGTGTTTGGATTTTGATTGTTTGAACCAGTTCCTACTAAATGGGCATACTTTAGATTTGCATTAGATAAATCGTGATATGAAATATGTATTCCATTAACAGAATCTATACCGATATGTGAATATTGACCTACTCCATTTTCATCGGGATATGGATATTCATCAACAAGATAACGCTGGGGGGACATCGTCTCGTCGAATTCAGCAACCCACAATTGTAATCCAGGCACTATATCGCACGCATAGGAGATAATTGGAAATTCATCCGAATCCAATACGATCGAGGGGTAACTTGGTATTCCACAACCACTACCAC
>JAOMTZ010000005.1 GCA_028356125.1 Candidatus Poseidoniaceae archaeon
TCTGAATTTGCTCATATGTACGTAATATGATACCTACGGCAAGCAGCAATCCCGTTCCAGAGGCATTACCTACCGTTCCAAGTAAATCCGCCCCTGCTGCAAGTAATCCTACGAAAGCTCCAGAGAAGTAAGTCACTGGTGGAATATAACGCTCTAGAATACGCTCTAGAACAAGCGGATTCTTTCGGAACCCAGGAATCTGCATTCCCGTACGTTCAATCTGTTTAGCAACGTCTTTTGAACCCATATTCGTAGTATCGATCCAGAACTTCGCGAATACCATCGAACCCACAGTCATCAAAGTGACATAGAAGAATACGTGGCCACCTATTTGCCAAAGGTTGTGACCATAGATGTCACCCTCCTGGTTGAGAATCGGAATAAACCAATCATTCACACCACTAACCATCGAAGAATACCAGGCGAATCCGCCACTTGCTGTAGACGAACCTGGCTCATATGTCCCAATATATTCAGACATACTTCCCCAACCGTTCTTACCAAGTATTGGAGTCTTCTGCAACGTTGGATGGTTCCAGAATAGAAGAGTGAACATGTTGATGTTAGCAAGTAGAGCTGCCATCAAAATAACCGGAATGTTAGATGCGTATACCAAGCGGATTGGATACTTACCACGGTGTCCACGAACCTTACCGTGAGTTAACGGCAATTCCAACTTACTTGATTCTGCATAAGCAACCACCAGGAATACTACTACGGAGGAGAATAATGCAATTACTGGATTGACGTGCGTCAGCAGAATCGTTTCGAAACCGTTGCTCGCAATCATCTCGCCGTTCGACGCCTCCCTAAACATATAGAACATCATAGGCAAGGTACCCGATGGTGGATTTTGTATACTGTAACCCACACCAGAAGTTGCCGCTAGTGGGGACAATGTACCTACGAATGTAGATTGAGCAACACCTGCTGCAATGAAGAGAGAGATACCAGATCCAATTCCCCACTTGCTTACAAGTTCGTCCAGTAAGAATACGAGATAGGAACCTGCGAACAGTTGAGCAACGATAACGAAGTTAGCCCAACCCATCCCATAGTTGCTGATTAGAGCCTGAGTAGGGTCTAAGAAACCGTAGGTCTGAGGAATAGATTCGATTGGAATCATCAAAAGAACAAGCAATTTCTGTACGCCTTGGTACATTGCTTTGTCTTCAGAGTCTTGTAGATCAAGACGAATAATCTTAGCACCTGCGAACAGTTGCATGATAATTGAACCTGTAACAATCGGTCCAATACCCAAATGCATGATGGTACCGGATGCACCAGCCATGATTGAACGGAAACCACTGAACAAGTCGAGAGCTTGTCCAGAAAGCCCCCAAAGCATGACGTTGGTCATAGCGAAGTAGATAATCAGAACAAGGGTTGTAGTCCACAACTTCTCGTTAAATCTAACGTGGCGCTCAGGCTTAGTTATTGTAGGGTAAGTGTCTACGAATCGACGTAGTGCGTACAAACGGCTGCTCTTCTCGCCACTGTACATGAAACTAGTAAGGGCTGCTGCTGCTCCAAAACCAAGCAGAATAACTCCGACTAGGAGATATCCAACTAGTTCTTGATGGGTTCCATCATACCAAGCGTTAGGTCGGCAATACCAAACTGCAACTCCGACGAAGGCTAACCACCCTAGCATCTTACCATAGCGTCCAATAATTGGAACTTCTTTTAGCCCCTCAGGTAGATCTTTGGTGAAACAAAGAATGATGTACGCAACATATGCAACTCCCATTCCAAATCCGAAGATTGCTCCATCTTGAACATTTTGAGATGCATTTCCGCCAAAGCCAAGGGCGGTTTCGAATGCTTCGTACTGCCAATAACCTAGCATACCAAAGTACAGTAGTCCAGTTAGGCCTACTGCCCAAGGGATTGATTGCTTGCCCATGTCACATTCCTCCTTTTTGTTGTGTTGTTGTACTATTCATGAAGATAACGGAGTAAACCTCGTGTGAGGTACTCACTCCATCTCCTCTTCATCTTCGCCATCGCCTTCAATGGATCCGCCTGCTGCAGAGATTTTCTCTGCTGCCTTTGCTGACCATTCTCCAACGGTAACTGATATTGCAGTGCTGATTCTTCCAGATCCGAGAAGCTTATCGATTCCCATTTCAGTCAAATCTACTGAATCCTTTCCATTTGCCATTTCTTCCAAATCACTTACGTTGCAAGTGACGTGAACGGTTCGAAGGCTTGGGTCACGGTTGAAACCATGCATTCCCCAGTGCCCTGGCATGTATTTGATACGAGTCATAACGCGGTGCTTGTTCATACCAGCATTACCACGGCCTCCACGCTTACCTGCTCCACGTCCAGCCTTGTGGCCTCTTCCGTGTGTTCTGCAGCGTCCACGATGTTTGTTTGCTTTACTCATCATTCTCACCTCAAATCATTCTCTCAACTAATGCTGAGATTTCGTCTCCACGAGCACCTAGGGCTCCTCCGACTACGAAGGAACGCTTTAGACCGCCCCAGCCCTTAGGACCGACAGGTGGATGAAGTCTGAATACACGCTTCATTTCAGGCAAGTCCTTGACGGTAGCATCGCCTGCAACGATAGCCGCTGCGAATTCCTTGATGGATGCAAAATCGGTGTTTTCGTTGACATATTCGTCTGTGATTGGTTTATCACCCATCAAACGACCACGCTCTGTGATCATCTTTTCAACAAGTCCGACATCAGCATTACCCCAAGTAATGTAATCCTTAGCCTTCTGAAGCATTCCTTTGTACTGTGCGTTCTCAGGAATGATAACTGCGTGGTTAACACGAGTTAGATTCAGATAGTCCATAGTTTCTCTAATCGAGTGCTCAACTTTAACGTTAGAGCGAGCTCTTACAACAATCCAGGTCATTCTAGTAGCCTCCCTTTGTGAATATACAACTCAGCACGCTGAGATTCATTGACACGAGTACGGTTAATTGCTGCGAGTGCATTGAAGGTAGCAGCTGCATAATTGATTGTAGTACGTGTTTGTCCTTTGGTACGGGATAGAACATCGGAAATACCTGCGAGTTCAAGAACACGCTTTCCTGTTTCTCCAATAACCAATCCCTTACCAGACGGTGCTGACATGAGAGTTACACGAGTTGATCCTGCTTGTCCTTGTACCTTGAAAGGAACTGAAGTTCCAGGTCCTACGCTTGATTCCCATGAACCGTTACCACGCTGAACTTGAATCAGGTTGAGTTTAGCAGCGGTTAGAGCCTTACGGATAGTCTGTGCGACTTCCTTGCCCTTTGCCATTGCTAGACCAACATACCCGTCCTTGTTACCAACACAAGCCATTACGTTGAATCTTACACGTCGACCGGAGTCAGTCATTCTCTGAACCATGTTAACCTTGATTACTTCATCTTCGAGGTTAGGAATCAATGCATCTACGATTTCAACTTCGCGGATTGGAAGACCAGAAGCAAGTGCTTGCTCGTAGGTAACTATTCTGCCAGCCATTACTTCACGGCCGAGTCTAGTCTTAGGTGACCAAGAGCGTAGAGCAGCTATTGCTTCGTCTGCAGATGTACGACGGCGGCGGCGGCCACCTTCGTTTTTCTCTTCTTCCTGTGGTGCAAAGGCCTTAATCAGACCTGGTGCCATCTGGGATGTATCATCACTCATATCAGAACGCCTCCTCAATCTTCGACTTGGTTGCTTCAACTATTGAAGCGTAAGAATCATCGATGTGTGCGCCGTTAAGGCGGTCTTCGCCAGGAAGAACAGATTCCCCGTGAGGTATCTCTAATCCTGCATCGACCATTCCTTTCAGAGCAGCGAACACACGGTTTCCGTTTGAACTAGCAGCCAATCCAATGTCAAGCACTGCTTCATCGTGTCCAGCAGCAAGTGCGGACTTTCCGAGAGCGTAGCCTACAAGGTAGGATGCTGGAATATTCTTGCGGGAGTTGGACTCAGGCCAGTCGTAGCGAGATACTAGATCGTCGCCAGTTACGGAGAGTTCAACTATGTCACCGTCTTTCTCCCAAGAGACAACTTGGCAGACTACACGAGTGTTAGAAACCCTAACAACTGCACGAGCGTTTCCACCCTTCAGTAGCTTTAGACGTCGGCGGTAGTCGGTTTCACCTGTTCTTCGGCGACGGAATTGGTTGCGTTGTCGTGGACCTTGTGACATTACTGTTCACCTCCAATGGTGATTCCTTCAACGCCCATCTGAGCCTTCATGTGGCCGATTGAACGGTATGAGCCACCCTTTGCCTTGAGGTAGTAGTGGCGGTATTGAGAACTCTTGAGAGTTCCATCTTCACGCATTCCTTTCAGAGCGCGACGCTGAGCACGTATGGTAGCCATCCACTGTTGCTTGCGAGGATTGCGAGCGTTAGCGGAACCGGATCTCTTTCCTTGACCCTTCTGGCGACCCTTTTTCTTCTGTTCTTGGCGCTTAAGAGCACGGACACGGGAAGTTCCCTTGATTGCCTTAGCCTTAATCCATCCATTACCGATAGCCTCACGGATATCTTCCTTCTGAACAGATTGTGCAACCTGGTCAAGATAGGATGGGTTGATCCAAACACGATGGACACCAACTTCTCTTCCTTCCATTACAGAAAGTATCTGAGCGGCCATCTTCTTTTGGTTAGTAATCTGCATCAGCGATCCCTCCTGCGGTTAAGGACTCTAATTCCCAATTCATCAGCACGTGAGTGAATAACTTCTCTCTTGCGGCCACCGACGGTAGAGCCAACACGTGCAGCTTGTGTCTCTGCATCCATGTTGTCTAAATCACTGGAATTGTGAACCATAACTTCTCGGAAACCGGATGGATGTAGGCCATTTGCTGCCTTTACCTTACCGTGACCGATTCTTACTAGAGAACCACGGTACTTGTAATTGCGGCGTTGCTTGTTATCCATTCCGTGTGGAGCTCTCCATCCTGAGCGTGAAAGACGCTTGTAGCGGAACCATTCGGTTCTACGGAAGGATGGAGTTCCTTTCTTCTGAGCAGCACGTAGTGCTAGAGCCGCTTTCAGGTCATCAGATAGAACTGGCTTTTGGCGAGCGACGTGTTCTTCATCAGCTTCCTCATCATCCCAGTCTTCATCTTCGTAATCATCAGATTCTTCGCTGACTTCTTCTTCAGCGACTTCTTCTTGTGCAGGTGCTGAATCTTCAGCACCATCTTGTAGGCGTGCAATCAAGTCTGCTTTCTTTCCAGAAACAGGTAAGCCTGCCTCTTTTAGCAACTCTTTGAGTTCAGCAACTGTCATTTTATCGTAATCACTCATGTCAATTCCTCCATCATACCTTCTCAATCAGGTAAATTCCGTCCTGGAATACACGTCGGTCACGCTTCTTTATGGTTGTAGAGCGTTCGATATTAGCTGCAGTCTGACCGACTGCTTCCTTATCGATGCCGCTCACGACGACTTCAGTCTTGTTTTGAACCTTGACTTCTACGCCGTTGAGTATTGCTGCAGATCTTGGGACACGCTCTCCGAAGTAATTGTTTACTACGAATTCGTTGCCCTTTACTGCTAGTGTCATAGGGAAGTGAGAATACAGTGCTTTCAATGTGTACTTGAAACCATCAGTTACTCCTTTCACCATGTTGTTCAGGTGTGCATTCCATGTTCCCGCAAGAGCTCTCTCTTTACGGCGAGGAAGATCGATGCGAACGATTAGGGCGCCGCCTTCTTTGAAAACGTCATGTCGTGGACTTGCGAATTCTCTAGATAGGCTACCCTTAGGGCCTGTGATTGTGATCATATCACCATCAATCGTTGCAGAAACTCCTTCTGGAATTTCTACTGTGTGTTCTATTCGGTCTAATTTTACCATTCTAATCACCTCAGAATACATATGCTAGGAGTTTTCCACCGATTCGGCTATCCTTAGCATCTTTGTGGTGCATAATACCACTGTTAGTTGTCAAAATCAGTAGTCCGAAATCTTGTGCAGGTAGGTAACGACCTTCCCACTTATCGAACTCCTGGCGGCGGACTGAGTGGCGTGGCTTAACAACGCCACATTCGTTTATGGCGCCGCGAAGTTGCACAATGAAGCTGCCTCCACGTCCGTCGTCGTTCTTCTCAATCGCTCCGACATAGCCGGAGGTTTGCATAATCTCTAGTACAGATCCAAGTAATTTGGATGCTGGAGATAAATCTACGTTGTACTTACCAGCTTGCTCTGCATTGTAGAGTTTTGCTAGTGCATCATTAAGGGGGTCAAACTGCATCATAATCACCTCAATTCATTTTCTTAAATCCTATTTCAGGAGCAACGTCACGGAAACACTGTCTGCAAAGACGCAGTCCGTGGCGGCGGATCATTCCTCTTCGGCGTCCACATCTGCGGCAGCCGTTTGTTCTTCCAATACTTTCACCATGATCTCGAGCCATATTCACTCCTCCAAGATTTTGATGCCAAAATTCTCAACAAACCATGCTCTGGCTTCATCAGCATTGGTTCGGTGGCTTTGTGCAACTTTTGCACTGCGACGTCGGCGGCGGCTGACACGGTGGCCAGGCCTCTCTAGCACGATGTTAATGTCCATGCCAAAGATTCCGATATCTGGATCGTACTTTTGTTCAGGTAGGTCGGTATAGTCAGGAATACCGAATGAAAGGTTACCAGTTCTATCAAAGTTCCATGATGGGATTGTGTTCTCACGTACCCAGAATGCATCCTTTAGGAAACTCTTGATTGACTCTTGGTCTCTCATAGTAGCCTTGCATCCTATTGGGAATCCAACACGGACCTTCAGGTCACGGTTTTGTTGCTTACCCAGAGTTCTTACTGGAGTAACTCCAGTAACTAGATTCAGTACCTTCTCTGCGTTGGTAAGGCGATCTCCACCTTCACCGACACCGATGTTTACTACAACCTTAACGATTTGAGGAATAGACATTGGGTTTACTGTCTCACTCATTGGCTCACCTCCACACCAGGTAGTGTGCAATTACCGACAGAGAATACGTTGTCAGTAACTGTACCGAACCCGTCGAATTCGACTTCGTTCGACATACTGGAACGCTTGACAATAACATCAGTTACGTCTGCAAGTTTTCCAACGTGAACTCCACCAACTAACATACAGCGAGTTCCCTCTCCGAACTTGATGTGTTCGAGGACCTTCTGCTCTGGTAGTGAAATCTTCAGAGAATCACCAGTCTTGTGTTCAGATGCATCATCGACAATGATGTTGCGTCCGTCGTGTAGGTGAACCTGTGTCTTTCCGCCCTTGATAGTGGACTTTCCTTCAACACGGCAAACCTTCCAACCTGCTTCATCAGCAGAGATTGGGCGGTATCGAAGACGACCGTTTGTGTCAAGTACACAGCGGTAGTTTTCGTCGCCTAGTGTTAGAACATCCATTACACCAACTCCACGGCGTGTGTCCTTGACAATTCGACCATCGACCTTAGCAAGGCCATTGTGTAGAATTGTGCGGACTTCACGAGTAGATCGTGCTAGACCAATAACATCTCTAATTACAATATTTAGAGGCATACATCTCTCAAGACTGTGAGCACCTGCACGAGGACGGGTTACCCAAACTGTTGTCTTGCGTGGAAGAGGCCAGCTACGAGGGATGGCCAATCGCTTCAAATGACTACTACTTCCCATTTCATTCAACTCCTGTCAGCGGTCAAGTGTTGCATTCGCAACTTGTCCGTCTCGTCTAACTTAGTGACGACGACGTTGGAGGAGTGGACCGGCACTGCCTCTTCTCTGTTGTCAGACTTTGTAGCGGTAGCACCTTCGATGAAGATACGACCAGTATTGGATTCGACATTGATGACTTTACCCGAAAGTGGGTCAGCATTACGCTTTCCACCGACTCTCTTGCCGCCGTGTGCGTAATCGCCACGTACTACACGGACAGTGTCTCCGACACGGATTGTGACGGAGCGTAGTCCTGCAAGACGAGCGTCTGGTTTGTCTAATAATAGGCGAGAGCGTACACGCTTGCGCTTAATGTGCATAGGCGCGTTAGCTTGTGCTTTGCGCTGTTTTCCTGGTTTGCTGCTTTTGACCATTGAATCACCTCATACGATCTGTTTCGCAGTTGCTGCGATACGAGGCCAGCGTTCTGCTGCCTCACGTGATACAGGTCCTTTGATATCGGAACCTTGGACATCGCCTTTCTCATTTGTAATGACACAGGCGTTGTCTTCGAATTGAACCCAAGTACCGTCTACTCTACGGAATGGACGGCGTTGGCGTATTACTACTGCATTGAACATTTGACGGCGGGTTTCAGGGGTACCACGCTTTACTGAAATCTTGATCAAGTCCCCAACACCTGCTGCTGGGTAACGGCGCATAGTACCACCGAGTTTGCTTACGTTGATTAGTTGCCCAATCTTTGCACCAGTGTTGTCAGCGACCTGAAGTCTAGCCATTGTAGGCAGACCACGGGTTTGCCTACCTGCGATTCCACGCATCAGACTTCACCTCCGTTGTTCTCAATGACGCAGAATGAAACTGTCTTGGAAAGCGGACGGCATTCCATGATTTTCACTCTGTCACCTATTTCTACTCCACCAATACAGTTTGGAAGATGAGCTGAAAGTGCACTTGTGCGCTTTTCATATCGTTCATATTTCTGCATGTAACGAACATTGTCACGTTCGACAACTATCGTTTTTAGCATACCTAAACTAGCCACTGTTCCTTCAAGTACCTGGCCGCGAAGGCGCAGGGACCCATAGAACGGGCAATTCTCATCATCATCCCACTCACCGGTAGGGGGTTTTACATCAACTCCGATGTCGCGCATCGTAATCACTCACTCCTGTTATTGCGGTATATTCTATCCTCGGAACGTTGCCGCATCAGCATTCCGACGATGATAGCATCACTGCTATCGATTTTGAATTCGATAGAATTCTTCCCAAGAATAACCTCACGATTATTCTCGAGCATTGTTATGGTTTCTCTGGTTTCGTCTACGACTAGACCATTGCGACCGATTAGAGCCGCATCTGGAGAAGATGTGACTATCATGTCACGTCCAATCCAAGATTGATTCAGAACTGCGTTAACCATCTTATCGCACCTCCACATTGAATCCATTGTTTGAAAGAACAACTGCTGCCTTCTTCTTGTGATCTCCTTGAAGTTCAATCACACGGCCTTTCACAGTTCCGCCAGCAGCACATCTGTTCTTCAGAAGTTTAGCAAGTTGATTGATATCGATTGCAGAATCAACGATTCCTTCGACCTTTGTTACAATCTTGCCATAGCGGCGGCGGTCGGTGCTGATGGTAGCTTTTTGCTGTTCCTTAGCGATCTCTTGGCAGATGCATAATTCATCTGGGAGTCCACATACGTTACAGATTGCAGCCATTCTCATTCACCTCCGTTCTCTTTTAATTTGATTATTTCACTCTGCCATCTTTGTCCTGATGCGCGCTATTGAGCGGCGGCAGGCCTTGAAAGCACCCATGTTAGACGGGGTACCACCAAGTGATTGCTCTGCACGAAGTTGAAGAAGTTCTTCTTGCAACTCAGCAAGCCTATCGACTAAAGCATCAGAACTCATTGATGCGATTTCTCGGTTAGAAACGTGTGTCACTCAGAACCCTCCTCTGCTTTTGGAGCATCTTCTGATGCTTCTGCATTCATTCTCAATTGCTCTTCAGAGTAAATTGTGATTTCGTGAGGTAGTTTGGTTCCTTTGCGCATGATTGCTACTGTCACACCGATTGTACCTAGTTTCTTGATACAAACTGAATATCCGACATCCATGTGTTGTAGAGCTGTTTCACCACAGTACTTGACGTGTCCACGAACGAACTTCTGAGTTCTGTTTCGGCTTCCAGTTAGTTTACCTGCAAGAGTGATGATTACACCACGTGCCCCTGCTTCCATGATATTCAGAGCTGCGGAGTGACCTGCACGGCGGTAGTACCATCCACGCTCCATTGCGCTTGCGATCTTTTCTGCCATAACTTGTGCATTCAATGCTGCATCTTCGACTTCGTCTACCTTCAGACGAGGATTCTCTAGACCAAATCTCTCATCCAATTGCTTCTGAAGTTCGTTGATAATCTTACCTTTGCGACCAATAACCATACCAGGGCGTTCTGCCTTGACTGTTACTTCTGTACCAGTAGGTGTTCTACGGATTTCTAATCCGCCGAATCCTGCTTTCTTGGTGTTGTTCATCAAGAACTCTTTTACTAGGTGTCGCTCGACGTTACGGTCGATGATTTGCCTTAGTGTACTCTTATTGTTACTCATGATAATTCACCTCAGAAGTCGTCCTCCAACTCGTCTTCAGCACCGCTGAAGTCTTCTAGGAATAGTTCGAGATTTACTCGGTAGTGGTTCTTAGGAGATGCGCGTCCACGAGCACGTGGAGTCCATCCTCTCTTAATCTGCCCACGGTGCGCAGCACAATGGGTAATTACCATCTCTTCAGGATCAATGTCTTCGTACTGGTGGCGTGCGTTTTCCATGCAACTTTCCAACAACTTGATCATTATTCTGCTAGCCTTAACCGGATAGCGCCCAGGACCGATTCCGCCTTTGCGGTGTCCGACCATTGAGGGACCAGATCGCTTGCGCTTCTTGTTTCCAGAACCTAGGCGGAACGGAACTGCAACTGCCTTCTTACGAATGTCAGGCCTGTCGCTGTCGATCTTCAGTACATTGTTTAGGAAAGTTACAGCATCCCCTGCTGTACGGTGCTTGATAGCACGTGCAATCTCGAAGAGGTGCTTTACGTGAACATCTGCGTTAACTGCACGAGCAGTCGCTAGGCGGCTTCCCTGAAGGAGCTGTGTGTAGCCCTTCTGAGGAAGTTCCTTACGCTTGGATCTGCGGTCCATTTCTGATTTCTTCCAACCCATAATAATCACCTCACTTCAATGCCACGTGCGTAGAAGAGCGAGTCGCACCAACACCAGGTCCAGAATGCGTTACATTCTTTCGTGTTAGAGCGAACTCTCCTAGATAGTGACCTATCATCTCTGGCTTGACTTCTATTTCGACGAAGTTCTGTCCGTTGTGAACAGCAATTCTCTTGCCGACGAATTCAGGCAGGATTGGGACATCACGGCGGTGCGTGCGTACAGTACGGCCGGTTGAGCGGCGCATACGGTTAATGAAGTGCTCATTTTCAGAAGATAGCCCACGAGCAATAGATCTGCGTGCACGGCTAGTTAGCAGTGTGATTACAGATGGTGCAGATGGGTCCTCTTCAGACGGCCATAGTGGCATAGTCTTGAGTTCTTCAACTTGGAAACCACGGTATGTGAATTCTTTCTTCTTACGACCTGTTACAGTAGTGCGCTTCTTACGAGCCTTTCTTCTGCTCGCTTTAGGGGTCATAAAGGACTTCTTTTTCTTTGCCATAATAATTCACCTCAGACCTTCTTGCCGCGGCCTCTTCCTGTGCGGCTTGGAGCTATGTTACCGACCTTAGCACCCGGAGGGGTACCACGAGCGACGGAGTTTGGACCGTGAACCGCTTGGTGGTTTCCTCCACCGTGCGGGTGATCTACTGGGTTCATTGCAACTCCACTTACGTGAGGATACAACTTACCACGAGCCTTAGCCTTGTAGTGAGCAGCACCTGCAGTTCGCAGAGGCATTTCACCACGGCCGTGGCCAGCAAGAACGCCTATTGTTGCTCTACACAAACTAGGCATATCTTTTGAGACGCCAGATGGTAGTCTAACACGTACCTTTCCATTGTCAAGGTGTGCTTCAATAGTTGCAGAGTTACCTGCTGTTCTTGCAACCTTTCCTCCGTCACCAGGACGAAGTTCTAGATTGTTAATCGCTGTTCCTTCCGGAATATTTGCGATTGAAGTAATGTTACCTGGTCTTAGTGCGACATTGTCGCCTATTGCAACTGATGAACCGATTGCGATTCCTTCTGTTGCAACTACGAGGTTTGTCTGTCCGTCTGGTAGTTTCAAACGTGCCAGAGGTGCTGTGTGCACTGGACTGTGGACAAGTTCTGTGACTTCTCCAACAACATCCTTTACGCGTGGCATTGTGTTTGAACCTGGGAACCTGTGGCTCGCCACGCGGTAGCGCGGTGAGCTTCCCTTTCGTTGTGAACGTGTACGCTTACCCATGATATCACCTCATCAGAATGCGCCAAGTCGCATTGCAGCCTCATCTGCATGATAGCCATCTGCTAATCTAACGCTAGCTATCTTTCCGTTCTTGGTATTACGGACATTGACTTTAGCAACTTCAGCATCGAATAACTTCTCAACTGCTGCTGCTATTTCGGACTTCTTTGCACTTCGGCGGACAATGAACTCAAGGCGGTTGCCTCCAGTTCTTGCTTCCATAGCCTTTTCAGTGATCCAAGGCATCTTGATTATGTCATACGGATTTACCATTCATCACACCTCCTCAGTTCAGTGCCTCCACTGCTGCCTTAGTAAAGACAGTTAGACGGCCGAGGTCGCCACCAGGGGCGAGATGCTCGGCTGATAGGTCCTTAGCGGCGACTACGTCAACGCCTGGGAGATTGCGGGCAGCCTTAGCAAGGCCGTCCTTGTTAGCAACAACTAGTAAGACACTCTTAGGTGTCTTGTGGACACGTCCACGCATTGTTGCTTTACCTGCTCTAATCTTTCGACCATTGCTTGCACGGCGAAGATCGTCTCCAAGGCCAAGAGCCTCAAAGATTGCACTGACCTTGCGAGTTCCACCAGATAGGTTGAATGCTTCAATGTCAATTTTCTTACCGTTTTCGGAATAGTCACCAAGAATGATTGGTAGAGTTGAGATTTCATCTGCGAAGCGGTGTCCACGATTGGATACCATTTCTATATCGGTAGTTGCAGCAAGTGCAGAGTTACGAGCTAGTCTTCTTTCGTTGCGGTTCAACTTACGAGACCAGTCTTTCTCGACCTTTGGTCCGTGAGCACGGCGACCACCTAGGGTGTGCGGGTTTTGTGCACCACGGCGCTGACCGGTTCTCCTCATAATTCTGGAGACACCACGGCCCTTACCCCACCATTCGACGGAGTGCTTCATACCAGCCATGGGCTTACGCTTTCCAAGATGTGCGTTGGAACCGTATGCTTGCCTGCGGTTAGCACGAGCGCTTGCTACTGCCAACTTGACTAAATCTGAACGAATTGAAGTGCTGAAAGACTCAGGTAATGAGACCTTCTTGCCCATCTCCACATCTATTTCGTAGACTTCCTGAAGGCGTCCAGCATCGAGTTCGTCTTGCTCGACCTTGTTGATGATGTTGTGTACTGAAACCTTCATCTTCAGACCCCCTGCTTGCTAGCTGTGCTAACATAAGTTATCTCGAACGGATGTTCGGTCTTGTCAGATCCACGAGTAGCGTCACGGAATCTAACCAAGCGCTTTGCAGGACCTGGTAGGCTTCCCTTTACTAGTACGTATTCGGAGTTTACTTCTCCATAGCGCAGGAATCCTCCAGCTGGAGTGATTGCCTTGTCTTCTGCAGAAGCTATTGAAAGAATTCTCTTGTTGTATTCTGTACGCTGGTGGTAACCTGTTTGACCACCTTGACGGATTGTCTTACGTACATATCCAGTACCGAAGTCACCCATGTTACCGTGTTGTCGGCGTTTCTTGGAGTTCTTGTGAGATTGCAGCTTACCACCGAATCTCTTGATTACACCTTGCCATCCATATCCCTTGGTAACTCCGACTGCATCTACGAAGACGCCTTCAGTGAATACATCACCAATTGATAATTCTTGACCGATGTTCTCCTTTGCCCATTCTAACTTAGCAGCGGAATCGCCACCAACTAGTCCGAGTTCCATGACTTCTGGAGTCTTGGAAGGAGTTCCTGTAATTGAATGCGGCTGAGTTGCAGCGATGATTCTAACTTCAACAAGGTCTGCTTTACCAAGCGCTTCGAAGTGCTTGTCAGTCTCGTGTGATTTTAGAGCATTCTTGTGAAGGCGGCGTTCTACTAGTTGTGGGAACGCTTCTGAAATTTGTTCTGAATCTACCCATGCTTCACCAGCGGCTTGCTTACCGTAAGGAGTCATTTTGTATCCTCGAACACCGAGTACTCTCATCTTAGGTACCTCGACAACGGTTACAGGAATTCTGATTTCCTGTCCCGCACTGTTCGATCTAGGGTTTAGATCACGAGCCATGATGTGGGTCATGCCAGCCTTCCAGCCGGCGAATCCCTGTACACGGACCTCGCTCGCATCGGTTTCTGGCCACGACTTGACGTGTCCAAAGTGGCGTGCTGACCGCTTACGCGGGCTAAACGCCATACTACCACGTCTTGGGTGACTTCTCTTTGCCATTTTTTCGGCCTCCTATGTTTTCGATACTCCGCATTGGCCCCCCGATAAGGGGCGTACAGAGGCTCTTCCGGTTGGGGAACTGCCGTGACACTGGCTCTCAGTCCACGATTGGGACGGGGAGTGATGGGGTGCTGTGCATTGCCCACTGTGTCTGGCTGCTCACCTTCTGAGCAGTCTCCCGACTTACCTCCCCTATATGAGTGGTTCGGTTAAGAACGCTGTATAGGGCCGCTGGGCACTGATGGTAATTGACAGTGTTCAAGCATTGTGGCTCGAACTGAAATTGAAGCACCACCCATGCAAATCCTCTTGAGCCACCGACGCACACTCTTGCTTATGACCCCTGTGCTAACCCACCCTCGTCTCTGCGATGGTGTTGAAGCTAGGGCGTATCAATTAGCGGCTGCAAAACAAGCCATCTCAGGCTCTACACTACTCGTTATGCCGACTGGTTTGGGGAAAACCGCTGTCCAATGGATGGCTATGGCCGAAGCATTGGATGGTCCAGGTAAGATCGTCCTAGTAGCCCCAACCACAGGACTTGTAGCCCAGCAGGCCAAGATGGCAAGAGAGTTCGTCAATTGCGACAACGAACTTATCGTTACCCTTACTGGTCAAGACCGCCCTGCCAAAAGAGAAGTAATTTGGAAAGGTGCCAAGATAGTTATGGCCACCCCCCATGTAATTCGAAACGATGCTAGGAATGGAAGAATATTACTTTCTGAGATTGACTTACTAATCGTAGATGAGGCACATCACGCAACAGGGTCTGATTCAATGGCACAGTTAGGCGACATGTATCTTGAATCATCATCGAAAGCCCTGGTTTTGGCTGCGACTGCGTCTCCCGGTGTGAAAGCAGCGAAAGTGTTGGAAGTTATTCAGCGACTAGGAATTGAAAGATTACATGTCACAAAAAGAGAAGATGATTTAGTTCAACCGTACATCACATCGATGGAAATTGAAAAACATGAATTGAATTTACCTGATAAGTTGTTAGAAATTATTCGCCCACTAAGAATTCTTGAGGCTGAAGAAGCAGAATTTCTAACTAGAGGAGGTTTTCTTGTCAAGGCAGGTAGGATCACGACTGCTGCTATCGAAGAGGCACATAGAAGAGCTAGTGCCGCTATTGGGCGTGGAGATGCTAGAGGATATGATGCTGCCAAAAGAATCGGCGATATTCGGAGATTACATCGTCTGCTAGATTTGCTAGACACTCAAGGCCTCAAGTGTGCAATAAAATATCTTGAAAGGGCTAAAATGGAGAAAGACCGCAAGACCAAGAGATTTCTATCATTATCCCCAGTTGCCGAACTTCTCAGAGAACAAAGAGATAGCGAAGAACTTCATCCTAAACCGCAATTAGTACTTGATTTAGTAAACAAGGGGTTGGAGAATGGTGGCAAAGTGATAATTTTCACAGAGTATAGAGATACCGTAGATAATCTACTGCAGATTCTGGATTCGGAGTCAGGCATCAAACCCGGTAGATTTGTTGGACAAACCACTAAAGGAAGTCAATTAGGAATGAAACAAAAAGAGCAGATTGCTCAACTGAACAGATTTAGAGATGGAGAAATCAATGTACTTGTAGCCACAAGCGTAGGTGAAGAAGGGCTAGATGTTCCAGCAGCAGATAGTGTGATTCTATACGAGCCGGTTCCGAGTGCCATTAGAGCCATTCAAAGACGTGGAAGAACTGCAAGACAGAAAGATGGTGATGTTCACATATTATTGGCAAAGGGAACTAGAGATGAGTATGTCCAACAGGCATCATTGCGTCGTGAACAAATGATGTACAGAACTCTAGATTCACTACAGAAGCAATCTAGGTTACCGAGAAGATCCCCTCCTAATTCTGATGTCTTAGCATCATTCACGATTGATGGAAGTAATGCTGAAGATTTCATTGAATCGGAAGAAAAGAGACTTTACCGTAAAAAAGAAATTATTCAAGAAAAACCAAAAGAGAAAAAGAAGGTTGAAATACAGACTCAACAACCTCTGAATCGACCAAGAAATCAACGCTCTTTAGCAGATTTTGCTTCCTCAAATGAAGAAACTAAACCTGTTGATTGGTGGAAACCAGTATTGGATGGAACTGAAACACACACCAGAGAGAATGAGGCTAAAGTCGCAGCTGCTGCTCAGACTGAAGTTAATTCACTGAGTGTTGAAAGAGATTCTGAAACTATGATTACAATAGATCACAGAGAAGCGAATTCGACATTACCTGCGATGCTCAAACTTCATGGTCACCAAATAAGTCTGGAAAATCTGACTATAGGCGACATTAGAATTTCAGATCGGATATTGATTGAAAGAAAGAGCGCTAGAGACTTAGTAGATTCATTGATTGATGGAAGACTAATCCACCAAGCTAGAAGGTTACATAGTGCCGCACCCAGGCCATTATTGATTGTTGAATCAAATGAAACTCAAAGGGTTCACCCTAATGCAATCCATGGAGCAATGGCCTGGATAACATTAGATTTGGGATTACCAGTAATAATGACAGGTTCGCCTGAACAAACTGCAAGATTTGTTTCCATTGCAGCTAAAAGAGAGGCAAGAGTCCTAGATTTACTAATGGCTCATTCACGAAAAAGCCCAAAAGACGCAGAAAAGTCTGCAATTAAAGCCGCATCTTCCGAGATCATGTCAATAATTAATGGAGATATAGAACACGGAGTTTTGTCCAAGAAATGGGATCAAGAAGTTCTGAAACAACGCACTAGAATACTCGGCGAATTGCCGGGAATTGGGCCAAAAACCGCTGAAAGAATTATGCAAGCATCCAAGGACATAATGGGATTATGTGCGATGAGTGAGTACGAACTGACTCAGATAGAGGGAGTGTCTTCGATTCAGGCGAAAGACCTGTTCAAATTCCTTCACGGTTAATCATGAACCAATCATCATTGCACGAGTCTTTAGTTGTGCAAATCTATCGGTAAAGTGGCCCAGTGCAAAGGCAACAATCTCGGTGAAGTTGACCACTGGGATGTTTGTGTCTTTGTTAGCAACACGTCCTGCCTTCCCTTGGTACGAATCAAGGTTTGAATGGGACTGTGTACAAGCACTTACAAGAATTTGAGCCCCTGCTTTCTTAGCATCATTTAGAACTCTGGCAGTCATTTTCATTACTGAATCACCAAGAGATAGAAGCGAGGGATTGCCTACACTTGAGGTCTTAGTCTTGTATTCTACAGGTCGGCCGCCTAAAGCAGTGATTAGTTTCTCCATGTAATCTGGATTCCATGGATCATCGCCTCCGCATGCTCCTTTCCTTTGCATGTGAGGTCCGTAGTAGCATGCGATATCCATATCCAATGGATTTACAACTGCTGCTTCTACTTTATCCAGTCCAATCTCATCAACTAATACATGAAGCAAGTGATTTGTAGAAATCTCAGAGGAATCAAGAGTCATTCCAGTAGTTCTCTCCAATACACGATTTGCATTTGCAAGAGCGATTGGGTCATTCTGGAATGTCTCAAGAGAGTCGTGAAGGATACCTTGAGCTGAAGCGCATGCTGTGATAATTTCATGCCCATTCATCTCAGCCAGTGCAAGGTTTCTTGCATTTAGTGCTAGTTGTAGTTCCTTGTTGCCTTGCTTGATGATGTTCCCACCATCACCGTTGTAACCAACTATCTCAATCAGTTCAATCCCAAGACTGCGGCACAATGGCTGGATTGTATCCTCTACTTCTCTAGAAGATTGGCGAGCTACATTTCCAGGATAATAAGAATATTTTACCATAGTTACACCTCAGAATCTCCGATCAAGTTCGTTAAAGATTGCAACAATTTGGTGATGGTTAGAAACTTTGCTATTGAACATGTTAGGGATTTTACCAATTCCTGCAGGAGGAACAAGCATTCCTTGGAACCCTCTCATTAGTGGACCCCCGTTTCTAGTAAATCCTAGCATCATCCTTAGCGAAACACCATTCATTATGTTGGAACCAAGACCTAGAGGTCCTAGAACCGAGCGATACAGAGTCGTTTCATTCACATTCCCGGACATCTTTACAGAACGTGAGTAGGCCTTGACCAATCTACCACTCTTACCTGAGAACTTGAATTCTGCAAGCAGTCTTGCTCTTGCTGCATAGAGAGAATCTGCAGCCTGTGAACCATCTATTCCATGCCTGTGAATAGAGGAAATGTCTGCTTCATCCCAAACTCCACCTTTCCCTTGCATTAAGCCAAACATCTTCTTGACGTGAGAATCTCCTGAGCGAGGGTCTTGACTTCTGACCCATCTTTGCAAAGCAATTCCTGGACCAGAGTATACGTTGTCAACATCATAGGTGTCTGACATTGCATTAATCAATTGGAGTGAACCGACATCTGCTAAAGCATGGAGTGAAGTTGCATCTGCTGAGTTCATAACTCCCATTGGAGCGCCGCTTGCTAGTCTTTCACCTTGGCGAGGATCTGCTTCTAACCACGGCTTTGAATCTACACGTGCTATGTCATAGCGGTCGTAAGAAACCATCAAATCCTTTAGAACATCATATCCTGGGACTGGTTCAATTGTTAGTGTACTACCATTGCCTACCAAGTCGCAAATTCTTGTTGTGTCAGCAGGTACGATTCTACCATTTGCTTTAACTCCTGTAAGAGGGTTCATTCCAGCAATATTACCACTGCGGAAAGTTAGAGAGCCATCTGCCTCTCTCTTTACTGCAACTAATGCATCTTCAATAGTCGCATGCCCTGGCAGTGCCACTGCAATAGTATCGTATCCCGATTGAGCCATAATTGGGTCGTATCTGAAAATGCGCATAGTTAGTGAGATTGGAGCATGGAGAATACTTGGAGGACTGAAGTCTCCTTCATCTGCACCATCATCTTCATCGCCTGCTCCATAAGCAGTCATGGCTTCAACTAAATCTTCATGGAATACTCCAGCAGAATCAACACAGGCAATTCTAGGAAGAACTTCTGCTATCCACTGGCTCCAAGGCTCATCGAAATCAACATCGCACATTTTCATTGCAACTATTCTAGTTGCACCGAGTGCTGCAAACTTCTCATCCCAATCCTCTCCTGCTTTACAGAATTCATCGTAAGATGAGTCACCGATTGCACAAACCGAATAGTGAACGCCAGATAGGGAAGGGTTGGATGCACTTGTTGCGTTCCAAAGTTCTTCAGCATTATCTGGCATCTCGCCTTCACCCCATGTGGAGGTGATTATGAGGATTCTCTTGTGTGATGCAAATTTTGACTGGTCGTAAGCATCCATGTCGATTACAGTAGGCTCCAAGCCATAGGCAACTGCAAGCTTAGCAGTTTTCTCGGCCAAGCCTGCTGCATTTCCGGTTTGTGAACCGAAGAATATTGCTAGGCTACGGTCTCCTGAAAGAACACCGGCTAGAACGCCCGCATCAGCGCCAACATCAGCGACTGCTGCAGGAACTGCTGCAACTTCAGCGGCAGGTGCAACTTCTTCAGCAACTGCCTCTGCAACTCCGCCTTCGTACTCGAATTTGATAATCTCAACCGGACAAGCATCTGCTGCCTCTTCAATCAATTCAGAATATTCTGCGCGAAACTCGTTCTTAATCGAAGAAAAACCTATGTTGCGATCGAATGAACCATCTTCACGAACATCCGCTTTGATGTAACTTGTATCGTCAGTTACCTCAAAAACTTCTGGCAAAATATCCTGACATGCATCACAAGTGATGCAATCTTCCTCGATCCAGACCTTAGCGACGGTTGGCATGAGTTCACCTTATGCTCACACTGAGCAATACATTCCACTAGGGCGTAGTCTTTGAAGGTTCCTTTCTCTCCCTAAAGGGAGAGGTCTATACTGTTAAAATTAATTGAGCAGACATCACATGTGGAAGTCGTCCATTCCACCCATCATATCGCCGCCAGATACTCCCTTTGAAGATATGACATCATCGATACGTAGAATCATAATCGCTGTTTCTGTTGCAGACTGAATCGCCTGTTCGACAACTCTCTGAGGCTCCAATACATTAGCCTCAAACATGTCCATCACTCCACCCTCTTCAACATTGATTCCAGAGTGTACTTTACCATCTGCGTGAGACTTCCTCAATTCGATGATTGTTGTAACCGGATCTAAACCTGCATTTTCTGCAAGAGTTCTAGGAATAATTTCTAGTGCACTAGCGAATGCTTCGATTGCCATTTGTTCACGTCCACCAATAGATTCAGCGTAAGCTCGTAAGTCACGAGATAGTGCCGCAAGGACACTTCCGCCACCAGTAAGAACTGCACCATCTTCCCATGCTACCGAAACTACTCCAACTGCATCATCAAATGCTCTACGGATTTCATCAACAACGTGTTCAGTACCACCACGAAGTAGAACAGATACGGACTTTGCTTCAGGGCATCCTGTGATGAACGTCATATCCGACTCACCAATCTTACGTTCTTCGACTTTGGCTGCAGCGCCAAGGTCTTCATGAGTCAAATCGTCAATGTTGGTTATAACACGACCGCCTGTGGCTTTTGAAAGTGCTTCCATGTCACTCTTTTTGGCACGTCGTATTGCGAATATTCCTGCTTTGGACATGTAGTGTTGAGCGAGGTCATCAATTCCTTTCTGACAGATGATAGCGTTTGCACCGCTTGCCTGAATCTTTTCGACAAGTCCTCTAATGTAATTCTCCTCTTCTTCTAGGAAGGATGCTAGCATTGAAGGGTCTGTAATCTGAATTTTGGCATCAACCTCTGTCTTCTTAACTTCAATTGCGCTGTTAATCAATGCAATCTTAGCCCCTGAAATTGAGCGTGGCATACCTGCATGAACTCTCTCCTTATCGAGAATAATTCCATCAACTAAGGAGCTGTCCTTGATTGAACCACCCTGGCGCTTCTCAACTTTGATATCTGACAGATCTACCATTCTTTCTCCATCTTCGATAGTACCAACTGAATTGACTGCTCTAACACAAATGTCTGCTAAGAATGACTTAACAGCACCTGCAGATTTACCAGTAAGAGAAGTTTTGGCAACTTCCATTAGCACAGCATCATCATTCTTGGTTGAAATACCGTGAGATTCAAGGCAACCAACTGCTTTTTCCGCAGCAAGTCTGAACCCTTCACAGATCACAGTAGGATGTACATTCTGTTCGATAAGATCTTCCGACCTTTTCAATAGTTCACCAGAAAGAACGACCGCTGATGTTGTGCCATCATAGCAATGCTGCTCCTGGGTTTTAGCAACTTCGATAATCATCTTAGCTGCAGGATGTTCGATGTCCATTTCTTTCAAAATCGTAGCACCGTCATTTGTGATAACTACGTCTCCCATGCTGTCAACTAACATTTTGTCCATGCCTTTTGGCCCAAGAGTGCTACGAACAGCATCTGCTACAGCCTTGGCTGCTGCGATGTTGTTTGATTGCGCACTACGGCCACGAGTTCTCTGAACTCCATCTTTTAGAATGAATATCGGTGCTTGTCCATTTCCGTACATATACAATACCTCTGCAGTTCATCGGCATGAGGGGTATGACTTCAACCCATCGTCGAATCAATTTCACATTTGGTTGTCAAGCCATTGCTGACCATAGTGGCCCCATTGCTCCATAGTCCAGCCCTCTGGAAGGCCTGCTGCGGGCACAGGAGGTCCAGTTTGAACCTCCGGAGTTTGAGCAATTTGTGGAGGAGGAGCTATCTCTGGGACTGATTTCTCCATCGAGCCAATTGATGGAGCCGATGCGACTGCGCCGTATGTCGCAGAAAGGTTGTCTTCATATCCATCATCGCTCCAATCTTGTTCTTCTTCTTCTTCGCCATTGATTACGATTAGTAATACCCCAAGTAAACTAATAATTAGAGCACCTCCGACTACCCATATTCCAATTCCAACCCAATCCCATGAGTCTGAACCAGATGATGCTGAATCACTGCTGCTTCCAGAAGTGCTCTTTAGAGTGACAGATAGTTCCAGTGAGGCTGCGTCTTCAACAGAATTGGAGATCGCCCATATCTTGACATTTGTTTCGATGAAATCATCATCAAGGGTCTCTAGAGTTGAACTCTGAACCTCGAAAACAATAGTGACCTCTCGCTCGCCTTCAACTTCAAGCCAGAAATCACGGTCAGTGGATTTAACTCCGGCACTGTACCAACGGTTAGTTCCTTGTTGGTCCATTGACATGGATACAGATTGGCCTTCAGTATACTGATTTCGAACACGTACTACTACCTCATATCGACCTTCTTCATCAATAATTGTAGATTCAGTTGAAATGATACGTAGCCAATTCTGTGAACCTACTCTGTATGTACACTTACCATCAGAGGAGACTGTGTCATCATTCACACTGGTTGCGATGACCTTCAGAATTAATTGTCCATTGGTGTCATCATCGAAAGTGAAAGTTACTGTAACGTTGTATGATGCACCGGGCTCTAATTGTGGAGTGATATCCCCTTCGATTAATTGTTCGAATTCTGCATTCATTCCTTCAGGGACATCCAATGACATAGTAAAACGATCAGCCTTATTCCCATCGTTCGTAACTTCAAAGCGCATTGACTGTGAGTCGTCACCAGGTATGTATGATTGGTCGGCGTCTTCATCTGACACAGAAACTGCAGCTGTGTCTGTAACATCGACATTGATTGTTATCTGCCCCATAACTGTTGGAGTTGAATCATCATCTTTTGGAATACTTGTGGCTGTTATTTGTGCAGTGTAAAGGCCAGGTGACAAACCAACAGGCATTGGAAGATTTAGAGCAATGCTAGTCTCTCCATCCCATGCATCGAGAATTGGAGTTTCGTCTGCTGAAAGATATGCTGCTAGTCTCCAATTTGATTGTACAAGGTTTAGAGAATATGCCTCATCGGCGTTACCTAGATTCAACATATCGATGTAAACTACTCGAGAGTTGCCATTAGCTGCTGCCTCGATTTCTAACTCCTCAGCGCTCATTGTAAATTCTCTAAGAACTGGAACTTCAATCTTCTTTGAAATCACGTCATTACCGAATAGAGACTGGCCACATGAAGGGCAAACTGCTCTAAGGGAGAATGGAACATCACCAGGTAGTTCATCAGAAGGTGCTGTTACATTCAGAAGTAATTGCACTTCCTCACCTTTGTCTAGAGGCATAGGCATCTGAACAATACTATGATTCAAGTCTGTTACGAATGAGACCCATTCCATATTTTGGAAATTCGATGTGATGGTGTATCCCGCTTCTCTGTTTCCAGCATTCTGTAATTTGAATGGAATGTCAGT
The DNA here is from genome assembly GCA_028356125.1 of Candidatus Poseidoniaceae archaeon. Classification (GTDB taxonomy): domain Archaea; phylum Thermoplasmatota; class Poseidoniia; order Poseidoniales; family Poseidoniaceae; genus MGIIa-K1. The sequence continues at coordinate 23,521 of JAOMTZ010000005.1, forward strand.
GGTTTCTCCAGGGAGTAATGATGCTGCGAGTAGTGGAGCTGTTGATGATAGATGCACACCATATTGCTCAGTAATTGCAATATCAGAAGTCACTCTTCCTAATTCTCCTAACTGAGTGCCACCAGCATCTTCCCACCAGACTTGCCAAACTTGCTGTTGAACATCTGCACCTGCTGGTATTGATAGGTTAATCCACATTTCAGAAGTATTGCCTCCTGGAATGACAGGTAGAACAACGTTGGTTCCGTGCTGTGTTGGATTGTCACTGTCAATTCTAATCATTGGAAGGCTAGGGTTCATCCAAGTTGTGTTTGACACATTTGATTGTAGACGTACCTGTGCGCCCATGTAACCGTTGTTTGTGATAGTACAAAACATTGGAATGATTGTGTTAGGTGGTGTTGTGTAACCACCTGTTGGGTCATCACAATCTACATCCAAAGTAAATTCGCTTACCTTTTCGATACCAAACATCACGAAGTCATCAACGTGCATACCACTTGAAGCACCTGAGCCATCTGACTGGAACAATATTCCGTAAGACCATGAATGGCCTCCTAACTGATCTGTTGGATCCCAAGAGATGTTACTCCAAGAACCAGGAGTAGTGCTTGGGATATCTTCGACAAAGTTGTGATAGATTGTGCTTTCAGGAGCACCATTTCCTCTCCACAATTCTAGAGCGACCATGTCTCCAGCACCCATCTGCCCCCAGGTTTGGACGTGCATTTGAGCCGAGACTAAACCTGCAGAGTTGAGTTGCATTTTGCACATCCACTGGATGTATTGCTGAGAAAGTCCACCATCCAATGATGCGCCGTATCCACAGTTACTGTCTGCGCCACGGAAAGCGAATACTAGGCGGCTACGAGATGCAGATGGGTAATCTGAACCGGAGTTAGCATGACGCCAGTTGGCAGTACCTACTGCTGAAGTAGAACCATCTTCTTGCCAGATTCCAATACCGCTAGCATCACTACCATCGATTGGATACTCGCCACCATAAAATGTAGACTTTGATGCGGCAGGAAGAGCTTGGTCACGAGGATCTCCTTCTGCATCCATGTCATCTTGAGCCAATGCAACAGGCAATGATTTTTCCATAACGTCGTTTTCATTTCGATCATCTGCAGAGTTGAAAACTGTTGCTCGAATGATTATTCCGCCAGACAATTCATTGGTTGAAACATCCAGAGAGGAATGAGCAACACTTGCGGTGTATGTGAAGGAATCGATGTGCGATTGTCCACCAAGCATAGGAACTGTTTCCCAAGAAGTTGAATTCATTACAAATCCAATTGGATGAACCATGTCAACAAAAACCGTCGAACTGGAACCAGTTAGAGCCCCACCTCCACGCTTTACTTCGACTGAGATGTCGACAATGTCGCCTTTTGCAACATACACTACTACGCTGCCATCGGGTTGTACCCAATGGTTGGCTTCTGAAGAATTAACCATGATTTCTGCAACTGAAAAGTCATCAGAAGAGCCACCCCTACCAGAGGTTGCTTGCACATTATCTGTAGATAAAAGCAAGAAAGATTGCATGAGAAGAATGGTCACCAATAGGAATGGTATCGACTTGCGCATGTGCATCAACGACCATGCGACTGTAGTGTGGCATATGAATGTCCCCTTCACATGTCCCCGTAGGGGACAGAAGGTATGGTAGATTCAAAGAACCCTTTTAATCGCCTTCTAAGGGTCGGCATGAAGGGCAACCTTTGAGAGAGTAAAGATTTGCGCTGTACCGTGGGTGAGTACTCGAACAAAGGGCCGATGGCCGCTCGCATCTGGCTCACAGGGCTAGTTTTTTGCCAAATATTCCTTACCCCAATGGCTGCCTTTTCAATCACATATCTGATAAACTTCGAACTCGCTTCTGAAAACTTCACAATGTCATTTCAATCAGAGATGATCCCTTGGATTATTGCCGCTTCTCTCGCTTATGGAATGTTAGCCCTCTTGCTAGCACTATTGTTTGGCGGATTTACGCCGATTTCAGTAGTTGAGAAGGGTGGTTGGAAAGCGGCATTTGGCCTGACAAGGGCGAAAAGAGATGCTGCAAGTCTTCGTAATTCAAGAAGAAACCATGCAAGATCACCTCATGCGAAATTAACAGTCATGGTTAACGACAGAATAACCAAGAAGCACTCATTACTTTCAACTCACGGAGGACTAGTCTTACTTGCAATACCTTTCCAGTTGATGTTGGTCATAATACCTCTAGGTTTTGTAATATTTATACCTGAAGAATGGGTTCGAGCAAATAGAAGATTAGAGATTGCTATGGCCTGTTACCTGATTGTTCTCATAATGGTCATGAGAGTATTTCCAAAATTCGCTCGCAAGCACATAACTATTGCAGCATTCACCAGACGTTGGCTAATTTCAATGACTAAATTGTCTTGGTTAGCACCGGTGCTTGTACTGTGGCTAATGGGCCGACTTGCGAGTGTGATAGTACTCTCCTGGATAGGGGCTGACTTATCCAGCAACTTACATTTAGAACAGTCTTTCATGGAAGACTTACTCAGAATTGGAAGTGTTCCCGAAACCTCTTTCCTCGATCTGTTAACGGCACTAGCAGTAATGCCATTAGCGGCATTTACAACTTTGGCATGCCTGGGTGGAGGCTCAGGAACTCCACCAGAATGGATGCGGATTGGTGACGAAATAGAAATAAAATCCCCAGAGCAAGAAGGAGACGGAGGAGCATTAGTCGCAACTGGCCGGGTTATTGGAGCCGTTGCTGGCGCTGCTGTAGGAGTAGGAATAGGGCTTGCAGCTACTGCCGCATCCGGTATAGCAGCAAAAACGCATAGTGCAGGTACAACCGCAATTGCTGCTGCGAACTCTGCGCCTCAGGCCATGAGTAGTAGTATGGATGCAGTCTCAACCACAGGTGATGCTTTCTCCTTCGTAGATAAAAGCAATATCATCACCGAAGCACCCCAAAATATAGAAACTGGAGGAGTCGAAGAAGAGCCTTCTGAGTTCGAAGGCTTTGGCTCTATGTTTGACTGATTATTCTTCTTCACTAGCCACAATAGGTCGGCCATCAGTAATCATGAGGCGTACGAATCCCATAATCCAACCATCACTTCGTGGCCGCCCTAGATCAGGCCTAGGTTTATTCAGAAGATTGGAACCACAATTAGTACACCTAACTGCAGTCACTTGCCATACTGGATAAGGAAGGTTACAGCAGGACTCATCCGAATCGGCTCTATTTCTGACCAATTGTAGATTCATTGCTAACTGTTTTGTCCAGTTCGCTTCTTCACCTGCCAAAAATCCAGTCAATCGAGATAGAATTAACCATCCTGATACAGACCACATCCCAAATCCTATCGCTGCTGAGCCGTATGACATACTGAACCAACCGAATACGAGAGGGATTAATGCAAAAACTACGGATAGCCAATGGAAGAACCGCATGTGCATTACTCTTTGAATTAAATGGGCATCAACGTAAACAGCTTCTGGATGAGGGGGGAATTGCTCATTCCAAGTCTTAAGACGAGGAAACGTCAAAAATGGCACTCTAGTAATCATATGTGCAGTTACAGCACCGATTAAAAATTCAATGAACTCCGCCCACATTTCACTCGCCACGTAAACCTTTCAGTACAGCTTCAGTTTTGTCCATTCCAAGTGAAATATCTTCTCTTGAGATAGTATAGGCAAACCGAAGGTGTCCTTCACCAGAGGGCCCAAAAGCGCTTCCAGGAGAGCACAAGACTCCACCTTTCAGAAGTTCTAGCGCTATTTGCTCACTAGTCATACCTGGAACATCGACTTTGGGGAACACGTAGAATGCGCCCTCTGGAACGTGACATTGGACCCCGGGCATAGCGTTTAGTCTTGAACAAATCAAGTCTCTTCTAGCCTTGAACTCAATACACATCTCATCAGGGTAGTCATTTGCTTGCTCAAATGCAGCAAGTACCGCATGCTGCATTGCATCATTTGAACATGCAGTAATGTAATACTGTAATTTTGTCATCTGCGACATGGCTTCAGAATTAGCGGAAAGAATGTATCCGATTCTCCATCCAGTCATAGCGAAAGTTTTGGAGAAGGAATTGACAAGAATAACTCGTTCATCATCGCAACCCATGAATGACACGTGGTCACCATCAAAGACGATTCGATCATAGACTTCATCTGTGATAAGCCAAAGGTCATGTTTTTGCGCAAACTGAAGTAACTCGTCTCTTTGTGAGGTTGAGATTGTTGCACCCGTTGGGTTTGAAGGGAAATTATACAGAATTGCTACTGTGTCATCGTCGACCAAACTTTCCAAGTGTTCGACGGTAGGGACAAACTCATCCTTAAACAAACATTCGTAAAACCTAGCCTCTCCACCCCACAGCCCAACATCAGGGCCGTAAAGAGGGAAGTAAGGTTCCGGTAGCAGAACATTCTTGCCAGGGTTGACAATTGTTGCAAATATATTCAGGAGTGCATTTGTACCACTCATAGTCATACAAACATTACTTTCATCTAATCCGGGGCACACATTGTCCCAAGATTGTGCTATTTTTTCTCTCAATGCTGGTAATCCGGCGGTAGTGGTATACTTATTGTGGCCATCTTTCATTGCTTGATACATTGCTTCGATAGCGACAGCAGGTGGTTGAAAATCTGGTTCGCCTAAACCAAATGAAATTACATCATCGCCAGCCATATCAAACATCTTGCGTACGCCAGTAGGTTGGATATCCAACGCTCTATCAGAAAAGCCACGCATGGCAGGACGACTACGAGTTCACTTTTCAAGATGAGGTGCTATCTGAGACATCATCTACTAATGTAGCTTCTAAAGGTTCATCGTCGAACACTGGTGGTAACAATGCTAAATCCGAACCCTCTGCAGTATAATGAAGTGGCTGTTCTGCTTGTTGCCTAATAGCAACAAGTGCTCCAAAAATGAATACTGCGAATCCAACTACTCCAATGAAAAGTAGCCTTCCAAGAGACTCGCCACTGCCGAATGATTCAACATTCCCTCCACCAAGAACTGAGTCCCATGAGATCATTGAGGAAGCGCCTGCTTCGTCAACTCCCCTGACAATAATCATGTTGTAGTCTTCTGGCAGAACATCGGTGTCTACAACAAATTGGAATTGGAATGACTCATAAGCAGTCATAGAACCATTTACAGACTCATACATTACTTCGGTCCAAGTCTCCCCACCATCGACAGAATATTCGATTTTATCCAACACCGCACCCCGGCTCCAAGCTTGTCCTGTGTATGTGTTCACAGTGCCTTCAGAAGAAATGTCCTCAATATGAACTTGTAAATCCAAATTCATATCAGAAGTGCTAATTCCAGACATATTGAGATATTGAGCAGTCCATACCGCATCATGAGCATCAACCATCCCCCAACCAAAATGACGGTTCCAGTGAGGGTCAATATCTGGATAAGTAGCCCATGGGCCTTCTTCAACTCCTTCGCCATCTGCCGATGATAGAATATCTCTTCTTTCAGCGGTTGAACGTAATATTTCCCTAATCACCAATGGATTGATTTCATCATTTACTTCCATCATTAGAGCGATTACCCCCGTAACTGCAGGAGTAGCGTAAGAGGTCCCCGAACCTCTACCAGTGTAACCATTTTGAGAAGCATCGCCTCCAAAGAAGTTGTTACAAGAACCTGATGTCACACAAGCTTCTGCTTGCACAATGTCTGAACCTGATGCAGTTACATCTGGCTTCATCTCATTGATAGGATTAGAATCGCCATTGTCTCTACGAGGACCACGACTAGAATAACCTGCGATTGTATCGTCATCTCTTTCGATTGTATTCATGTCATCTGTGGCTCCAACAGTTATCGATAGAGAAGAAGAACCCATACCAGATAGACCATCATTTCCTGACCCATCATTTCCAGCGGCTACACTTACAGCAATTCCTGCAAGGGTTGCTTCGTTAAGAATGCGTGAATGCATGTCTTCTCCATCACTTCCTCCGCCTTCGTGACTTGTAATTCCCCATGAAAGTGAAATGATATCAATACCATGTAGACTTTCATCAACGCCCGGCCATGCAGTGTCTTTATTGTCAATAATCCATTGAAGTCCATTCATAGCGGATTCATAAAATTCTTGAGATAGAAGATAGTTTTCGAATGGGCCCGCTCCCGCATCAGTACCTATTCTAACGTCGATTAAGCTAGCATTAGGCGCAGAACCTTCGTAACCAGTTTGCTCTCCATTAGCATCTAAACCGGTAGCAGCAGCCATGCCCATGCAAGCAGTACCGTGTTGATTTCCATCATCTGGGTCAAAGGAACCATCGGTTTCTCTTGCTCCAGAAAGGGCACATGTTGGATCGGTGTGAAGATAACATACCGCATCATATCCTGCTACAAACTTATCTTTCAGACCTGGATGTTCGTTATCGGTTCCAGTGTCAACCATAGCGATATTAATCCCTGCACCTTTCATAGTACTATGATTCCATGCAGTATGTGGATAAACATCTGAAGACTCAGCTTTTATGTTTGGAGTTTGAATATCCCCCCACAAAATAACTTGACCGTATCTCTCAACCATCACAACGCCATCGATTTGAGATAAATCCCAAATGTCGCCTGAATCGATTACACCGAGTAGTACTGCATCAACAGCCTCTATTACATCTGTAATTTGATAGCCCATCGATTCTAGTAATTCAACATCTGAATCGTTCACCTCGCGGTTAAAGGAAAGGCCGATTCCTACCGGACCCTCCAAAGATTCAAGAGAATCAAAGATTCCATTTCTGTTAGAATCCATGGTGGTTCTTTCCCACCAATCAATTTCCTCGTATACGATTGGAGTCATTTCCGGAATTGCGGAAGACCAATTTGATGGCACATCTGTTTCATTTCCTAAAGAACCAGTTAATGGTGCCAAGAAAAGTGTCAAACAGAGTAGTGTAAAACCGCGACGCATATGCTTCCCCAAAATAATTCAAGAGTTCCCTAAACATCAATATGTTGGTCACAGGATTGGATTGAGATTAGCAAAAGGTGGGAGCACAGGGATTTGAACCCCGACCGGCTGGTATCTTCTGATCCGCCACTAAGTGTTTTGTGTACGGCTGGTGGCGGGATTTCACAGGTCAGTCTTCCAGTTGATCATCACAATCTTCAAACCTTAACCTATCATCATTCCCGTGCAACTGGAGCCAGCTATACTACCAGGTTATACTATACTCCCCTGTTCGTTTACCGTTCAGCTTCATTGCTTAGCCTGTCGGCGAGCACGCTTACGACGGCGTAGCTTCTTCTTGCGCCACTTCCATCGCTGATTACCAGTCTTCTTCCACGCTCTGGAACCTCGCTTCATGGTGAACAGTCCGCCGACCAACCTTTCGTATATGAGGACTTCCCAAAGGAGGTGATTAATCCATCAAGCTAAAACGCCGTTCTGATAGTCTTCAATTGCCTGCATTATCTCTTCTCTTGTATTCATTACGAACGGGCCATACCTAGCGATTGGCTCGCCAATTTCAGGTCCCGCAAGAATTAGGAACTCTGAATCCTCAGTAGCATTGAACTTAACAGTAGTACCATTTGACAACAAAGCCAGGGAGCCATCAGAAACAGACTTGCCAGCAATATCTAATTCTCCCTTGAAAACGTAAATCATACCATTCAGATCTAAGCCTAAAGATTTGTCAAGAGTAGAGCCTTTGTCCATTTTCACATGAACATATGTTATTGGAATTACGGTATCTAAAGATGACTCAACACCGAGGCATTCGCCTGCCACCACTCTAGCCCAGACTCCTTCTTTCTCAGCGATTGGTGAATCTGCTGCTGTTAAATCTTGATATCTAGGATTCATCATCTTATCTTTAGCAGGAAGATTTACCCAAATTTGGAAACCGTGCATTAATCCACCTTCATCCATCATCTTCTTAGTTGGCATTTCGGAGTGAATTATTCCTTTTCCAGCGGTCATCCACTGAACATCCCCTGGAGTTAGAAGTCCTTTGGAGCCTTGGCTATCTTCGTGTTCCATCTCTCCTGATAACAAATAGGTCACTGTTTCAAATCCGCGGTGAGGATGCCAAGGCGCTCCAACTGCTTCACCTGGCCCATATTCTACAGGTCCCATTTCGTCAAGTAGCAAGAAAGGACTCATCAATGAACCCATTGCTGCTGGCCTACGAACTTTGAAACCTCCACCTTCCATTACGGTGTGAGTGGGAACAATTGAATTTACTACCCTGAATCCGGACATGGTTGCTCGTGACACTCTAGAGATATAGAGCATTTAGTATCATGTTTGATATTACCATTTTGAGTTATGGATGGATGGCGGGCGTACGGGGATTTGAACCCCGGTATTCGGCTTAGAAGGCCGAGATGATATCCAAACTACATCATACGCCCAACACGGCGGGAGCGAATCACCTCTATCAGCCTTACAGTGGTCTAGCACACTTGTGACAGCGCTTCGGTTTGCGAACAGTAGCGCGTTTCCACTCATATCCGCAGTGAGAACAGGTCCACGACTTGACTCGCGCCGAACCGAGGAATTCATCTCGCATTTCTTGCAATACGGGAGAATCTGAGATTGCAACGCCAGGCGCAATACTGTCAACCGCATCATGTAGCTCTTTGGAATGGTTCAAAACCCCAGAAGCATGAACTAATTCATGTGCTAATGTGTGCCTTAGTAAATCGGGCTCTTCCTTTAGACGAGGATGTAGTCCAATTGTGATATTACCTGGGTCTAAAGAAAATCTACGGCGGCGGACTAATTCAGCAGGTCCTTCTTCGAATCTCGTCATTCCTAAACGGTCATCGCTTAGTTCCAACCAAGTCAAAGAAATGCGCTGAGTGAGCCATTTTGAGAAGATATTCTCGGGCACTTGCGGGAGAAGTTCTGCCAATACTTCATCCACGTCCATGTATGTCCGAGGGGCAACCAATTGAGAAGCCTTATGATGCAAGCGCAGGTGGGCAGGCTGCCTTAGGCAAAGCGTTGGGCGCTTAGATCAGTTGGAAGATCGCTTGAGTGGCACTCAAGAGGCCGGGGGTTCAAATCCCCCAGTGTCCATTTAACATCAGATTTAGAAGAATTCCGGCTCAATCTTTAATTGCTAAATCCCTAAGTTGATTCTATGCAAGTGGCGCTACGAGACAGATGGCTAATTGGAATCGGCCTCGCTTGCTTGCTTCTGAATGTGACATTGTTACCAATTGTATTCACCGGTGCTGTTGAAGGAGCAGTTGATGAGAAATTTGAAACATTTCCTCTTGATTCTGCATGTGGTGAAGACGGAAACTGCGAGACACTAGAGGATGATTGGGCTGTATCAACTACCTCTAGAGATTACTACGCATGGGACATTACTAATCTGCAAGAAGTAATCGAAAATCAAGCCACTCCCGACTATGAGAGAATGGGTCCCTACACTTACGATATTACTTCTGAAAAAACTTTGATTGAACACGACAGTTACAATGGACACTTGACTTACAATGTTGTCAAAACCTTCGAGTGTTCTCCGAATAGTAAGAACTCTTGTGATGAAGAGTTATCACAACTTAATATCCAATTTAGACCACAGTTAATTGGAGCCACAGGTACCGCATTCAATGGAATAATGGATTTGACTAAAATTGGATTTGCTAGTGGAATGATGAATCAGGATCTTAACACAACACAAGCAGGAAAAGCCACTGCAGATTACATTACTACTATGACAAATACAATCGGTGGAGCTGGTTTTGGTTCGTACGGTTATGCCGCATTAGGAGCCGCTGAAACCGCCGGTCAAGCGAGTGTTGTTATTCCGAATACAATGGATGGAAATATATTGCCAATTGCTAATTTCTTAGGTGGTATTGAACAGGCATTGTATTCATCCGTTCATCCTTTAGATAACCAATTCAACATTTCATTACTAGATGATTCAGGCCCCGTTGCATTCATGGGACTTGGAGAGCCTGAACAACTATTGTCAACAATAGAGAACGACCCAAATAATTCGACTACTGTAATGAGAGCAACTGCATACGGCTATCTTGCTACTGAGATGGCAGATACTACAGGAGATGGAAATGAAGATACAATGGTTCCAGATTATGCTCAGACACTGATTAGAGACTGGTCACTATACATCGCAATCGGATTGGAGTTCCAATCCAATGGCGGAGGCTCTCCCTTCACAGACAGCGAAGACATTGCTAACCGTTTGAACAATCTACTAGACGAAGATTTCTCGGATGTAGATTGTCTAGATTTAATGATGAATGGTGATGGAGGAGACAATCCATTAGGCCTACTAGCTCAGAACTCAGCAGGAACTGGTTTTGGTTTGAGCGCATTCCTTGGAATGGATTCCTCGGTGGCAAAATCTACCTTTGGATTATCAGATAGCCAATACGATTCAATATATTCATGGTCAGCAGCATGGGCAACTTCCTCATCTTCGATTCAAATGGCACTTCTTGGTGGAAGTGGAACAATGAATGCTGGGCATTTTGTTAACACTACTTTCGGAAACGGTGACCCCATCAGCGGCGGTTTCTTGGGGTACAGCCTGAATCAGGGTGGAGATTGGGGTACTGACAATTCTTTACCAGACATCGCTCTTACTCCTGAACAATCAGCAGAAATATTGTATGGCGAACTTGGCATCACAACAACAGAAGGTGCAATGCGCTTCCTTTACGGAGAATTATCTGGAACAATCCCTCCTGGGTTTTCAGACATCCAACAAACTGGTGAATGGGGAATTGACGTAATCGCAAGTACCTATGGTATCGAACAAGAAAGTGCTATGGCATTGAAAGACCTTGTTGTAGACACTATATTTGGAGAATTTGTTGAAAACTTCTTGGTTGATAGTTTTGGGGCAGAAGCATACCTAACTCAATCAGTAAATAGTTGGCTACTAGGCTGGCATGACCCTGTTAGTGCTTATCTCGCATCAGGAAATCCAAACAATATGAGTGTTGGATGGGCATCTCTGGAATCTAGTGAGACCTTCTTTGGTTCTGATGGAATCAAAAATGGTGATGGAATAAACTACACAATTTGCACTGGTGAGAGATCAGGTTGTGAAAAAGGAGAGTTGATTGAACAAGACGGTTCAAGTCAATTATCATGGCGAAATAATGCAATGTATACTGCTACTTACGGCCTCATTACTCCAGAAGACATCTCTGGAACAACTGGTGGATTCATTACCGGTAGTAATGACAAAGTGGATGTTTCAGGTTATGCAATTGCAGACATCAATTGTGTAGGAGAAGGTACTGTAAAAGAAATCCCAGTTGATTATTGCGAAGCCTCAGTAGACCCAACGCAGCGTTCAATCCAGGCTAATTTGCTGAAGACATTCTCTATTCTAGATGCAACTCCGAGTGCATTACCAATTTACTTAGGAAGCGAAATAGAAATCAGTTCAGAAAAAACATCTGGCTTGATTATCGCTGGGAAATCAACAACCAAATTCTATCTCGACTCTAGAGATGGAACCGACATGAAAACCGAACCTAAAATGTCAGACTTAGTTCCTGTTTTCGAAATTAAGTCCTCTTCAATAATAGCCGATGAAGATGCGGAAACAATGCAAAGTTCAATTGTTCAAAATCAAAATTATTTCACTTATTGGATGAACTTCGATACATCGTTGGATTTAATCCCATTCTTGATGTGGTCTATCACCTTGATATTCATTGTAGCATCGTTTGTTATGATGAAGGGTGATCAATTCGAAGATGATGAATACGACATCGAAGAAATCGAAGTCGAGAAGGATGAACCTGTTGGTTTACTCCAAAGGCTTGGAAATTAATTCAATAGCATTCGCATCTCTTCAACGGATCTCAATTCGGTGAGATAGATTTGCTCAACGCTATCATACAATTCCCTATCTTCGATTTCATCAAGCATCTTCATTAGTTCACCATATGCTTCAGCCGCTTTGATTTCTGTATCTAATGCACTTTGAAGCATTACACGATAATCTTCAGTATGTGCTATTGGATGAGAATCTCTCTCTGTCACACAAATGCCTCCATGCTTGACGATTGCATTCCTTATTGTAGCCGCATGAAGCATCGACTCTGTAGCCTCACTCTGGAAAAGTGGTTCTAATTGTAGGCGGTACATTCCTTTAACGTAAGCTGCGTAGTGAGCATACATATTGGTGGCCCGCAATTCTAATCCAAGCGCTTGATTCATTTTATCTACTAATGCTGACATATTAACACCATTTAGGTTAGACGAAATAAAATTAATTACTTCTCCTATGTTATAGGAGAAAGGAAACGAATACTAAAAGCCTTGCATGTCTCCAATAAACCGGAAAATGATGATTCGTTGATGTAAAAACATTCATCATTTGCCATTAAAAAACAATTGCTGTGGCAAATGATATATCCATGAGCAATTGAAAATCAATTGGGGGGGGATATTATGTGGTTAGATAAGAAGTACCTCAAAGCAATTGCAGCGATTATAATAATCTCTCTTCCATCGCTAGTTATTACTGGCAACTACATTATTTCCGACTCTCCAGCACCTACGAATAAAGATGCTGTTGAGCCAAACCCATACCCTGACGAACCTCTTACAGAGGGGCTGCTATTTGTTGTGATAGATGGCGGACGTAGGGCTGAAATGAGTGACCCAGAAATAATGCCTAATCTCAATCGTAGAGTAGCAGATGGAGCATATCTTGAAGTTGAGACAAATCCAATGACTATGACTGCAATTTGCGTTAAGGAAATTGCAACAGGCGTACCATCAAGGCCCAATGAGGCACTTCAGAACTTCCATCCAACACACCCTGGAACTCCAGACGGATGGAATCTAGCCAGCACCCATGATGCAGATGGAGACGGCGAATACGATCACATGGTTGGAATTGTAGGGGACTATGTATGGAGAGATCTTTACCCTGATAGAGAATTAATCCCATTCGCAAAGCATCGTTACGGACATGCTGATTATTATCAAGGAGATGAAGAAGCATTCGTTACATTACAGAATTGGGTTGACGGCAAGGCACCTACTGGTTACGAGAATGCCCCTAACGTTATCATCACACATATTTCGGGCACAGACAGCGTTGGTCATCGATGGGGAGTAGGACCTGAATATATTGAAAAGCTTGGAATGGTCGATGATAGCCTTGAACTGATATTCCAATCATTACCAGATACTTGGACTGTTGTCGTAACATCTGACCACGGCCTTACAGACTCAGGCCAACATGGTTCGCCTGAACAAATTATTCGAGACACAGCGGCGTTTATGTGGGGGCCTGGAATAAAGAAGGGTGTTGTGGTTGAAGGAGTTGTTCAACGAGATTTATCTACAATACCCTCCATGTTACTGTCACTACCCTTCCCTCACGCAATACATGGTAAGATACCGCTAGATGCCTTTGACATAAGCGAACCGAAGAAAGAAATCTATGAGCAATGGAACTGGGATGCCGCAGTTGCTAGGAACTCATGGATGGAAGATAACGGCCACAGTTACGTCGAAGGACTGAGTACGGATGAAATAGAATGGGATAAACTTCCAGGTGATGAAATTGGAATTAGGAACATTGACATATTGTTGACTGCAATGGCCATAATAGCAATAGGTCTTGCGCTTTATAGAATATTAAAGGATGATGATAAGAATCCAAAAATGCTTATTATGGATCTAGTTACAATCCAATTATTGTTTGTTTCTTCTGCATTACTAGCATACAATAGAGAAAATACCACTGGTGTTTACTACACCTTGGGGTTGTTCATACCTCTAGCACTGTTCGCAATAAGTTACTATACTGCTAAATCAGAGGATATTAATGAAGATCACTTCAAGAAACTTTGTTACATCTATGTTATTCTGGCAGTATCTTTAGTATTCTATGAGTATAAGTTAGCATTGCTCGCTTTGGTACTATTAGGTATTGCATACTACATTACGAAATCAGATCACTTAGTCGAAAAGAAGCGGAATAGTTCTCAAACCTGTGTCGCAACTATGATGGCATTCATGCTAATATATGTAGAAACAAGATTCACGATCCTTTCACTTGGAATACTAATGCTATTCCTTCTCGACAAGAAAACCTATGTTAGAGACTCAGAAATGGAAAGGACGCCAAAGAGGGCACTGTATCCTCTTTTGGCAGTATTATTTACAACAGTGTTCTTCTCAGATTATCGGATTTATGGATTTTCTGCAAATCGAAAGATGATTTTCTGGACACTATCTTACGAACCGGAACTCGTATTGTTTTCATCAGTAATTGCGTTTATATTCACGCTATTGTATTCCCGTAGAAACGAGGATGTTCCTTTCATTTACGGACTACCAATCGCTGCAGTAATGGCTACCATACCTGTGCTAATCAGCCAAAGTAGTGATACTGTGGATTGGATTATGTTATCAGTGCTGTGCGTTGGAGTTGCAATGTCTGCATACAATTATTTCGTCAATAAAAAACTCGCAATTATCATTTTCCAGTACTGCGCATTCGCTTGGCTAATAATGAGTTGGGGAGCATGGGCAGGAGCGGCTAGTATGCTATTCTTCGGCGCTACCGAATCAATACTCGACAAAGAATGGAAATTCCTGAAAACAAATAACAACAATACATATTCTGAGTTGAGCAGAATCACAATGCTGACGATTCTACCTATTGGAATGTGGTTCGCATGGTGGGCTACAATGGGCCAGACTGATGGATTAGCTCACACTAGAGATATCGACCCAGGTAACCTGATATTGAGAGGCGGATACATCGGAGACAGGATTTCACCAAGCAATGAGTGGGTTGGTTTCATGGGAGCAGGCCCTGTAATCTTGGTAGGAATACTGTTCTGGAATATTTTCCGAATGAATGGATGGCCAATCCATTTCGCATTCTTGGCACTGTTGATTAGAGCTGCATTCTTGTCTTTGCAGTTGTCGATCACTCCTGATTTCCCTAGAATCCTGTTCAAGATTTCGTGGGACTTGTTCTTCTGCTTGATAATCGCTGGTACGATTTTATTCTACATGCTGTATGACAAATGGCTTGTCCAAAATGTCTCAGAGCAAAGCAGTGGAATGTGAGATTGATGGAAGACTCTCGTCCTCAGAAGATATTGGCAAGTACTGTGTTCAAGTCATTTCTGCTATTCGCTATATTCCGTGCATTCTATGGAGCAGGAATACTGATTGTAACTTGGTTCCTTGCAACGGAATCTGAAGGCCCATGGTGGCTCTCTATCATATTCCTAGCATGTTCAATGGTATTCTCAAGAGTTCTCTTCAAGTGGATTAAGAGCAAAGGTATTGGCGGAAAATATACCTAATGATGCAAATCATACATAAAACCAATGAAGCGCTAACCTATATGAATACGCAAAATATCGGTATAACATGGCGAATCATTCGAAACTGTGGGTGGCATTATTTCTGTCGCTACTAATGATAGGATTAGCACAGACATCTTACGTCACAGTTGATGATGAGAATATCGATGTAATTTCGCACTCGGATGAGACTATATCCAAGTCATCACCGCTCAATCTTAGTACAGGATTTAATCCGAAAACATTCGTAGATAATGCAATATTCTTCGACAGCGTAAGGGCAGAATCTGTATCCGTTGGCTTCAGAAGTTCATGTATTGTCTATGATGACCAATCTTTGACATGCACTGGCTACAACTATCAAGGTCTATTGGGAGTAGGTTATGACACACCCAATCCTTATCTTTTGAAAGAACATGTTGATGTCAATTTCCCTGGAAATGTGAAGGTATCGCAAGTTGAAGTTGGCTATGATTCAACATGTGCAATTGACACTGATGGTGGATTGTGGTGCTGGGGATACAACAATCATGGCAAAACAGGAACCGGTTCTCCTGAAAGTTATATTATGTCACCTGAAAAGGTATTAATCGACGAAAATGAGTCGGTTAGCGAAGTTGCAATAGGCTACCAACATATGTGTGCATTGACTGACTCCAAGAAAATATATTGTTGGGGAAATAACAACTATGGACAATCTTTGCTTCCACACTCAGGCTCAGTAAATGTACCTACTGAAGTGAACCTTGATTCGGAAATTATTCCAGTAAGCATTAGTGGAAAAATGCACCACACCTGTATTTTGAATCAAAACGGGGCAGTTTATTGCTGGGGGCAAAATAACTACGGTCAGTTAGGAGATGGAACGACCAACAACAGAAATGAGATGGTACAGTCGATTTTGCCGTCATCTGATCCTGCAGTGTTTTTAGTAGCAGGATATATGCACAGTTGCGCTTTACTTGAGAGCGGTGAGATGCGTTGTTGGGGTAATAATGATCAAGGGCAATTAGGAGTAAAATCCATGACACCCAATTCATACAAATTTCCTACAAAGGTACTAGATTTACCATTGGATCCAATTAGTTTTGATTTGGGATATCAATATACATGCGCTTTGCTAAAAACACAAACTAGTATTTGTTGGGGACAAAATACCTACGGCCAGTTAGGTGATGCTACTGTTACTGGCTTCAACACAAATTCGTATAACGGAAATCACAAGCAAGTTTTGACAAATTATAATTCACAAAATTATGAAAATAGTTTAGGTTTAAGTGTCGGATACTACACTACATGTAGTGTTTTTGATACTGGTAGAGTCGCATGTTGGGGATATGGTGGAAACGGCCAGATTGGAGATGGGGCAGCCTCATCTCGCACTTACCCATATTACAATCGAGTAACTGTTGGAGAAGAAACATCTGACTTACTATTCCCAGTTTCAAAAGAGTTGAGAATTTCTCCTTTTGTTGACGGAATTAATTACTCTGTTTCTGTAACTCCAAGCCTACCCTATGGTTTCGCGCTAGAATCTGAAACTGGTGCAATTATCCATGATGGTACTGGATCACTGAACACAAGTTTCCACAACCTCACATTTACTGCTGGAGAAGATGAGGTGACAATACCTGTATCAATTACTGTCAAAGAATCCCTTCCTTACCCTTCTAGAGTGCGTTCTCACCTTGGCGGTTTATCATTGTTGGATGACTATTCATCCGGCGGAGTGATGTCTATTTCTTCGACTAAAGACCATGTGTGCATCAATCAGGAATCTGGAGAGATTCATTGCTGGGGTGATGGCCTTGGAGGTAAATTAGCAACTAATGCAGATACCGACCAATCTACTCCTCAGCCAACCTCAACATCTGTTTCGTACAATGTATTGCGAGACACATATTATGTTGCTTCTGCAACAGAACACAACTGTGCCTTGACTAATTCTGGAGAGGTTTATTGTTGGGGAGAAGCAGATGATGGCAGATTAGGCCATAGCTCTACTACTGATTCCAAAGTACCAGTTCTCGCACCTTTCCCTAATCACCGCAGTGTGGAAATGATTGCCACTCATGAATCACACAATTGTGCGATAACTGATGATGGTTCTGTATATTGCTGGGGTAATAATACAGATGGCCAAATAGGAGTTGGATACAAATCTAACTACCTCGGAAGTCCAACAAAAACTAACCTACTGGATGGAAGTATGGCAGTTGCGATATCTGTGGGAGATAGTTTCAGTTGTGCAGTTCTGTCTAATGCAAGCGTTACTTGCTGGGGAGGAAATGACCTTGGACAATTAGGTGATGGCACTAACACAAACTCTACAGCGCCTGGCTCAATTGTTCAATTAAGTCAAGATGCAGTAACTGTAAGTTCTGGCCAATCGCATTCTTGCGCAATTTTACAAGATGGCAAAGTTGCATGTTGGGGTAACAACGATTACGGCCAGTTGGGAGATGGAACACTTATCGACAAGAGTTCCCCCGTAATTGCACAGCTACCTTCATCAAAATCTGCGGTTATGATTGACGTAGGTATTTCTCACACTTGTGCGGTCATGAATGATGGATCACTATACTGCTGGGGATTGAATGCTAATCACCAATTAGCAGATGGCACAAACGCATTCAAGAGTGTTCCAATCCAATCATCATTACCAAATGGAATATCTGCAACTCTTGTTACAGCTGGTGAAGGACATACTTGCATCTTAACAAATGAATCAACTATCTACTGTATAGGTGCAAACTCTGAAGGCCAACTTGGTGACTCTACTACTGCATCTCGCACTATATTCACCGAGACAAAATGGAACCAAAACAACTCAATTTCTAGTTTATACTACACCTTAGGTTACGCCTCAAACAACAAAATTTCATTCACAGGATGGGGAGATGAATACAACGTAACCTCGACTCTGCTGCCTGCTGGATTAACTCTTGACAGTGAAAAAGGAGTTCTGATGTACAATGGAATGAGTACATTTAGTGATACAATAACGATTTTTGTAACTGATGGTAATGTGAACTTTTCAAAGGATATTTCGATACAAGTTTTCGAACATAACCAATTAGAAGGGCGAATCGATTCTTATTCTTATGATTCAGGATTCGGAACATTCTCGCAGAAACCTATCTCTGTACGCATGGGCTACCATCATGGATGTTTGATTGACTATGACCATAAAATGAAATGCTGGGGATATAATGGTCATGGTGAAATCGGAAATTCTTACACGGGTAGTCAGTATACTTATCCAACCAACATAAATCATGGTTACATGACTTCAAGTAGAGATATGGATGTTGGAACATATCAGGTTTGTTCAATTGATAATGAAAGTCAATTATGGTGTTGGGGATACAACCCCTATGGGAATCTAGGAGTCGGTGATGCCACGGTTAGAAATACCCCCTCTCAGGTAAAAGACATCACAAATATACTACAAGTTAGTGTTGGGCAATATTTAGCATGTGCTTTAGATAGTTCTTGGGATGTTTACTGCTGGGGTTATAATAACCAAGGCCAAGCGGGAGAATCTTCCCTTTCTAACCAACTAAGACCAAATTTGATTTCAGGTTTAGGTGATTCCAGGCCGACAATGGTCTCTGCTGGTGATTCTTTCGCATGTTCTTTGATAGAAAACGGTTCTGTGGCTTGTTGGGGCGCTAATAATTTAGGTCAGTTAGGTATTGGTTCAACTGTGCAATCCTATGAACAAATACAGTGGCCTAATTTACCTCAAGGATTATCTGCATCATCTATTTCTGTTGGAAGCAATCATGCTTGTGCAATAATGGATGATTACAGCCTATACTGTTGGGGACAGAATAACTACGGGCAAGTTGGGGTTGGAAATACTACAGATATTCTATCTCCAACACAAATTCTAGATTCATCTTACGAAGTTGTTGGAGTTACCACTGGAGTCTCTAGTACATGCTCATGGCTTAGAAATGGTTCAGCATTATGTTGGGGATACAATCCATATGGTAACCTAGGAAATGGCAACGCAACACAAATGGATGAACCGGCTTGGGTAAGACCACACTCTCTGAATACAGACATGAAGATAATTACTATGCATAATACTCTGTATAATACATGCGCAATGTATGATAACGGTGCGATTAGTTGTTGGGGCCAGGGACAGACATACTGGGGCAATGGAGATGGCTCGGCTGGCAATCGGAACTATCCACAGTCATTCGTTTACAATCAGTATACTGGACAAAGATATGATGGATCAGGAAGTGTGGTTTCAAATTTGAATTACCTAGAAGGCTACCCTAGAGAAGAGAAGTTGCAAAACATAGGCTGGAACTCCAATAGTTCTGTATCTGGAGTTATGCCAAATGGCCTCTCTTACAATTCTAGTAGTGAGATTTTATCTTATGATGGTTCAACATTAACCCCTGGAAACTTCAATATCCAGATAACTGATGATTTCGGTTCAAGAAATTTGCAAGTCTCTTACTCATCAGTTAACACCAATTCTAAAGAAGGAAGAATAGATTCTGCGTGGTTAGGAAATGCTAGTTTCAATTCCGTACAAAACAAAGACTATCAACAAATTGTCAGTATAGATAACTCAAAACAACACACCTGCATATTAGAACTCGATGGTGATGTATTATGTTGGGGCCTAGGGACATCATATCAGTTAGGAGCAGGAAGTACTACTAGCCACACTTATCCTTATGAAACAAATGTTGATAATTACTATCCGAATCTAAATTACTCTTCAATTTCAACAGGTGACACACATACTTGTGCCCTTGATTCAAACTCTGAACTTCTATGCTGGGGATCACGTACATACTACATGTTAGGAGATAACTCTGCATCTGGGACCCAAAATTATCCTTACAAATACACAGGAGATTCTGAAGTTTATGGTAAGAAATTAGCAATGGTCTCTTCAGGTGGACAGCACACATGTGCAATCAGAGCTGACGCAACCACATGGTGCTGGGGTATGGGTAATTATGGCCAAACTGGTGATGGAAGTGTCAACTCTGGAACTCAACCCAAGCAAGTACAATTCCCTAACAATTTGTCAGCAACTAGCCTAAGTCTTGGTTATTCCAGTACTTGTGCAATTGTTGATACTGGCGACATATATTGCTGGGGTCGTAATCATGTAGGTCAGTTAGGCATTGGTAATACCACTGATCAATCCTTGCCTCTCAAAGTATTGTTACCAAGTGGTAGAACTGCATTAGCATTAGAGTCTGGAGATTACCATACCTGTGCTATTTTAGACGACTATTCAGTGAAATGCTGGGGTCAAAATTCTAACGGACAGATTGGAGATGGAACTACAGATGATAGAACGTCACCAGCTTCAGTAATTCTTTCAGGAGTAAATGACCCAATTCAATTATCTGCTGGGCAATCAAGTACCTGTGCAGTGTTTGATAATGGAAGAATCAAATGCTGGGGTCTGAACTCTAATGGTGAACTTGGAATTGGCAATCAAAATCAACAAAACTCGCCTCAAGACCTTAACTCGATTTCTCATCTCCACGCTTCACATGTAACTGTTGGAAATGCATTCGCTTGTGCTACATTCCATGATGGAGCACCTAGATGTTGGGGTAATGGTGGTAGCGGAAAATTAGGTACTGGCTCAACCTCATCAAGCAATGTACCAGTAGCAATTCGTGAATATGCTCCTGGAAATATAACCATAATCGAAGGTAGTGACATTTCAATCCCTCTAACTGTTGCAGGCTGGGATTACACCACTTCTGCATCTGGAACTTATCCAACTGGTGTAACTTGGGATAATGTCACAGAATCGATTATTGTTGATTCAAATTTGCAAGTTGGTAACTATACAGTTTCTGTTACTGTTTCAAATTCGATTAAGAGCGTTTCAGCATCGATTGACTTGGCAGTAATAGACAGAATCGATAGATGGAGTGACAGAGTAGAGTCACACTCTCTAGGAATGTCAATGCTTAGCAAAAATGATTTGGTTCCAGTGGATATTTCAATAGGAAGGCTGCACTCTTGTTTCATAACAAATTCATCAAATTATTGTCAAGGATACAATACCAATGGCCAACTCGGTGAAAATTCATATTCACAAAGGAATACTCCATACGAGATATATGGTTTTGATGAACCATTGAATTCCATTTCTAGCGGAAATGAACACACATGTGCAATAGACGAAGGCGGAGAATTGTACTGTTGGGGCTACAACGCATATGGACAGATTGCGACAGGAACTAGTGCTTGGAATTCCAAATATAACACCCCTCAAAAAATATCTATTGATTATTCATCAAACCAATTACCTCCTGCACTTCAAATATCAACTGGAGGTTCCCATTCTTGCGGAATTTTCGAAGATTCAAACCTATATTGTTGGGGATACAATAACTATGGTCAATTAGGACTTGGAGATGTAACCCAAAGGAATCGTCCAGTAATTGTAGAAACCTCTGGTGATGACTTATTTACCGATATTTCTCTAGGACTCTCTCATAGTTGCGGAATAATCAAAAATGGCTCTGTTTACTGTTGGGGATACAATAACTATGGTCAACTTGGCGATTCAACCAATGATATTAGCAACGTACCAGTTTACTCTCAGTTGCCATCTGGTAGCAAAGCTGTCGCAATTTCAGTTGGTCATTACCACAATTGTGCAATCATGGATAATTCATCAGTATACTGTTGGGGACGTAATAGCCATAGCCAATTAGGAAATGGAAATCAAACAAATATGAATATACCAGTACATGTCAATATACCAATTGGCTCAAACCCAGTTCAAATTTCGAGCGGTGTCAGCCATACATGTACGGTTATGGATAATGGTTCGATGTATTGCTGGGGGCACAATGATTACGGGCAAGTCGAAGGTCCAGTTACTGAAAACTTGGGTAGTTATGTTTACAATCCAACCTACGTCTCTACAAAATTCAATCACAGAGTCGTTTCAGTAGGTGTTGGCGAAGGATACACATGCATAATCACAGAACACGCAGCTATTTCTTGTTGGGGATCAACTAGTTATAGTAAACTTGTAGAACTAAACGAAAATAAGGTCTCTAAACTAAGATATGTTATCTCTGAGGAATACGAATATTCAATTCAACCAATGGGCTGGAATATCGTAGATTATTCAATCAGTAACCTCCCTCAGGGCATGACAATGAATGAATCCAAATTATCTATCAACTCTGAAGCAAACCAAACTGGAAGCCTTTCCTGGATTGTAAATACAACTCTTGGAAACACTCAAGGTACAATCGATTATGAAGCTATGTTGATTGATCGCAGACCTAGTTCTGCTCCTGCATGGACGAACTCAATTTCTTACAAAGAAGACGATTCTGCAGTTTCAATGACTTCGGTTGATGCATGGTTAAATCATGCATGTGGAAT
The DNA here is from genome assembly GCA_028356125.1 of Candidatus Poseidoniaceae archaeon. GTDB lineage: Archaea > Thermoplasmatota > Poseidoniia > Poseidoniales > Poseidoniaceae > MGIIa-K1. Next base: position 46,268 of record JAOMTZ010000005.1, read on the forward strand.
CGATGAAGATGGAAAGGTATACTGCTGGGGTGCGAATGGTGATGGCCAGTTAGGTGATTTGTCAACTAACAGAAGGTCAAGTCCGAATCCAGTCCGTTTCTCTGGAGATGACCCTGTAGCGATTCAGGTTTCAACTAGCCCACATAACTCATGTATACTTACAGATGAAGGGAGAGTAATGTGTTGGGGAGACGGTTCTAAGGGGCAAAATGGCCAAGGAACATGGGATACTAATGGCGATCGCTATGACCTAAAAACTCCAGGGGAAGTTCTTCTACCGTGGTCAAGTAATGCAGTAATGATCAGTACAGGTTACCAATTTGCATGCTCACTGTTGGATGATGGAGATGTTTACTGTTGGGGAGACAACGGATATGGACAATTAGGTGATGGGACAACAACTGGCTCTGGTTTACCAAAGAAAGTAATGCTTCCAGATGATAGATTTGCGATTTCAATCGACACTAGTTATGGGCATAGTTGTGCTGTACTAGATAACGGAGAAATGTACTGTTGGGGTAAACAACAGTACGGGAATATGGGAACTGGGCTGGGGTATATTGCAAGCACTTCTGCTCTTTACAAAATAAAAACTCCTATCAAAGTTGAGATTCCACAATCAAAATCTGTATCCTTCATGGGAGTTGGTGAATATCATGGCTGTGCAGTAATGACCGACAATACTCTTTGGTGCTGGGGCCGCAATGACCATGGCGAAGTAGGAGTCGGTAATTCATCTTCAGAAAACAACGAAATAATTCGGAAACCTATGCAGATTGATATGCAATTCTACAGTCCAATTATTGCCATTGATTTAGGTTCTGAATCAACTTGTACTCTTCATGATGATGGTTCTCTGAATTGTTGGGGAGAGAATGATGATGGAGAAATTGGTAATGGATTAATCGGAGGAGACACCTCATCTCCAATTTCAATCCAACTAGATGGTGGAGTAACTGCAACAGGAATCACATCTGGTTATCAATTCAAATGTGCCACTGCATCAGATGGTACTGTCCAATGTTGGGGAACTAATGGCTATAGTCAATTGGGCGATGGAACTCAAGAACCGAGTGCTTATCCACAAGTTGTAGATATGGATATTCCATCCACCAGCACAACTCTAACTTATCTTGAAGGTGAAATTACTCAAAATCAAAATTATGTATCAGGATGGAATTACACATTCAGTGTATCTCCTCCACTTCCGCAAGGGTTTGCTCTAGACTATGAAACCGGTTCAATTATGTCAATTGGGAATTCTACATTCGGAGTATCTAGGCATAATGTATCAGCTATGGCTGGACCATACACCACAACAGTTGAGGTAACAATTGCTGTAATCAGAGATACTGATGGGGACGGAACTCCTGATGCTGAAGATTATGATGATGATGATGATGGAAACCTAGACAGTTTGGATAATTGTCCAAGTCAGGCAGGAACCTCAACATTGGGTGGTTATGTGGGATGTCCGGACTCAGATGGAGACGGCTGGGCAGACTTAATCGATCCATTCGATGACGATAGCACTCAATGGAAGGACACAGATGGCGATGGTTATGGCGATAATCCGGATGGGACTACACCTGATATTTGGATTCTAGATTCCTCGCAGTGGTTTGATTCAGATGGAGACGGCTACGGTGACAATGAATTCGGAACTAGAGGTGACACATGTCCAACCGAAGAAGGTTACAGTACGATTGATGTTTACGGATGTATAGACTCTGATTCTGATGGTTGGTCTAATTCGGGAGATTCATTCCCATTCACTAATTCACAATGGGCAGACAGAGATGGAGACGGCTGGGGAGACAACCAAACTCAAGGTGCAGAATTGATAGATATATTCCCTTCAGATGGAACTCAGTGGAATGACACTGATGGCGATGGTCATGGAGACAACAAGTACGGAACTGAAGGAGATTGGTTCCCTAATGATCCTGACCGATGGGCAGATTCTGATAGAGATGGTGTAGCTGATGAGGATGACGATTTCGTAAATGATGCAACTCAGTCATCCGACAGAGATGGAGACTTGTACGGAGATGACCCATTAGGAAATCGAGCCGATGAATTCCCAGATGACCCTACAGAATGGAAAGATACCGATGGTGATGGAGTTGGAAACAACGCAGATGCATTCCCATTCGACCCGACACAAACTACTGACACAGATGGCGACGGGTACGGAGATAACCCTCTTGGTTCAGGGGCTGATATATTCCCAGATAACCCAACACAATGGGAAGATGACGATGAGGATGGATTGGGAGATAATCTAACTGGAACCGATGCTGACCCATTCCTAAACGACTTCGATAACGATGGTTACAATGACAGTATTGACGTTCTTCCAAAGTTATATTCTCCAGGAGACTTAGATAATGATGGTTATCTTGATGATGACGATTGGGCTCCTAGAGACTACAGAGAATGGGCTGACTTTGATGGTGATGGCAAGGGTGACAATGAAGACCCTGATGATGACAATGATGGTTATGCAGATACCGATGAGATAAGACAGAAGACAGATCCATATGATGACGGTGATGTACCTGTGGAAAGTTTCGAAATTGTAGTTCCTGGAACAAGTGTCGGACTTGGTGCTTGGGACCTAATTGGAATGTTTGGAGGAATACCTCTATTCTCTTGGATATTATTTGGATTTGTAACAAGAAACAAGCGTTGTGCTAAATTTGAAGATATGCTAAATGAAGCACGTTCTAGAGATGAATTAGAACAGGTTGCTCTAAAGTGGGAATATTCTCTGATGCTAAGATTACTCGGTCCACACCAAGGTATTAGACTTGAAAGAATTCGTTCAGAGCTCGATGATGTATTTGAAAAATATGAGGACTCAATGGTTTATCCAGGAGAGGATCAAACGCAACTTGTAGAAAAGGTAATTCCTGAAATTATTCACACTGTTGAAACTGAACCAACTGTTGTTGAGACTCCAATTCAGCCTGTTTATTCGCAACCTGTCGTGCCGGAAGCAACAACTGCTCCAGTGTATTCACAACCAGTTGAACCAGTACCAGAAACTGCACCAGTATATTCACAGCCGGTTGAAACAGTGCAGGAGAATATTCCTGCAGTTGCAGAGACTGCATATGCGCCATCGGCTTCTACAGTTGGAACTGTGGGCACAGATGGTTATGAATGGCTGACTGATAATGGTCAAAATTACTACAGATTAGCAAATTCAGGTGCGGAATGGACATTGTGGCAAGGTTGACTTGAAACACTAATCGTTATGATGTGTAGCCGCCTAGTCCAATTGTGACAGTAAAGCCTTGGGTAGTAGTTGCCGTAATGGCTATGATGTGCTTAATGCCATATCAATCGATAGATTTCGGTTATTTGAGCGATGAAACTGAATCAAAGGAGGGCTCTGGCCAAGGACAAGGTCCCGCAGATATTCTTCTGATGGGAAACAGTTACGTCGCCTCTAATTCACTTCACAATTTGGTAGATGGAGTGATGAGTGCAGCATCAACTCCAGCTAATCTATCCACCCTGAATGGTGGTGGAATGTTATTATCACAGCATGCTAGCAATGTAGCAACGTCAGGTCACCAATGGAATACCACACTCAATAATGGCGTATGGGACTGGGTTGTATTGCAGGACCAAAGCCAAGTTCCAGGCTTGCCAAGAACAGATACGTATTGGATTAATAGCAACGATGGCGCAGTTGAACTTGCTGAAGTTATCGAAGATAATGGTGGAGAGACTGTACTGATGATGACATGGGGACGTCGTGCAGGAGACGGTGCTAATCCTTGGCACGGCTACAACCAGAGATTCTCTAACTTCTCAAATATGCAAGGCGAGTTAGCAAGTGGTTACTTAGATTATCGAGACAACATTACTGCCAATGGAGACACCGCTTGGGTTGCCCCAGTTGGACTTGCTTTCGAGCACATTCATGACAAGATTGTGGCAGAAGGTGGAACACCTACCGATTCAGGAAACACGTTCTATGATCTGTATACAGGAGACGGGAGTCATCCTTCACTTTCCGGCTCTTATCTTGCTGCAACTGTAATCTATGCAACGATTACAGGAAACGATCCTGTCGGCCTATCTCATTCTACAAGCCTATCCAATGGCCTTGTACTAGAACTACAACAAGCAGCTGCAGCAACTGTATTCAACGAAACAAGCCACCTATATTACCCCTGGCAAACCACATCATCAAACCAAAATTCCCTAGGTTTCAATCCAATTCCTGACCCCCAAAATAGTTCAAGACTGCGTTCTACATTCAGTCTCTCTTCAACCTCTAGCACCTCATTCCAAGAAAATCCAAACATGTACTCTAATGAATACGCAGACGGTAGAGTTGTAACCTTGTTCCAAGATGCTTTCGTATCAGTTGGTGGTGTAGTTTATCTGCCAAGTATTATCCTATCATCATATCCAGAAGTAGGTGGGGAAAACGAACTCTCAATCGACGATTTAAACTTAGAATTAAGCATCTCTCTGAGTAATAATTTCTCTAATTTCAAATCCTGTAAACCTTACGTAACGGCACACAATATCATAGCATACTGCAATGATTATGATTCGGAGCCTGCGAATTTGATTCTTGACAATAATTCCTCGACTTACCTATATCAAAATCAAGATTTATTTGTCAAGTGGGACATGAACGGACAATTACAAGATTATTGGACACCACATATCAACTCCACAACCAATCAATGGAACAGTTTTCTTAGGCTTCACTCTAGCACAAGATACCAATGGAACACCCAAATTATGGGTCAAGATTTGTTGATGCTAATTAAAACAACTTCTACTGATACTGTTGATTTCCCAAATGGAAGTGTCGGTTGTGTAGTCTACGGAAACTGTGTGACTTTAGTAAAAATTGACCTGAATGGAACTGTTCTAGAGCATATTTCATTTGGAAAATATTCGAATGCTATGAGCCGATACACAGGGTGCAGTATTGATAGATTCCATGTTGCAAATAATTCTGCGGTACAAATGAAAATTAGTGAGGCTTGTGATGTATTTGATTCTTCAGGAAATCAAATCACAACAGGCCACTCATTAAGTAGCCACATAGGATTTGATTCAAGCCTCAATCTAATAAGAACAATCCCTGAAACACCATGCAGTGGCCTAAATATTTTTGAGGCAATAATACTTCACGATAAGACATACTACACAACAAAAGGCGGTAGTAATAGCCAATGTAACTCTGTGCGCAGCCAATATCTGCCGAGTACTATAACTCAATATAATCCGGAAGTAATTAATTCAATAGTTTCACTCCTTGCAAATGGTACTATTGAATGGTCATACTCTTGGACTGATAATAGCAATTTGCTGGACACATATGGTTTGGTTGCGCTATCTTATGGCATTATTTGGACCGGACCAAAACTAACATCGGAAAATAATTGGGATGCTGAGATTAGTGCGAGGAGTTCTCCTTACTACGGCCCCGGGGGTTCAAATCGCGATTGGAGTCCTGTGTTTTCTCATTCAGGCGAATGGATTGATATCCACGATGGTATTGTATGTAGTGGAGTTGGTAGCCTACAAAATAGACCAATCATTTACTCAGAATTTTCTACAGGATTCTCATGTGGCTATTACTACGGAAATACTTGGAAATATAATTCCTATTCGATAGACATAGATAATGATGGAGTGGGTCATAACCTAGACTCTTTTCCGTTCGATTCAACCCAAGTGAAAGATTCTGATTTAGATGGATATGGAGACAACATATTTGGAAATAATTCTGATGATTGCCCGACCGAACCAGGTAATTCTACATTCGATAGATTGGGTTGCTTGGACACAGATGGCGACGGTCAATCCAATCTCAATGACTTCTATCCAACTGATCCAACACAAGTCAAAGATAGCGACTTTGACGGATATGGAGATAATCTAAATGGGACAAGAGGAGATAATTGTCCTGATGTTTATGGAGAATCAAACAGAAACAACACCTATGGATGCCCTGACGCTGATTTTGATGGTTGGGCGGATGATTAAGACCACTTTGAAAACGAATCTAGTCAATGGATGGATTCTGATGGCGATGGATATGGAGATGAATTCAATGGATACCAAGGCGATACTTGTCCTGAAGATTACGGGTTGAGTACCATGGACACATTCGGTTGCCCAGATGCAGATGGTGATGGCTGGTCTGATGCTGGAGACGATTTACCTAATGAGGCAACTCAGTGGCTAGATGGTGATGGAGACGGTTATGGAAATAACCAGTCTGAAGAAGCTAACTTGGTAGACCTGTTTCCTAACGATGCCACACAGTGGAATGATACTGATGGAGACGGATATGGAGACAATCGCTATGGTTCAGAAGGGGACAAATTCCCGGATGACCCACTAAGGTGGGAAGATACTGACAATGATGGAGTAACCGATTCAGAAGATGAATTCCCTAACGATATTACCCAATGGAACGACACAGATGGTGACGGATATGGTGACGAGATTACAGGAAACAGTGGTGATGCTTGCCCAACATTATGGGGTAACTCAACTGCCGATCGTAGAGGTTGTATTGACACAGACGGTGATGGATGGAGTGATGAAAGAGATGACTTCCCTAACGACCCTAGCCTATACCTAGATACCGATGGTGATGGAGTTCCTGACGAATTAGATATGTTTCCATTCGACCCAACACAAACCGAAGATAGAGATGGGGACAAAATGGGCGACAACCCGATGGGTATTGGAGCTGACAAGTTCCCTGATGATGCTACACAGTGGGGAGACATTGACGGAGATGGATACGGAGATAATCCAAACGGAACAAACCCTGATGCCTTCCCGACTGATGCTACTCAATGGTCTGACATGGACGGTGACGGATACGGAGATAATCCAGCAGGCAGACTGTATGACTTGTTCCCTGACAATCCGACTCAATGGGTTGATGATGATGAAGATAGTTTAGGAGACAACCCGAATGGTACTGACGCTGATCCATTCTTGAATGACTTTGATAATGATGGATTCAATGATACTATCGACATCCTTCCTCGTCTTGCATCTCCAGGAGACTTAAATGCTGATGGATGTCTGGATGAAGATGATGCGTTTAACGAAAACCCATTAAAATACTTAAACTCTAATAAAAACAAAATTGGTAACAATAATGATACTAATGACGATAATAACGGTTAAACTGATGCAGATGAAGGAAGAGAGGGTACAGACCCTCTTGACCCTAATGACACACCAATAAACAGTTTTGAGATGGTTATTCCGGGAACTGAGATTGGAATTGGTGCATGGGACTTAATCGGAATGTTTGGCGGAATACCTTTATTCTCTTGGATTCTATTTGGATTTGTTACGCGTAACAAACGCTGTGCTCGCTATGAGGAACAGTTGGAAGAAGCACAATCTAGAGATGAATTAGAACAAGTCGCTCTGAAGTGGGAATATAGCCTAATGCTGAGACTACTAGGTCCGCACCAAGGTATTCGCTTGGAACGAATACGCTCTGAATTAGATGATAAGTTCGAGAATGCTGAGAACCTAATGGCTGCAGGGGAGTTTGAGCCAATGACTGAAGTTGACCAAACTCCAATCATTGAAGCGCAGGAGAAAGATATCCCTGAGATTGGCTCAGGCCCCTCAATTAGTGCTGTGGCAGACCAAATTGATGAGAATGGTTACTCATGGCTGATGCATGAAGGCAAGCAGTGGTATCGTACCAATAGCGAATCGCATTGGTTTGAATTTGAGAATTAAAACGCTCCGGGAGGAGGCGGTAATGTCGGTGCAGAAGGCACTGCAGAATACTGGTTTGCCACAGGTTGGTATCTTGGATCAATGAATGCTGATTGCTCCGCCTTAGGAGGTTTATTTCCTCTAAAGAGAAGGATTGCCAGTAAGATTGTAATCACTATTCCAAATCCAATATATGTCATCTGAGTTTTGGAAATATCTAGTGATGATTTTGCCTCTGCTTCATCATCTTTCTCTTCAACAACTGGCTCAGGCGGGTGCCATACTTCGTACGAAATATACCAAGTAACGTAGATGTCTTGGACATCATCTGAAATTATCGCACTTATGAGCCAAGGTCCGATAAAGCCTGTATGATTGCAAAGAGCCAAGCCGAAATCAGCCGTTTGGTTATCTTCACAATTCCATGCTTCCTCAAAGAAGAAATCTCCCGTTCCTACTTCTGTGCCGTTCCGCATCCATATTATCGAGAGATTGAGATTATCTTTCTCCTCTTGTGTCAAATTGATAACTACTGACAAATCTAGATTATCAGATGTTGCATTAAGCAAGATGTTGGTTTGATTAGGTGCCCAAGAAATGTATGACAGACGATCTATTACTTCGTCTATATCACCATCACAGTCATCGTCCACTCCATTCCAAAACTCATCTTGATTTGGATTGATTAAGGGGTTGGAGTCATCACATTCTTGGAACCAGCGGAAGCCGTCAGAATCGTTGTCCAAATCAGGAACTAGAGGGTCTGTCAGAGTTTGAAGGACTTCTTCGCCGTCTTCCAGACCATCATCATCAGAGTCTTTGTCCATGGGATTTGTTGAGAGGTTGTTGTATTCTGTACCATCATTCAAACCATCTGCATCTGAATCTGGATCAAAAGGATCTGTGGTCAAGTTGTTGTATTCAAATAAATCGAGCAAGCCGTCGTTATCTGAATCCTGACCAATGAAATCCTCATCTATCCCATCACGGCAATTATTGTCAATCCCATCTAATAATTCAGAAGCATCAGGATTTATCGACGGGTCTGAATCATTACAATCTTGGAACCAGTACCAACCATCAACATCTGAGTCATTATCCTTGACAAGAGGATTGGTAAAGTGGATTAATATCTCATCTCCGTCACTCAGTTGGTCGCCATCAGTGTCATAATTTGACAGATTAGTACCGTGTAAATGGTATTCAGAATAATCAGACAAATTGTCTGCATCTGTATCTGTTGAGTTGAATCCTTCATCCCATAAGTTATCACAGTCATCATCTATTCCATTCAGTAATTCAGGTGCGAAGGGGTAAATTTGGTCATTCGTATCATTGCAGTCTTGGAACCAATAGTAGGAGTCTGCGTCTTCATCTGCATCAGCTACAAGGGGATTGGTTAGATAGTGCAGTACTTCCAAACCATCAGTTAGTCCATCACCATCAGTATCATTGTTGAATGGGTCAGTATTGTTGATATTGACTTCAACTCCATCGTTTAGGAAGTCATCATCCGTATCTGCATCTGTGGCATTAGTACCTGTTGTGAATAACTCAACATAGTCGCTTAATCCATCACCATCAGTGTCTGCATTGTTAGGATTCGTACCATAGACATCTGTTTCATTGGAATCGGTAATACCATCTCCATCACTATCAAGGTCAATCTCTGTTCCATGAACTATCAATTCCCAGTGATTGAAGGTGCCAACATCTTGGTTACCGTCATCATATACTTCCAAAGTCCAAGTTCCAGCAGATACTTCTCCCCAATGCTGAACACTACTGAATAACCATTCGTTGTAGTCATTATTGCTGTCTCGGTTTGCGAAATAATTTACCAACTCCGATTCGGTTCCATCGGGAGAAATTAGAGTTACATCTAGGTCACTGCGGTAAGTGTGGTCTGCATCAAATAGAATCTCAACAGACTCTACAATTAGAGATTCTGAAATCGTATGAGATGAAGTCACAGGATTATTTGGGTCATTATCTGGAATTGTCTGTGTTACTGAGATCTGTCCACTACTTACATTCACTTCTGGTCCCAAAGTAGTCCATGTTTTTGAGAGATTTACAGCATGACCTGCATCAACCACACCGAATCCATACTTATGGTTGAAATCATAACCTCCACCGTTAGTATTCCAGCCCGTATCGGTTGCATCGTTAGTTCTAGCACTCTCGATTAGGATTTGTTGAACATCTCTCCAGGTAAGGTTGGAGTTAGCCTCCAGCATCAAAGCCACGACACCAGATACGAGCGGAGTTGCGCTTGATGTACCTCCGAAACTACTTGTGTAATCATTACTGGTGTAGCCACTATTCCCTTCTAAGTCGGTAGTGGTTATGCCGACTCCACTACCATCTGAAGAAGGAGATGAAATCAGTACATTAGCTCCCGGTTCTCCATAATTTGTCTGTTCCCCTAGATGGTCAACAGCGGTTACTGAGATTGTGAAGCGACTGTTAGCATAAGCATCCAAGTTTGAATCATCATCATTGCCTAGTCCATTACCTGCAGCCCATGTGATGATATTTCCTAATCCGTTTCTTCCATTGTAGGCATCATCCTCGAATGCTGCCAACATCAATGGACCCGCTGAACCAAGAATCTCTCCATTATCTGAAGGGCCCCAACTATTACTGTAGATATCGATTTGATTGTTTAGGTGAGATAGAGTATTGGCCTCATCGCTGTCAGAGTTCCCACAGGCTATTAACATCAAACCTGCAAGAGATGCGTCTGGAGCAGAACCGCTTACTCCAATCCCGTTATCTCCAGTTGCTGCTGCAACCCCTGCAGCAGCTGTACCATGGGCATCAAAACTACTAGGAGTAGGGTCGCCATCATTATTGCAATAGTCATAATCCAAGGAAGACTCGTAATTCGCAGATAGATCGGCATGGTCCCATTCAAGACCATCATCAACAATCCCAATCACGATTCCAGTGCCACGAACCTCGTCCCAGGCACCTGTAATGTTTACATCTTCTCCAGCAACTCCATTTTCTTGGCCTGTGTTCACTAGATGCCATTGATTGGAGAAATATGGGTCGTTAGGTGTCCATTTGGGAGTGTTATGACGCTTCACTAAGGGGTAAGCAACTTCGATATCCCCTTTTGCTTGCAAATCAGAGAAATGCTCCAACGCATCATCCGAATCGATTTCAACATACCAAGTATTAGCAAGGTGACCAGTGGGTTCCCCTAGGGCCTGAGAACTAACAACGACCCACTCAGTGGTCGATTCTAATTCATCTGCCGAATATTGTGAGAGGTCGCTTACTCGAGCAAATGCGGCTCTAATTGCTGTAGAAAAAGAATATGTCAAAGGAGCATCGTCCGGAGAATCACTCAAAGGAGCACCAGTGTAAATTGGTTCTGATAAATCGGCACTTGCGACAGGAGCAATGCTGCTCAAAAGAAGAACAAGAACTAGGCAAGCGCTTCTCATAAAATGTTGAGAAGTTCCAAGCGTATTATTCATACGCATCTTCTCAACCATGTAACTAGTCTCTCAAAGAAGTATATCAAACCCTGTTTAAACTGTACAGGTTGATAAGAAATAATCAATCTCAATTGTGATCATTACGAGATGTACGCTTGTTATCTCCGCCACGACCACGGCTACGACCTGGGCCTTTTGGAGGTCGATTATTACGATTGAAAGTTGGCTTTCCACCGCCGCCACGTCTTCCGCCTCTAGTTCCGCCATCACGGCCACCGCCGCTTGAACCACCTCGGCCACCGCCGCCTCCGCCGCCGCGTCGGCCACCTCGGCCTCCGCCACCACGGCCTCCGCCTGAACTCGAGCCGTTGTTGGACCAACTTCGCTTACCGTAGTGGTTACCATCTCGTCTATCATTCGAGCGGCCGCTTCTATCTTTACGATCACCAGAATTTCTTCCACCTCTTCTTGGTGCAGGAATATGGGAGATATCCTCGTGTTGAATTACATCTTTGAATTCCGGTGTTTCAAACTTAATCTTCAGTCCAACTTCCTTTTGAATTCGAGACCACTTACCCTTTTGTGGGTTCTGAACTAGACTGATGACGTTACCTGAACCACCTGCACGAGCTGTTCTTCCTGAACGGTGTTTGAATGCCTTACCATTCTCAGGAGGGTCGAAATGAACGACACAGTGAATCCCTTTGATATCAAGACCACGGGCTGCAACATCGGTTGCTACAATTGCATGAGTTTTACCTTCGCTGAACTCTTCTACAGCCTGAGAACGCTTCCTCTGAGGTAATCCCCCGTGGATACTTGTTACTCTGAGTCCCTCTCCTTCTAATTCATCAGCGACTCTGTCTACACCTGCTCTTGTGCGGCAAAAGACGAATCCTCGACCCGACTTGCGAATTACTTCAGCAGTAATCCTGCTTTTCATGGAGTTAGGCATCATCCAGAAGTGATGATTCATTTCTGTGACTGAAATTTCTTCAGGACCAATCTCAATTATTTGAGGTTCGGTCTGATATTTGTTTCTAATATGGGCTACTTCGTCGTCGAGTGTAGCACTGAACATGATAGTTTGACGTTCGGGAGAACATTCTTCCAGAATTTGACACACATCATCTGTGAATCCCATATCTGCCATTCTGTCCGCTTCATCAAGAATTACGATTTCGACTTCGTCAAGGAATACATTTCCTCTATCGATCAAATCTAATAAACGACCAGGGCAAGCCACTACAACATCAACACCTTTGTCGAGTCTACGAGTTTGTTTGGTGTATGAGACACCGCCGTAAATTGACATTACCTTCAGATTCAATCCCCAAGCAATTGGGTCAAGAACTCCGTGAATTTGTTCTGCTAATTCTCGAGTAGGAGTTAGAATTAGGGCTTTAGGAAGGCTTGGCTCGCCTCTGCCTACCCTTTCTAGCATTGGAATTCCAAATGCTAGAGTCTTACCGCTTCCAGTAGGTGCTCGGCAGCATACGTCTCGACCTAGGAGCATGTCTGGAATCGTCTCTCGTTGAACCTCAAAAGGTTCGTCGAAACCTGCTCGCTTGAGCTCGTGGCACATCTGGGCACTTATGCCTAAATCTGCGAATCGCACCTGCATTGCCATTTCCTCCAAACCGTGGCCGTCTGCCAACCCTATTTAGCATGGTCAGTTAAATCAGTCCCAATCTAGCGAACTGGGGGCCTCTAGGGGTTTTTCGGAAGTCCATTCCTCCTTATCTAAGATTTCGGGGGCCCTAGAGCGCTTTAGTAAGAATATTCCACCGACAACAATCACAGAAATCACGACCAAACTAATCAGAACTCCTGTCCATGAATCCATGCCCGGGTTTGTTGGGAAAGCATCAACTGAATCTGCAACACCATCACCATCACTATCTCGCTTCCTGCTTGGATCAAGCGGCCATAAATCCGAATTATCTCCTACCCCATCACCATCACTATCGATAGTCTCAGAGGAGTCATAAGGGTCGAAATCAGAATTATCGCCGACGCCATCGAAATCACTGTCAGCCCACTCCAATGGATCACTTGGCCACGGGTCAGAATTATCACCAACTCCGTCTAAATCAGAATCAGCGCACTCAGTACCATCATCAGGGAATGCGTCAGTATTGTCGCCACAGCCATCTAAATCTGCATCAAACCACTCTGTTTCATCTAACGGGAATGCATCACTATTATCGCCATAGCCATCCATGTCAGTGTCTACCCACTCTTCGGGATTATCTGGGAATGCGTCGTTATTATCACCGAAGCCGTCCGAATCAGAATCAAACCAATCACTAGAATCATCTGGAAATTGATCTACATCATCTGAAAAGCCATCCGAATCTCTGTCGGGGCAGCCTTTTGGATAGACTGAGGTACCTGCCTCCAAAGGACAATTATCTGAGTTATCACCGAATCCATCTAAATCGCTATCGTCCCATTCTGTTGGGTCGTTAGGGAATAAATCGGAGTTGCCTCCCACACCATCATAATCAGAATCCGTCCATTCGCTAGAATCATTTGGGAAAGCGTCGATATTGTCGCCATACCCATCCCCATCACTGTCTTTCCATTCACTAGAATCCATAGGGAATGCATCTTGACCATCCCATACATTGTCTCCATCACTGTCAACATTGAATGGGTCACTTCCAGCTACTGATTCATCAATATCAGACAAACCATCATTGTCATCATCTGAATCTTCATTATCATGACAACCATCTCCGTCGAAATCAAAACTATGTACGCCAATCATCCCATGAACGCATGAGTCATCAATGTCTAACACCCCATCATTGTCATCATCTTGGTCTACCAAATCGATACAACCATCAGAATCATGATCATTACCAGATACATCTTCAGGGCACGGGTCTATATCATCTGAAAGGCCATCCCCATCCGTATCTTTTTGGTAGTCTGCACAACCATTGATATCGACATCATAACCCTCTAAAGTCTCCAAGCAATCATCTCGGCCGTTAGCTACTCCATCGTTGTCTTCATCTTGCTGATTCCAATCACAACCCTCAGAATCAACACTTGTGGAATCATTTGTCCAGTCACATTGATCTAAGGAATCCGTGACTCCGTCGCCATCTGTATCTGCATCACCGATATTCATTATTGCAAAATCGCCGATAATGCGGTGCATTGTTGCAGTCGGATGTGCTTTGTCAAAGAATAGATACTGGTCTACATTTGCTACAACATTCGCTCCCGAGCCGCAAATTGGAAGTGGAACAAGCGGAACTGTTGCACCACCAGTGCACGCCTGATCTTGTGTATTAGTAATTCCAACATGGTCGGAATTACTTACGATTTGATTGAATATAGTCCAAGCATCAATTAAAGTCACATCTAGATTCAAAGAACTTGACAAGTTGTTTATCTCAACAGATAATTTACTGTTGTAGTCTACTATGTCACTTGCCATTGTAGCTTGTTGTTGGGCAGAACGTGAGGCTCCTTCTGGTGTTAATTCAAGAGGTGGAAGATTAGCAACTACGAATCTGCTAGCGCCCGCTGCGGCTAATGCTTGCACATGCGAGGCCATGTTTTGACTAATCAAATCAGGATTCCCCGTACCATAAAGGAAATCATTCCCACCAGCCCAGATGAAAACTACATCTGAATTGGTAAAACTTGATTGAACATTTGCGAGATAACTATTGATTTGTGAACCAGTATTTGGTAATGTTAGATACGAGTATCCTTGTCCAGTTTGTGAACCACCGAATGCTCTGTTATCTCCGGGAGAAAGGCCATTTCCGAAGGTAGTATTCAATCCGTATTCACCCGATATGTGCTCGATCCAAACAGGGCCATTGGAAAACCTCCCATTCCAGTATGGAGGCGATGAGAATACTGTTGAAACTATCAAATCTGCATTCCCGTTACCCATATCAGATAGTGAATCACCAAACACAACCAGATTTGAGGCAGGTTCTAGTAAAGAATTTCTTAGAACGGTAAAAGGCATGTTATCTAATGCAGAGGATGAATCTAGAATTACTTCTACTGAAAGGTCATGGAAAGTTCCACTGGAATAAAAATGATTCATAGCAAGTTGAATAATGTGAGTGGAACCCCCCATCTGGAATACCTTTGAACCATTGGTAACGATTCCATTCTCATCGCTTAGTTCCCAGTTAAGAGTAATATCTCGATTGAATGGAGCCCCTGAAACATAGACCTCTGCCAATACAATATCTGATGAAACCCATACATTTTGAGACATCACTATCTCTGCGGTAATTGCCCTTCCAGAAGTTGCCTCCACATGCATTGGAATTGTAGACATTAGCAGAATCATCACTAGTGCAATAACCCGCATGGCAATCGTTTATGCTCACAGTAAATAGCACCATCCATTAAAGAAGCAATAATGCAGAGTTCAACGAACTCAATATACGATTAGTCGGTGGACGTTTTATGGCGAGGGCTGTTATTGGAGGAGGCTGCTTTTGGTGTGTCGAGGGTGCATACAAGGATATGCGAGGAGTAGAGTCTGCATTGCCAGGATATGCTGGCGGTCATGACCCGAATCCAACATACAATTCTGTTTGTGCAGGAGTTACAGGCCATGCAGAAGTTGTTGAGATAATTTACGACTCAAGCATAATATCATACGAAACGATTCTAGAAGTATTTTTCACTGTTCATGACCCTACACAACTGAATAGACAAGGTAACGATGTCGGAACACAATACCGTTCATCAATATTCTACGTAGATGAAAATCAAAAACTAATTGCAGAAAATGTGTTAGAGGATTTCAAGCAATATTTCGATGATGAAATAGTCACCGAGATCGGTGAACTAACGAATTATCATGAAGCCGAAAAGTACCATCATAATTACTTCCAATTGAATCCCGGAAATGGATACTGCCAAATGGTTGTAGCCCCAAAATTGTCTAAGGTTAGACAAAAAATGGCACATCTTTACTGATGGGCATTATTTTGAGCCATACCCCTTGGGGGTGAACATGGTGAACAATGTAGTCACGCCACCGACCCCCGTCAATGAACCGATTCTAGGATACCTCCCGGGTAGCAAAGAACGTGAAGAACTGAAAGCGCAAATTGCAATTCAAGAAAAGGAAATCATAGAGATACCATGCATAATCAATGGTGAAGAAATATTCACTGGCAATGTAACTGAACAGGTTATGCCTCATGATCACAGTCACGTAATTGCAAGAGTTCACTTGGCTGGAGAAAAAGAAGTAAATGCTGCAATAGATGCTGCCCTTGATGCTCATCAAATGTGGTCCACAATGCCTTGGGAATCACGATGTGCCATATTCCTGAAAGCCAGTGAATTACTTGCTGGGCCGCGCAGAGCAGAAATCAATGCTTCCACAATGATTAACCAATCAAAAACTTGCCATCAAGCTGAGATTGATTCCGCCTGTGAGTTAATCGATTTCTGGAGATTCAATTCAGATTATTGTAGACAAATTTACGAGGACTTACAGCCACCAGTTTCTCCGTCAAGCATGTGGAACTCTAGTGAAATTAGACCCCTGGAAGGATTCGTATTCAGTGTCACACCATTCAACTTCAGTAGCATTGCTGCAAACCTTCCATCAAGTGCCGCAATTATGGGCAACACGGGAGTTTGGAAACCATCAAGGAACTCCTATGTCTCGAACTATAGATTGATGAAACTGATGATGGATGCAGGACTTCCAGCAGGAGTAATCAACTTCATACCAGGAAAGGCAAGTGTAGTTGGAGATATTTGTATGTCTCATCCTGAACTAGCAGGAGTGCACTTTACTGGTTCAACTGGAGTATTCCGTAAACTGTGGAAAGACGTAGCAAATAATCTTGAGAATCTACGCTCATACCCACGTATTGTCGGGGAAACTGGAGGTAAGGACTTCATTGTCGCCCACCCTGATTGTGATAGGCGAGCATTGGTAGTGGCTTTGCTGAGGGGATCTTTCGAGTTCCAAGGACAAAAGTGTAGTGCAGCGAGTCGAGCCTACGTCCCACAGAGTGTTTGGGATGCTATTGGAGACGAATATTGTGAAGAGGTTTCTAAGATTACAATCGGAGACCCAAGAGACTTTTCCAACTTCATGTCTGCTGTTATCGACAAGAAATCCTTCGACAACATTGCAGGTTACATAGACCGTGCAAAAGCAGACCCTGGATGTAAAATTGTGACTGGTGGAGGATATGATGACTCCAAAGGTTACTTCATTGAACCAACAACTATTCTTTGTGATGACCCGAAATATGAGAGTATGGGTGAGGAAATATTTGGACCGGTTATGTCAATACACATCTATCCAGATAACGACTTTGAAAACATATTGAAGGTATGTGACTCAACTTCAGAATACGCACTAACTGGCTCGATTTTTGCTAAAGACAGAAGGCATATCGAAACAGCACTAGCTGCTCTCAGATACAGCGCTGGAAACTTTTACATCAATGATAAGCCAACTGGCGCAGTTGTAGGACAGCAGCCATTTGGCGGCGCTAGAGGAAGTGGAACCAACGATAAAGCAGGTTCTCCATTGAACCTTCTAAGATGGGTCAGTCCACGTTCAATCAAGGAAACCTTCGCTCCTCCTCATGACTGGACTTACGGATTCTTGAACTGATTTGGAAGCCGACCCTTGGATTCTAGAGCCGCTCTGACCTTAGGAGTTAGAAGTTGAACATCCCTGTTCTTGGCCATTAGAGAGAGTAAATACCAGCCAACTGAAAGCAGTGGTGTTGAAACTAGAATCGTTAGACCCAACCACATAACAAGGTTATCGCTAGCGGCTCCCCATGCCCAATAACCAACGGCTACAAGAGTTAGAATTAGGAACATTCTAGACGCCTCACTCGGTGTCGACCAACCTCTATGATCCATTCTTGGAGCGAACAATCTATCCATCCAACTCATGACCGGATGTCATGTGATTTACTTTTGAATGAATGTTTTTTACAACCGGATGGTTAATCTCCATAAGTTGGCAGGAACAATCCCTGCGATGATGAGCGCACTTGAGCGGACTGCTGTTTCAGTGACGAGTGATGGGCGAACTGAGCGGGGACCAATCTAACCATCACAACCTTGGTTTAGTCTATCCATTCTGCCCTAACTATGCAAGCGATGGTGGCGCCTTTAACCCCGCCACCAAAAGGGCTAGCTCTAGCGAGTAAATCTACTACCTGGAGCGTCATATGGAGGATGCTAGGGATTGTCTTACTCTTGTATGTGACAACCCAAGTAGCGATATTGATATTGTACGGAATGATCGAAGGTGACTCCGCATTGTCGATTTGTGCTATGATATTCTTAGTACCACTGTTACTATTATTCACATATGTTAGAAGACCTAAAATTACTCATGTTGTAATGGCAGCCCCTGACTCAACAGACGGTGCCCTCCAGCACAGCCTTCCTGATTCCAGAATGTTGTTTACACCAGTTCCCACTAGATTTTCTCACCATTTAATCAGAGACTCCCCCCCACTAGAAATGCCACCGACATCGACACTATGGACTGTTTTCTGCATCACTGTCCTCGCTGCATTCTTAGGATTGCTACCTGTCATGTTGAGTGATGATCCGATCTGGATTTTACTCGCCGTTCTGGTAGGGGTACCTGCTTGGCTGTTCGGATTCTCACTTCCAGTCCATGCATGGTGGGCATTCTCGACTAGGCACTTCCAATTAATGACGACGAAGAGAGATGGCGAACAGATGCTTGTCGCAGGTATGCTTTCCACAATACCCGCTATTGTAATCAACTCCTTACTATTTCCACTGATGCTACTAATAATAGGCATTGAATCAATGGAACCAGGGTCTCTAGGAGAATTCCTTATCCTCACAATTAGCGCACCAGTTGGGGAGGAATTGTGTAAAGCCGCATTTGTATTGAGCCTATACAAATTGATTGATTCTCCGAAACGAGGATTTCAAATTGGTTTTTCAGTGGGCCTCGGCTTCGCATTACTTGAGAATTTACAGTACATCATGTTGTCACTAGGTGGAGGAGAATACGCCGCAATATCGTATTCTATGACTACAGTTATCCGAGGTATTGGTTCAATCCCTGGACATGCTTTTTGGACAGGTTTATCCGGAGTATCAATAGGGTGGTATCTTTGTACAAAGCGCGGAATATCTGGCGATAAGATTCAGAATGATGATACACAATGGGTAGTTTTCGATGGAGATACGGGTCAGTTAGTAAATACTCAAAGAGAATTGACTAATATTGGAAAAACCGTAAGAGGATGGTTGTACAAGCCTTACGACAAGGTTTGGAGTTTACCTAGATCTCCACTAGTAGGAATACCACTTGCAATCTTTGGACATGCTGCTTGGAACGGGAGTAGTTGGCTTGTATCTTGGCTATTCAGTGAAACCGATATTGTAGTACAGTTTTTGGCCAGCATTACATGGATTATTGTGATGGTAGTGGGTTTATGGATAATCGGAAGAGAAATCCTAGCAGCTGTAATGCACCTGCCTTCTTAGCACCTCATTCCAATGTATGTGTCCTAAAGCAGATTATAGGGGCAAATTATAGACGGTGATTATCGTGGGAAGTAAAGAGGCTGACTGATGATGGACATCATGCAACCAGGTTTGACCGAGGGCAATCTCTTGGTTACGTTCGGTATTGTTAGCGTCCTAGTACTCATTTCAGAAAAATACCGAGTCTTAGACAGGCTTGGAGTATATGCCGCAGCCGCTCTCGGACTTGTGGTGGGTGGATTAGGCCACTGGACATGGTTGGTCATTCTTCTTGGATTCTTAGGAACATCACACAAAGCCACCAAGTGGAGATTTGATGAAAAGACAGCTAAGGGATTGTCTGAATCCAGTGATGGTCACAGGAGTTGGGGTAATGTCGTAGCTAATGGCGGGCTCCCTGGACTTGTTGCAATCATATCTTGGTTGCTTGGAGACCACGAAAACGGCCTATGGATTTTCGCAGCATCTGTTGCTGTTGCCGCATCGGATACTTTCGCATCTGAAATTGGTTGCCTAGATGAAAGAGTAAGAATGATCACAACCATGAAAAAATGTGAACCAGGCCTAAACGGAGGTTTCTCTCCTAATGGACAAATGGCTGCTTTTGTAGGCTCATCTATTATTGCAGTTCTAGCATTTTTATCAGACCAGGACGTCGAATTAGCAATACTTGTAGCAGTTATTGGGTGGCTTGGATGCCAAGTGGATAGTTTTCTAGGCGCATTACTAGAGAACAGAGGTCTGATGACTAAAGGGACCGTTAACGCAGCAGCAATTACCTCCGGTATTATTGCAATGTGGTTGTATCTTGGAAGCCCACATCTATGATGTGGTTTCTTCAACTCCTAGTGCTTGGGGTATTACATGCAGAGGAGGTGGATTGCACTTTTCGCACTATTGTGCTTCATGATTCCTTCCTTCACGTCTATGGTGACAAATGCATCAGCAAATAACGAAACATATGAAGCGGGATTCGTTGAATGGGATATCAATAACATCCACCAAATTTACCTCAGTGGCGATGATGATGATGATGTCAATCTAACACGTGATTATCAAGGTGCATCTATGGGTGACGTATTGATTAGTTCTGGACGCAGCGCTTCTATTGGCCCATTATCCATGCCTCCTTTAGAGATGGGGTTCAATGGAACATTCAACATCTCAACCTACATTGCGGCATACATGCAAGTAGGATCGGGGATTTCGTGGCTACAGTGCAAGACAAGTAATCCTGTAACAATAGATACTCAAGTTCAAATCGGAGATTTCTCATACTTCGGAACAGTTGTTGATTATGTCTGGGAATCATCTTCTGACGCACACAATATGAGTACTCAAATCTCAATGGGTAATATTACTGCTAGAGAAGGGGACATTATCACTTACTCAATGTCTGCTTCGACAAATTGCCCTAACAACATAAACCTCGAGTGGGGAGGTTCGAATCAATTCAGTGGAGGAATTGTAATTCAGGGAGATTTATTTTCTCCTGAATTCGAGGTCACTGTTGATGATTCAAAATTAGCTCACATTCAGATGGTTGCGACTCTACCCTGGGGATTCGATGATTTAGATGAAGATTTTACTTCGATGAATATCTATGGTCCTGTTCAGCCAGATGAAAAAAGAATATACGACGACGATATGCGTCCTGAAGGATTCACTGCAACCAGCACATATGTCGAAAGAACTGATGACATGGGAAGGCCATCAAAAGTATTCACTGGTAAAAACAAATTGCCAGCAGGTGATAACGTCCTGATTGTCTGTCTCAAGACAGTAGATACACAAACTACTGGAATCGCAGGTAAAAACTGTGACCATGCTGGAATTATTAGATTTAATGTAGAAGAGGATGCTGATCCAATAGCTAGTGCATTCCTATGGCTTTCAATATCTGGTTTTGTTGCAGTAATAGCATATCTTTTCGCCCTGATAAGACAAGGAATTTTACTACCGTTACCATTGATTGGTGCACTTATAGTGATGGCTATGTTGATGATTCCATTAGCCAGTGACATACCGGACTTAGGCGGTGAATCTATTGTCGAAGATGATGCGAGAGCACCATCATTCATACTTCACCAGAATGGTAACAAATCATCTATATCTCTTGATGAATTACTTGACGGGAAAGAAGCCGTAATAATCGGTATCACATTACCCGCATCAAGTAATGCGGTTGACCAAACTAACCAGATTCAAATTGCAATGGACAGGCTGGATGGCAGAGTAAGTGCTGTCCAAGTTGTAACTGGGGAAAATGTAAGAATGGATGATTTAGATACAATAGCAGGAATTACAAATGCATCTTGGCCGATATTGATTGATGATGGCGAAAGTAGATTTGCCAGTCGAATGCCTTTAGGAGTTTCAGATTCGATTGTAATCATAGATTCATCTGGCCATGTTACTTATTCAGCAAGTGGAACAACAAATGCTGAAAACTTAGTCGATGCTGTAGATGAGATCGGCTTAGGAGGACAACAATCCATCTTCTCAACTCTAGAATTATTCTGGGGACCCGGATTAGCGATGCTATTTGTAGCGCTTCCTAGAAAGACATATGATGCACCTGAAGAGTCATTTATTCCAGGTGCGCTATGGGGAAGTGTAGCACTTGCAGGAGGAGTTGGTTTCCTCATGGTAAATTCAATTTCACTAATCATGTCATTTATTCCAGGAGACAATGACTTACGAACTTGGGCAGACATAGCATTGATTGTTTGGTTTGTTAGTGCTGCAATTAGGGCAGCAATGAGTGGAACTCCATGGGAAATCCGATTTGTTTCTAAGCGAATCCATAATCTATATTCTAAGGCATTCAGGGAATGGAGAGACATTGAAGATGTAGAGAGAGATCTTCTGATTGGATTTTGGATGGGTTGGTTTATCTGGCTAGCAAACCCTGCATTGCTATCTCAAGGAGTGGCTGCATTGACCATGATAGGAGGCATCAATTACGTGTTCGGACCATTCATGCTAGTCATACATACTTTGATGGCAGGAATACTCACACTTATCATCAGATTTGTTGCTTCATGGGGAGGCCCTATTTCCCGTACATTTGGCTCATATGGCTCCGGTCCATTCTCTGAAGCTCTCGGATGGGCCCTGATACCAATTTCACTTTGGGCTTTGGCTAACATAATCATTAACGCATCCAATGTTGGAATAATTTGAGTGTTGAACATGGCAAGACAAATTCCTAGGGGCCATCTTCCATTTCCTATGCCTGAAAGAAGTCATGCGCTGGTGCAGGAATGGAGAGACCTAACCTTCATGCATTGGGAAGTAGAGCCTGAGGCTCTGATGCCTCATATTCCTAAAGGGCTGGAAATAGATTTATTCCAAGGTAAGGCATATGTCGGAACGATTCCATTTGTGATGAAGAATGTAAGGCCAAGAATGCTACCTTCTTTACCCGGAGTGTCCACTTTCCCCGAGTTTAATATTCGCACATATGTTACAAAAAATGGCAAGCCGGGTGTTCTTTTTATCACCCTAGATGCTCAAAGTAGAATCACTTGCTGGCATGCTCCTAGATCTTATGGTCTCCCATATAGGTATGCGAAATGCAAACTTAATGCTAGTAATGAGAAATATTCTTGGAAATCACGCAGAACTAGTGATGGAGTAGAATTAGAAGGAGAATGTGAGATACATGGAGAGAGTAGAGTTGCAGAAAAGAACTCGCTTGAGTATTTCCTTTTCGAAAGATATTCACTCTACACCGAACACAAGGGTAAATTGCACATGGCATACACCTTACATGCCCCTTGGGTGTTCAAAGATGGAACTGCAAAGATAATCAAAAACACTCTAACTGAATCATATGGATTGGGAATTGATGTCATGAATCCTCAGCATGTCCACGCTTCAGAAGGTGTTTACGTCCAGACTTGGCCGATAGAGGAAGTGGTTTCATGAGCGATAGAGACTTCTTGTTACTAGACGGCGATTGTGGACTATGTCACAGATTAGCGACTTTCATCGACAAACGCTTAGCTAAAGGTCAAGACTTAGGATACCGTCCAATTCTATCAGATGATGCCCAAGTGATGATTGCTAATTTTCCTGAAAAACAGCAGAATGCAGATTCTGTCTATCTACTAAGAAACGGGAAATCGTATATTCGTTCTGCCGCTGGAATCAGATGCCTACTATACATGAGATGGTATTACTCAATGTGGTTTCCCATTTTGTGGATTATACCTCTGCCGATTCGAGACATTGGATATCGTATTATTGCCAAATATAGGCATAAATTCTTCAAAAAACCAGCAACTTGCCTGTTCAGAGTAGATTGATGATACAGCCTTCAGAAAACAATAGGCTAAGTATGATGCTTATTTTCTTACAATCATGAAGGGAGTTGCCATTGTTGCCATTTTGCTTGCAGTTATTGCTAGTCCAGCAGTTAATGCTAGTCCTGCGGATTCATCTCATGCAGTAAATCCAGATACGATAATAACGGTAGATAGCACCAATTTGAGATTCAGCCCCTCTACTGTAACCATCGAAGAAGGAGATGCTGTGCGCTTCTTTTGGGATGGACAGATTCTCCCCCACAATGCTGTTGACGACAATGAGACATTTGACTCAGGTGACACAAAAACTGACGAAGACTACAGGTTCATATTCATCCAAGGACTTAATGGCACATTCGAATATTATTGTGAGCCTCACAGAAGTTTAGGCATGGTAGGGCAAATAATAGTCAACCCTGCTCCTGTAGTAATGGAAAATAATACTACTGAAGAACCGGTAATCGAAGTAGAAGATGAAGATGATTCATTTATGCCATTCTTATCTTTTCATACAATGTCTATTGCAATAATGATTGCAGCGATCATTAGAACAAAAGAAGATTAAATGATTTCACTGGCTTCTAGAACCGGTCTTTTCAAACTAGGTGAGAAGTCTACTAACTTCACCCACATTTTGATATTATCACCTTCACGGAGAGATAAGATCTGTTCGTCAAATGATACTGGAACTTTGACCACTCCGACATAAGGTCCTCCATCAATCAGTCCGTGGACAGATTGCCCGCCTCGATAGACAGGATCTCCTAGTAGAGTTCTTTCCATTGACTTAACCCTTAGATTAACTAAGTATTCACTAACTTGTTTATTCATTAATTCTCTACGTTCACTTGAGAACCTAGCACCTTCCATTTCAACAATCAATTGTTCAAACTCAGTATCAATACCATCGGTCAATTCTACATTAGATGCATTACTTCCTGAATGGACGACCTCTTCATTAACATCCTCTGATTCATCAGAAACATTTGCAGAATCTTCATCTTCCCAAAACTGTTCCAAGTTAGTTGCCAATGCTTTGTAGGCTTCATCAAATGTATCTACACAGGTAGTTAACATTCCTGTTTCAACCATTTCTCCGACCCACCAGACATCTCCCCAATCGGAAACTTGTACTGTGAATCTTGTATCAGATAACCACCGCCCAACACCTAAAATGGAGTCATTTACAAGGAATGTTCCGTCTAGTCTGATTTCTTTCTTGGTGGAATCTTTTACCCTGATTACTCTACCTGGGCCTGAAAAGTTTTCAGTAATGATTTCTTCATCGATTTCTTCATCGATTTCTTCCATCACCGAATCAATTTCAGATAGTTCACCTTCCATTGATTGGTCTTCAATTCCGATTCCAAGGTGATTCCATAAGCGGTACAATTCAGCGGTATCTAAAGTACCATCTCCATCTGTATCAAACTCTTTGATTGAGTCTTTTACGATGAATAAAGGCACCGTCATTCCAGTTGCAGCCGATAATGCACCAGCTATTTCCACAGGATCGAGTTTACCGTCTTTATTGAAATCACCAAGTTCAATCAGTGACTCTGGAGTTAGGTTTCTTTGACGAATCTGTTTTGAAAGTTGATCCATTACTACATTTCCAGCAACTTCTGTTGCCGTTTCACCTTGTTCGTTAGTAGGAAGTGCTGCATTCAGATTGTATTTGCCTTGTTCAACATTTTGTCGTAACTTCTCTTTGCCTTGTTCGCGTAACTCTTCAGCACGTTCAATTGCTCTTTCTCGGCCTTTCTTTACAATCTTGGATGCACCAACGGCTCCCAAACCACCTGCTGTAACAAGTGCGCCTAATTGCAGACCTTTTTTGGCGAGGTCAGAATTATGTAGCGCTTCGATTTTTTGAGTTTTAGAACCGCTATCAATACCGTATGCACTCGCAACAATATCTAATTCTGAAGTTTCTAAGTCCTCCAGTTTCTTTCCACCACGGACTTCAGAAACAACTCTAGACATAATCTGATTTGATTGGTCATTGTATTGTGCTGCACGGCCCTGAACCTGTTCTCCTGCACCGTGTAATTCATTAGCACTCCACTTCCATTCCCCTGAAGAGTCTTGTTTGAGTACCATATTGCCTTGAGCAGTACTTGCAGCACCTCCGGCTGCAGAAACTAGCCCGCCAAAAATAAGGCCACAGATCCCTAAACCGCAGCAACTCGAACCTAATCCTTCGATTCCTACCATTGTGAAAATTAATCCTAAAAAGACTAGACCTCCACTGACCATCTGTGTTGCAGCCTGGGCACTAACTCCTTCGGACATAGACCTACGATGATAAGCGACCTCAATAAATTGTGGGCGTCACGGCCATTTAGGACGTGGCCAGTCTTTTGGCTCACCATGTGTCCAAGAGATTGTACAAAGCGCAGTCTCTATTTGTGAAATTTGAGTGTATCCTCGCTCTATTTGTATTCTGAAAAGCCAGTCTTTCAAACGTCCAAGTTTGATTCCTGGTTCTAATCCCGTTTTAGACATCAACCAACTACCATCTATCAGACAAGATATATCTGTTGGGTAATCTAGTGATTTAACCAAGTCTGAAATGTCAGCACCAATAGCCTCCATCAAGGAGATATGAGTCTTTACTTCGTCTCCGAGTTGGTTTCTATATATTCTTAAATCATACTTATCTGGAGTCTTGTGCAATAGGAAATGTAACAATTTTGTCCTTCCAATTACTTTATTTGAACACTTAAAACGATTCAATAGCGAAGAAACTTCATCCAATTTAAGATAAGTGAAAAGCATTGCAATTCTAGCTTCCAAATCTTCTGGAAGTTTTTCTATTAAACCAAATATCTCTTTGGCGAATGGATAGCCGAATATGGCCGAAAGAACTCCGTCATCATTCATTCTTGAAAGTATGACATGCGCATTTTTACCGACTATTATCCTCTCTAACTCATTCCAAACTCGTTCTATTGAAACAAGTCCGAGCATTGCTCGGTTGTCGATTAATGCAGAAGATAAGTCATTATCGGGATACCAAACTCCTTTCTCCTGACGATCCATGAAACGATAAGCGCGCATTATTCGTAAACCATCTTCGGATAGCCTTTGTTTTGCCTCACCAACTGCCCTCAAGATACCTGAATCTAAGTCTACTTTACCGTTAAAGGGGTCATGTAAGAGCCCCCTGGCACAATCATATGCCATTGAATTCATTGTGAAATCCCGGCGTGAAAGGTCGACTGAAAGACTTGTACCCCACTCAACTGCGTCAGGCCTCCTCCCATCACCATAGCCTGTTTCAGTACGCAATGTAGTAACTTCAAACATAGATTTACCACTCTTTACGGTGATGGTACCATACCTTTCTCCCGTCGGTATGGTGTCGCCAAATGATTCGATAACTTGCTGTGGAGTTGCATCTGTGCAAATATCATAATCTGTTGGAATCTTTCCAAGAATACAATCTCTTACTGAGCCACCAACTACCCAAGCGCCAAATCCTCCGGCACAAAGCACGTCTAAAACGTGCACTAAATCCTCATTTTGAGGAATTAAACCATGCATTTCGATGCCTGGGTCATCGGCGGCTCTGCCCTCCTCCATGTTTTTGTCACGCTCACCCTTTCCAAAGCATTATCCCAAATATCGCCTTGGATAGGCCTATGTCATGGGAAGCAGACGATGTCACATTAGTTGCTTTAGATTGGTTAAAGCCCCATGAAGAAATCAAAACTAGGAACAGGGATAAGTTGCTAGACATGACAAAAAGGTGGGGTGGTTTTACCAAACCATTACTGGTAGATTCTGAAACCGGAGCCATCTTAGATGGACATCACCGCCATTCAGTGGCAATATCATTGGAACTCAAAAGAGTTCCAGTGATTCTAATAAATTATCTCCAGGATGAAGAGATAACTGTGGATGTATGGCCGGGCTGTGGACTTGATAGTATCTCTAAGGATGACGTAATAGCAATGAGTCTTAGCGGAAACTTATACTCCGCAAAAACTAGTAAACACACTATAGCTAATCACATGCCACCGATTCACATCTTACTGGAAGAACTTGAGAAAAATGAGTGATTAGCGTCTCGAGCGCTTGATTTCGTCCCAGATCTTATTTCCTTTACCTTCAACTTTAACCAAATGACTTGGATCTGCCACGGGAGTAATACTTACTTCCATCAAAACACCTTCTCTCGCAATCGTCATATTAGTAGCGACTCCGGTATTACCGTATATTGCAGCTGATACTTCTTTAGAGGATTTAACTCTCAAACCTTCTATTGCTACGATTTCATCACCAGTGTGGATTAGTTCTCTACAAGGTGAACCGGTAAGATGAGTTCTTACCTTTACAGAACCACTTGAATTGCCCAGATTAATTCCTAGCCATGCTCCACCCTTCTTCTTTTCAGGAACCATATCTAGTCCCAGTGATTTCATTGCAGCGGTAGTATCTGGTGCCTGACGGCTACTAACTAGAGAATCTAGCATAACACCTAACCTTCGACCTCCGGGGAGGTTTACCAGTGTCCTCTTGATGTCGGCATGAGTTATTCCCGGATTACTAGATTCAAGTTTGAACTCATGATACAGGAGAGCCATGACGTCGTCCATCCCAGATTCACCCTTCGATCTCCTTCTTAATTCAACGTCTAGGCAAAATATAGCCATTTCACCTTCTAGGTAATATGAAATTTGAACCTCTCTACTATAGGAATTAGGTTTGTACAAGTGAATCCATGCATCATGGCTACTCTCTTGTAAGGATTCGTGATTCATCCCATTTCGATCGTTATGTCTTTTCATCTTCCTAGTCCAATCTTTGTTCCAGTCATCTTCTGTCCAAGCTCCACTTCTTAGGCAAAGAATGTCTCCTAGCCACGAAGTTAGTCCTTCGAACCACCATAATAAATCGGTGTGGACCTCACGCTGTAGGTCATAATCGAGGAAGTTTCGTGGACGGAGTTGTTTTACGTTCCATTGATGCAAGAACTCGTGGCTAAATAATGAAACCAAATCCCTCCACTCCTCTTCATTACCTTCTTGCAAGCACTTGCGTGGCATCATTGAGGTCTGACTCCTAAGGTGCTCTAATCCACCACGCCCTGATTCGGTTAAGTGAATGACTGTCCAGTATTCTTTCCATTCTGGAACTCCGAACAATGCATAATGCTCTTCTGCAATTAATTTCATAGATTCTAACAGTCTATCAACTCCTTTTTCAGGGAATGGAAGGTTACCTGAATCCCATAATTTGAGGTACTGCGTACAGCCTTGAACTTCGAATGAATACATAGAGTTCGCATTTGATTCCATAATTGCATCCAGAAGTTCATCTCTTCCTTCTGCGAACCATTCGCCCTCTTCTCCTTCTAATTGGATTGCGGTTTGCCAATCATCTGGCTTAGCAAGGGTGACTTTGTGAGTCCCATCTAATCTTTCGGAGGCAATTCCTCTTGTAGGAAGCATCCAGGTATAAGGTGGCATAATATGAACATGTGTGCGATCAAGATGATTGGCACGACAGGTCATTTCTGCAGCTAAGACTTTGTAAGTAACCACTACTTTACTTGCACCACTAACTCCCCTAATTCGCACACCATCGACATCAACCCTTTGAACTTCAACATCATCCCCATCGCATGTGGCTGAAAGGCTAGTCAAATGTTGCATAGGCTCTCTTATCAAGTAAGAACCAGGTATCCACCTCGGGAATCTAAGTTCGAGAATATTCCCCATAAAGGGGCCTTTTATTTCGATAGATACGCCAAGTCTTCGACTGGCTCCATCTGTTGCATCGGCGTGGAAAATAAGACCTGATATCATGAGTCCTCGCCTGCCAACTCAGAGACGGAGGCTGATAGGTTGTTCGCTGCTAAGCGGACTAAAGTTGAACTGTCCTCGCTAACAATTGATAATTTATCGTGGTCAATATCATTTCTTCCTTCCATTTGCTCAATCAATTTAGAACGTGTCCTGGAATTTAATTGGGCATTTTGGATCATAGACCATCTAAGAGATTTTGATTTTGAATCATGACGAGAACGTAGCCATCTAACAATAATATCTGGACTGACCTCGGCGATTAGATTTATTCTATCATCAACAACTTCAACATCATCCCTCAATGTATCTGCAATCGCTTTACGAACTTTAGGATTTGAATCCATACAAGCTCTTTCCAACATATCGCCACCTGTTTTTACTGCAAGAGATGCGATTAGTGAACGAAGAGAAGGATCGCTGGATGAAAGTCCACGCTCAAGAGTTTCAGCCTCGAGGTGAAGTCCTTCTCTAGAGGCAGTAGAGATTGCTGCTCTTCGTACTGAGGAATGCGAGTCCTGAATCAAAGAAGAGATTAGTGCGACATCTATGGAATTTTTAGCAGCCACAATTCTGATTGAATGGTGCGAATCATTAGCAAAATCCTCATGTAAATTTTCTTCGAGTGCAAGACTATTTGCAGCAAATGACCTGGTTAAGTTATCTTGGCTCTCCAGTAATGTTCT
The DNA here is from genome assembly GCA_028356125.1 of Candidatus Poseidoniaceae archaeon. Lineage (GTDB taxonomy): Archaea > Thermoplasmatota > Poseidoniia > Poseidoniales > Poseidoniaceae > MGIIa-K1. The sequence continues at coordinate 76,795 of JAOMTZ010000005.1, forward strand.
AGCTATTTCTGGTGCATCAACCTTCTCTAATAGTTCACCAGCAATGCGTTGATTGCTCTCCATTAATGGTACCAAGTCCTCAGAGTTTTGAGCCCATTTCCGATGAGCGTCCAATGATTTATTTCTAAACCAAGGATCTTTATCATCAAGTAAGGAAACAAAACCCTTGAGGGCTCGGGGGTTATCATCTTCGAAAAGATGCCTAACTGCTCTCCTTCTGATTTTAACATCCTTGTGTTTCAATCGGGCGATTTCAGTTTCCATACCTGCCATATTTTCACCTCATGGAATAAAGTCTGAATGACTATCATTCTCATCTGTATCAGTATTATCTGATGACGCATATGAAGCAATTTCTGGCTCCATCATTGATTGAATCATTGGCCAGAGCTTAACAAACCACTCGCCTTTCTCCATGATTAGTTGCATCATTGGATGTTCCGAAGGGTCATCGAGTTCTTCCGGCGGAGGTAAATCATCAGGCAGTTGCCGTAATTCCGCAACTAAGTCGTATAATTTTGACCTATCCCCTTGCTCGATAATCCCAACTTCACTCATTAGTTCAACTACCTGCTCAACAAGTTCTGCCATTTCTTCAGGAGAAGGGGTTGCAACAATTGTGTCCTCAATGTTTAACGGGCCGAAAATAACACTTCCCAAATCTGTTTCAAACAAATCATCGCCTTGCCTTTCTAACTTCAGTAGTCTTTGGGAATTTGTGGTGCCGATAGGTGCTATTGCGAACCCACCATCTTCGATATTATCAGATAACCAAACGGGTAAAGACAATATTTGTCCAGTAACTAAAACCCGATTTAGTTCGGGTAATTCGTCAATTGGATTTTCAGTCATAACATGACATTCCACTGTAGGATAACCACGTAAATTGTTTGAAATGAAGTTTATTACTTCCTCTGAAGGATCAAGAATTGTAACCTTTCCTTCTTCACCGATTATATGCGCAATTAAAGCGCTAATGTATCCACCCTTGGCTCCATATACCACGATATGTTGTCCTTTTTCTAATTCCAAATTGTCTAACAAAGTTGCAATCATATGAGGTGCAGAAATTGTTTTTATTCCACCAGATGGAGTTTCTAGGAATACAACAGGCCGGTCATGGAAAAAACCTTCAGGATTATGATTTGTGAAATCTTCGATATTGACCTTCAACATAGCATTTTCAACATGCTTAGGAATAGGAACACCTGAGGCTCTCAATTTCTTGATGAGCTCCATAGTTTCCCTCATGTCTTAACCTACTTGGCGGTTCCTTGTAAAGTTGCAGTATTATTGTATTCAGTCATCAGCAGGCAAATCTTCGTCCTGCATATTTTTGTGAATATTTTCTAGTAATAACTTGAATTGTTCATCTTCACTATAATCAAGCATTTGACCATCGGAAACTACCATGTTCTTGAACATCTCATACTCACTAGGTGTGACTTTTAGATTACTAAAAGACCCCATTAAATCATCCATTACAATACTCTCGATTCTTGCCAGATGCTCAGCCAGAGTCGCTCTGGCTAGTTTCATTTCTTCAGCCATTTCCGATATCCTAACTTTCCTCTTAGGATCATACCATCCTTTGTCGTATGCGAATTTGGCTAACTTGAGTTGCTTAGGGTTCAGAGGTCCTGAATCTATAGTTGAGGTTATATCGAGGTTTCGAGCAGATATACGATCTGGTTTTGCCATTAGCCTAGCCATCGCTGCAACAAGACGCAATCTGACATTCCCACCATAAAGCACATATGTCAAACCCTCAAAGTTTAGGCAGCATCCAGGTGCTGCCGAAGTTCCTCCAGTCCGAGCATTAAAGTTTGAAATCGGATGAGATAATCTAAGGTTCAACACATAACTATCGCCTGAATCATCAGGAGAATGATGAATATCCAGCAACTCTAGAAAATAAAGTGAGTTAAGATCTTCAGGAACTTTTCCTGGTTTGAAAGTTGTTTTCAATAAAATCCTTACATCTCTCGGAGTACGTTTGATGTAAGAGAGGAATACTGCGCTGCTAACAATTTCTAACAATGGCTGGAGGTCTGTGTCTTTCAAGCGGGACCGTTTCCAGAATAGAGTTATCTCCCGCATAAACACGCACAGCCCGGGTGTAGGTTTTACCCCTCCGGTATTATCTGCCTTGATTCGTGACAATCAGCATTCCCAAAACAGCCCCTGCAGTTGCTCCAATTAACACAAGCAATGGCTGCCCAGGAGCTACAGAGTAGAACCCCATAGAACCTGCAACCATAAGTGGTGGACAAAGCATCATCACTCTTGTTATGATTGTAGAACGGTCGATTTTGACTTCAGGAACAATTGTCAAGGACTTTGTCCTACGTTGTATTCTTGAAGAAGAAACCTTTTCTTCTAATATCAACAATGTTCGATCTCGTAAAGAAGGATCGCTTTTCGAGAACCGGAAAGATAGTTTACATTTTTCAGTTATTTGTAATGCCTTTTCGATTATAATCAGAGGATTAGATGCATTCGAAAGAGAGATAGAAACTCCCATCCCCTCTCCTCTAACATGAGATAATGTTCTCCATCCTCCGACTCCTTCGTTAAATTCATCAAGAATCTCACGAAGTTTCTTCACATCTTGATCAGTATTTGGAACTCCTCTTTTACGCCCCATTGCGAGTAAAGGCGTCAGAAATAGTGCACAAGTTACAATTGTTAGGCCCCACAAGAAAGCTGCTATTTTGAGTCCCTCATTACCTAAACTCATTGCTATTGCAACAGCCAACATGAAACCTGTGTATAGGCCTAGTACTACCGATGCAGAGAAGGCTCTCCTGAAACCAACCTTCTCCTCCATATCCACGCCACTACAGTTCTAGGCAAAACATATCCGCTCAATCTCCTTAGACCAACCATGGAGCGCAACGGACTTGATAACCGCAACCGCGAAAGAAAAGTCGGTAATTGGGTTGGAGGGATTTCTTCATTCCTCCTGATTTCGTTTTTCTTAGTCCCAGCATACTTACCAGCAGATAGCGTCCCTGAATTGTCAGGTCGGGCAAATGCATTCGACTACTATTCTGAAGACTCCTGGGGAAATATACAAAGTGATGATTCGAAGGAAGTGGGCCATAACCAAAGTGAACACGGAATATTCGCATGGGGAGATTTAGACCCATATGCTGCTTTTGTCTATGGATTTGGAGACTTAAATTGCCATAACAAAGCTGAGCGTTCATGGGAGATAAATGGCAACCAAATGCCGGTATGTGTCAGAGATGTTGGGATATTCTTAGGACTCGCAATAGGTGGATTCTTATTCTCGAGAAGAGGTTTGAACCGGTGGACAATTAGGGATTCATTCCTTTCACTATGGCCAGACAATTACATGCAGAGTGTTTACAAAAACAATCGACGCACGTTAGCCATGCTAGCAATTGCAGGAATTTTTGTGTTACCTATGGCATTAGATGGTTTTTCTCAGTTGCTGTTTACTTCATACGAATCTAATGCTATACTGCGACTGGCTACTGGGGCACCATTTGGTATGTTCTTAGGGGCATTCATCGCAGCATCATTTTCAGCAAGGCCAGCGTTGTTCTCCCTAGACCCTACAAGAGTAATTCTTCCATCAGGCAGCCGTTTCCAGATACCTGTAAATGAAGAAGAGTGATTACTTGGGTGGCTCAGTAGCCCACCAAATCAATAACTCTTCATCGCTAGAAGGAACAGGGCATTCTGCATGTCCGCTAGAAATCAAGTGTAACCTTTCGAATACATTCTTTACAGCACGACGAATTTGCAATGGGACTTTCCTGTCCTCTTTTTCGATAATTATCTCCTCTAGAGCATGCTTCCAATCTGTATCAGGATTAGATCTCCTCCAACTAGCAAGTGCCGACCTCAAAGGCCACATTGCCAAACACAAACGCCCATAGCCAAGTCTGCTTTTACGTAATTTGAACATCTGTGCTTCTGCAAATGGCACATGGCTCTGCTGTCGGTGTATCCACCTTTCCTGTTCCAGCCACTTAACCAACCTCTGAGTATGCCTTTTAGTAACCGAACGCACCGGACCTAACTGCCTGTGTAAAGTGGGAACATCAGTAGTATCTGTAAGGGACAATGTGCCCAGTATTGCCCAAGATGAATGCGCTATTGGACGTGCAGGGACATCACTTGATTTGGCCTTCTTCTCATCCCATTCATCCTCTGCAAGATTCATCCACTGAGCAGGAGACATTCCATCCAACCAATCCTCAAGCAATGAGATATGTTGTGAAGGAGCTCCCGGTAGTCTTTGTTGAGTTTGGACCCCTGTTGTCAAACTCTTCAGAAGATGCCTGTCCACTTCATCACGGCTTACGTTTAGTGGCTCAGGCCTACGATTGAAAAACGTGCTAAGTACCTGTGATAGTTGTTTTTCTAAATCATCTAAACCGCTCTCATTCAATACCGGCCCCATAACAGTACTACGACTAAAAGGCGGAGGAGTCTCTATTTCGCCCGATAATATACCCTTGAAACCGGCACGGATTCGTGTCTGGATTTCAGTGGTTTCAAAGTATTCATGCTTTTGTCCAGCCATTCTAAGAGTGCCTGAATTTATCCGTTTCATCGCCTTTTTAGGGTCGCAGTCAATCCATATTACTAAATCAGGAATCATAGCCGCAGCATTCATTTTTGCAACCTGAGACAAACCTAATTCTCCAACTACACCTTGGTAAACTAGACTTGAATGGATATTACGGTCGGAAATTATCAGGTCCCCTTTCAACAATCTTGGTCTTATCCAAGTATGCGAATGATCGACTCTATCTGCAGCAAATAATCCAGCCTCTTCCAGGGGAGTGTAACCTCCCTTACTCACTGCATTAAGTGCCAATTTACCCAATTCACTATGTCTTCTAGGTTCGTGAGTAATATGCACATTTGGGAAGGCCATTCGATTGGCTAAATTCCCCAATATCCTAACGGCTTCACCTTTACCTGAACCATCGCCACCTTCGACGGTAATGAGGTACATTGTCAGAATACCTCCAGTCCTTTCTGGTCTTCGAACTCGTCTCTATTGAGCATTAGTAGTACCATGCTTAGAAGAATCAAAGCTGGACCGAATATTATCAGTCCTCTGCTGAACAGCGCTATCCAACAGAATGCTTGCGTCCTTCTGTAACGCTTTTTCCTCTTAATTTCAAAGGATGCATGAACGCCAACAAGAGCGCATCCAATTGTGAATAGGCCTTCGAATGTCGCTAATGCAACCGCATTTTCTAAAGACCAACCCTCGGTTTCTGAACGCTCATCTTTGAACCTTTCACCATCCCCTTCAACCATTGTTATAGGCGATATGCCAATCGGTTCTGGGGTGAAATACAGTATCACTGTGGTGTAATTCTCTTTTGAAACATGTAATTCGTAGTCTTTCACAGAAACTGCATCAATTACGTATCTACCGTTGGAATCAGAAAAACTGCTTTTGATAGTTGAACCGGTATCTCCATCAACGAGTTCAATTGATACTAATTCGACAGGGTTTCCATCTTGGTCTAGAACCATACCGTGTAAATCAAGGGCATCGTTGGTATTGAATATTGATGAGTTCAGTAATCCAGAAGGGTTACCTTGTAAAATTAGAGTTCCCGACAAAATCCCCATTATTGCCCCAATCATTACCAAGGCTGCTGCGATTTTCCTTCTGCGGTCTCCATCTGAAGGAAGGTAGTCATCCATATCTAAGAATTCTGACTCTTCTTTTTGAGGAACCTGCACAACAATTTCTTGTTCTGCCTTGCGTTCTCTTCTTTTAGAAGCGATTCGAGAATTTACCAACTTTGATTGCACCCTTTGGCGCAATGCTGCAAGCCGGTTATCTTTGTCATCGCTGATATTTACTCCCCCGGCCAAGTTAGCGGAGGTCGTGCGCGGATTTCACCCCTCCCCTCGGTTATCCGCGAAAATTAGCCACACTAGATTACCCCAAACGAGCAAAATGCATACTACAAGAAGTATTCCAATAACCATTTCACTATCGTCTTGACTTTCTTCTAATTCCTCATTTTCTTCGACTAATTCTGGTTCAGAATCAATTTCTTCTAACTCGCCGTCATCAATCACCCTGACATTAGACCAAGAGCCTGTTAGCAGACCAGACTCTAGAATGAATCCGATTTTGCCCAAAGACTCTGCACTTACTTTGTCAGCGGTGTCATTGTGAGTGTGCCAATGGCCGCCTAAATATGATGCATTCTCTCCATATCTAGTATCGATTATGTCAATTGCAGGGATGCCTAAGTCATGTGCGGGCACGTGATCATCGTATATCCCGTCTGTTCTTTCGAAATCGAAATAATTTGAAGGACCTAATTCGCAGACTTCATCCAAAAATAGTATTTTTTCTTCAGTTCTATCCCATAGGCTGGAATTACCAGGATAAGTTTTTCGAATTGTCAAATCTGAGTCACCAATCATATCGACCAAAATGAAAGATTCTATCGAATCAGCTTCCTCTTGGGTTAAATTTTCACCCCACGCCTTGGCTCCTAAAATCCATCCTGCTTGACTGTTGTAATCTCCTTGATCTTCACCATCTGTGAAGAATAAGGTTACTTCATGGGACAAATTCATAGAAGGGATGTGCCTTGCTAATTCGATTAGTACCGCCACACCACTCGCACCATCATTTGCACCATCGATTGGCTCATCATGGCGGCTCTCATTCCAATCTTTATCGCCGGCAGACCTAGAATCGTAATGAGCAGCGAACATTACAGTAGAGCCGGCTCCTTTGTTCCATGTCGCATACAAATTAGTCAAGACCATTCCGTTAACATGATGGGTGGATTCGGTAATGTGCCAACCTGTAAGGTTGGATTTTATCGATTCACGCAATTCAGAACTTGCTGCTGAACCGGGGATTCTAGGGCCCAAAGATGTCTGGAATCCTACTGATTCATTTGCAAGATTGCCATCAAAGGATAGTTGGCAACCTAAAGGCGCTTCAGTGCCTTCTTGAGCTCCAGAAATTGACAAAGTTGGAGCAATTACAAGAAGTGCCAAAACTAGCGCAATTCCCATTCGCATTGATGATGCCACATTCGCCGACTATTAAATACCTCATTTGAACTCGGTTATTTGTAATGCAGTGATGCGTTTCCCTAAAGGTGTGTTAAATGTCCGAACCGTGCTCTACTCGTGCTTACACACTTCTCCTAATATTCATGCTCTCTGCAATGTCTCCAATGGCATCTGCAGACCCGGCTGAAGAACCTGCTCTTGAACCAGATGAATTCACCCCCGTGTTTGCAGATATAGATGACTTTACGCCTACTGGAGCTCACCCCTACATGATCCCAGATAGTAATGAATCACTTTACAGTGCTACAAGATTGATGAAACAATCATGGGTTGATGAGGGAATGCCTGGCGTTGAAATCGCAACATCACCACAAGCAAAAACTAGCGGTAGGGCGTGCACACCATACGGCGAAGGAGACACTGCTACTGTTCCAACCTCCGGTGGCTCAATTGATGTAACCATCGAAAAAACAACTTCAACAGCCGCATTCATGGTTCAGACCGGAAGGACTGTTTCTTCTACTGTCCTGAACAACTGGGCAAGCACTTGGGATTCAACAGTATATCCAACTCTAATGACTTACTTTGGGAAAGACTACTTCGACGGTAGAGGAATTGCCGCCCCAGACGTGGATAACAATTGCCAGATTGAAATTGTAATCTATGCAATTGATGGCGCATACAATATTGGAGGGTATTTCTCACCAGGTATGTCTTCTTCAAGAGAAGCAATTTTCATAGATATTGATGATGCTCCTCTCGCATGGTCGAAGGTTATACTAGCTCACGAACTTCAACACTTAATGCACAATGCTCTCGACCCGTATGAGAATTTGTGGATAGATGAAGGAGCAGCAGACATGGCTGCTTTCCTTTGCTTTGGAGGTTCATCAACCCTTTACGGGCACGTCAATGCTTGGACTACTGCTAGTGAAATATCTGTTCGTTGGTGGAATCAAAGAATCGCAGATTATGGAGGGGGCTTCATTTTCCTACTGTATTTAGCAGACCACCTTGGTGGAGGTCCAGCGATTAGAAAACTAGCTCAGGATTCATCTACTGGGGCTTCTGGAATAGAAGACCTTGCTAGAAATCCAATTGGAGCCACACCTGGAGTTATAGGTCGTGATTTCATAGACATATACACAAATTTCACTATTGCTGCCACCCTAGATAGCGATCAAGGAATTTATGGGATGTCTAACCTTTACATGACTCCTGCATGCGGATCGAGTGACTTCTGTAGAATACAACCTGCTGACACCAATAGCGATTGGATTGGGCCTTGGTCATCCACTGGTAACACAGTTGAAGGCTGGGGTGTTCAAGTCTTCAAATTCACACCTGGTTCAGCATCACCTGCACCTCTTACCATGCGCTTTACTGGAGACGTTCCTGGAATGGATGGAGTAATAATGAGTAGAGCGTCTGCTGATGGCATCTATACTCGCTCGGACATAAATTTCAATGGAGCAGTTGGTACTGCATTAGTACCAGGATTTGGAAACTTAACCGATGAAATTTGGGCAATAACATGGTATGCTGCGAACAAGGGTGACTGCGATTACACATCTTGTGGAGGATCTTACCCTCAAGCAGTAATCGATGTGGAAGCTGCTCGTATTACATCTCCTGCTACTTTGAGCCTTAATTCTACAGTTCTCGCAGATAGAGATGGAGATTCTCTGATAGATACTGCTGAGATTGAATTTAACGTTCTTTCAAATGCATTCTTCGAGGATTTGGATGTTGAGATCCAAGTACTAAATTCATCGGGTATTGTTCTTGATACAATGGAAACTAGAGTGCAAGCAGGTGGAGGAGTTGATGTATCTACTAAGTTCTGGTACACTGCCAAAGATAGCGAAGTACATACCTTCCATCTGACTATGAGAGATATGCTAGGAGATTTGATTGACAATACTCAAACCGGTGCACTGTTCATGGATAACATGAAGCCTGTATCCAACGCAAGCATCGATACAGTCGATGCCCAAACATGGGACAATATTCAATTCGTAGGAAATGGATTCGATGCATGGGGACTCTCTCTGGCAAACAACACATTACCTTACTTAGACGCCCCTGTTGCGTATGCATGGGATTTCGATGACGGTAACACCTCATCTCTCAAGAGTCCTGTTCGGCCATATCTTGAAGTCGGCCAATACAATGCCTCACTAAGAGTAATGGACCAAGGAGGAACTTGGTCTCAATCTGATGTCAAGTCGATCAACATCACTGACACGACCCTACCAAATCCAATAATCACTGTTAATGGCCTTATTATTGAGGATAACATTTCGATTCTAACTGGACAAATTGTTCAATTTAGTGCTGGAAGGACTACTGACAATGTCCCCGTAAATAATCTACAATTTACCTGGGACTGGGGAGATGGTGAATTAGAAGGCGGAAAAGGTGTTTCTTCCGCATACCACCTGTGGGCTGATGGATTAACTGCAGTCACAACATATAACCTAACTTTGACAGTTGATGATGGAGTTAACACTGCTTCCAAAATCATTCAAGTATTCGTAAACAACCGTGCACCGGGACAGATAAATTCTGATGTGATAATTACTGAGACATTTACCGCCACAATGCTACCAAATGTGTTTGAAGATGAAGACGGAGTATTGGTTGAATGGAATTGGAATTTCGATGAAGGAGTAAATCTTGATGGTGGAATCGTTGACAGAACTGACCTTTTCGTTGAGATGATGTCAGCCAACCAAAACCCAATGGCTGCATGGTCCACACCTGGAATCAAATTAGTCAATATCACTGTCTTAGATAACGACGGGGCACCTGCAAGTGCTCAAATGACGGTACAGGTATTGAATCAACTACCCGTAGCACAATTCACTGTACGTGACTCAGGCTCAGCCGGCAGTCCAATTATTGACTTCAGAATAGATGACGGCCAAGTTGATGTGCCTTACACATTTGATGGAAGGTCGAGTTTTGACCCGGATGGGCAAGTTGGAGATTCAACTGACTTGACATTTAACTGGACATTCTCTGATGGTACAACCTCTGAACAATCTCTGGTCACTCATAACTTCTCAACCCCCGGTGAACACTTTGTAACCCTGTATGTGATAGACGAGAATGGAATGTCCAGCGAACAAAGAACACTATCTATTAGAATTCAAAACCCTAAGCCAGTGATCTCTGTCAAGATATTCGATGTTTGGTTTGATGACGAGTTAGTCACTTCAACAACCCCGACTCCAGAAGGGTCATCTTTCGACTATTCGCATACTTTTGATGATGAAGGAAATGTGGTCACAACCCCAGACCAGGTACTATACTTCGACTCAATAGGAACAAGAGACGGAGATAGATCATACGAAGGGAGATTCGTACCGCTTGAATCTAATAACTCTGATTGGAATGGAATTGTAGAATATTCTTGGGACTTTGGAGATGCCACTCCAATTTCACATGAACCAATGCCTTGGCATTCTTTCGAAAGACCAGGGACATACAAGGTATCTTTGACTGTAAGAGATTCATACTTGACTGGTGATGTCACTAGAGCTACTTTCACGGTAGTAGTGAACCAACCTCCGGTCATCGGTGATTTCGACATAGTGGAAACAATCTATGTTGGTGATTCGATAGTTCTGGATGCCAACATTACAGACGCTGAAGATATTTCTGAATATGTTATTTGGAGAGATCTAGATGTTAATGACGGATTACACACCGATAGAGACGAAAGAATCTCTTCCAACATTATTGTTCGATGGGAATTTGATGTCAACTTTGATGATGACGGAAACGAAGATACTGCTGATGATTGGATAACACCATCAGGTGCTGATGGCATTAGAGTTGCTGCAAGTTGGGATGTTGAAGGAATAACAATTGTCAGAGTATCTGTGTGCGATGGAATGGGCGTCTGCGTAGAAAAAGATACTGAGCTAACAATTCTGGCTAAAGAAGACGCTGAAACAAGTCTCTCTGACTTCTCTGTCCAGGATTGGCAAGATTGGTTGGTAGATGCTAGCGGTGAATCGATGGTAATCCTAGCACTAATTGTTGCAGTCTTAGTTCTTGGATGGGCAGTAATGCGTAGCCCTACTGAGATTGAAGAAGATGCTGAACAAGCTGCAGCGACATACGAAGTTGATGAAGTTCAATCTTATGGAGGCGTTCTTGGGATGGACCAGCATACACCTCCTCCTGCCCCTGGCATTCTCTCGAAAGATGAACGCCGGAGTGACTCTTCTGGCTACATTAGGCCACTCAGAAGAAGACGCTGAAGGTAAAGGAGATTAACCTCCGACCATACCTTACCCTCCGTAGGAGGGTGTGAGCATGAGAATTAGGCTAGCGATATTTTTGGCTCTAGTATTCATGATACCAATGATCACACCTACTGAACTGTCTCCAATCAGAGAGGCAGCAGCAGAATCAAATTGTGACGGTGGCGAATTTGTCACTCCGAATTGGAACAAAACCGTCGAAAGACACGCCAAAGTACCCAATTTGAAGGACTTTGAAAACGACTATGCAAAAAACAAAAGAAATCGTGACCGAGATAATGACGATGATGAAGAGCAAGATGATGATGATGAAGAAATCCTCTACGACGGACCAGAAGAAGACTGGATGTCATTTGGTTTTGATAACGAACTATCATTACTCAGGGAGGATTTCCAAACTACAATGTTGATTGGCAATGATGCTGTTGGAACTCTGACAGTAAACCTGGACCACGAAAGACGCACTACTATTTGCGTAACTATAGAGACTACAAATAATTCCTATAACCCATCTGCAGACGTTTATCTGATGACTGACACTCAATATGACCGCTATACTGCTGCATACGATGTTGAACATGGCGCCTGGGGAGGCAGAAGTTACGAAGCCGAATTAAACGAAATTGCTCCGGAGTGGAGAAGTTTCAACGTAGCAGGCTGGCAAACTTTCAGAGACTCACACCAGTATGAAGATATCAAAGAGGTATCTTTCTCCGTGTCATTAGATGGACCTGAAATTAGCAGTGGTCTTTTCGGTGGAGATACAAACCAATATTTCAACATAGTAATAGACAACACAAATAATTCCCATTCAGGAGATGCATTGCCTGAAACCACTATTGCTGCATATGTATCTGTTGTTTCAGAAGAAAGATCGACAATACTACCAAACTGGACAGTATCACTAGTTTGTTGTGGATTAATGATAGCAACAATGGTGATTCCAATTCTCATGAACAAGCGCTACATGGAAGCTGGATTAAGCCTAACTTCTGAAAATCAACAACTCGACAAAGGCTTAGTTCCGTCATTGGAACAGACTGAGAATAATTAGTATTCTAGTAATGTCCATGCATCACGAAGATCTCTAACGTTGATTAGGCCTTTATCCGAGATGCGGAATTCATTCCTCATAGTAGCATATACTAGACTCTGATCAAGCATTGGTGCGTGTACTCTAGCCCAGTCTCCGCCACCGTTGATAGCCATCAGACTGTGACTCAGGCCTTCGCCCTTCAGTTCGACTGCAGCCTCTACAATTTGAAGAGCGTCGCTTGGGTTGTGAGCAGTTCCACAGAACTTTACAATATCTCCAAACTCCTGACTTTCCTTAACAAGTGTAACAATATCTGCAGAATCTGGGATTCCGTTGATGTCATGCTTGGATGCAATTATTTTACATTCGTTCTTTGAAGCTGCTTCATGAAGTGATTTGCGGACTGAGTCTTCAATAGATAGTTCGAGGTCAATCCATGACACCTTAGAATCGATTGCCTTCTCTAGAATAGCGATTCTTTCTGATTCGATTCCAGGGAAGTAGCCGCCTTCTGAAACCGGCCTTACTGTGAAGACAACAGGAAGTGGTAGTCCTTCTTTCAAAGAAGAAATTGTAGCATCAACATCCACTTCGGACATGTCGCTAGTATCCCACTCGTTCTCAGGAGGTAGTGAGACCTTCTCTCCTTCTTCTTCTTCTGAAATTGTAGGATCTGGGCGAACTAAATACAGGCGGTCGAATCTAACTTCGACCATATCCGCACCTGCTAAGTTAGCACGTGCTGCTTCATCTGTCATTTCTTCGACGGTTATTCCATCTAGAGCAACGCACACTTTTGGGTCAGCCATGCTGTCGGCGACCTAACCTTCTTCATTAACGGTTGCGATTAATTATGTGAACGAAACATGGCGGTTTTTGGATAGAATTGACAAAAATCGCTCTGATTTTATTTCTTTAAACAGGCACATCTGAAACTGGTTTTTGGCTATGTTCATATACCCCCTCCGACACCCTATTGTTTGTGTACGAGAATACAAGGTGCAATCGCCAGACTGAGGCGATTTTGCCACTGTAATCAATAGTGCAAGAAAAAGCCAAGAATAAGGCACTAAATTGCGAGAAGTAAAGTAATAAAATTAAGTTTTTTCGTTACACAAAAAATAAACAATTAGGTGAGTCGATGACCGAAGAATATAGTGCACAGAGCATACAGGTGCTAGAAGGGCTGGAAGCCGTGCGGAAAAGACCAGGTATGTACCTGGGGGACCCCCATGACGGATCGGCACTACACCACTGCATCTGGGAAGTAGTAGACAACTCAGTAGACGAACATCTTGCAGGCCACACCGATTTGGTAGAAGTTGGTTTGAACCCTGATGGTTCACTATCGGTGCGGGACTACGGAAGAGGAATCCCTGTCGGCATACACGAGGAATTCGGTATTTCGGCTGCAGAAGTCATCATGACAAAATTGCATGCTGAAAACAAGTTTAACAACAGCTCATACAAAGTTTCAGGAGGACTACACGGTGTCGGAGTATCTGCTGTAAATGCTGTTTCGGAGTGGATGGAAGTGACCATTCATCGCGGAGGCGTCATTTACCACCAAAGATACGAGGCGGGAGTCCCAACTAGCCCCTTGGAAGAAATTGGATCCTGTGATGACACAGGAACTTCCATTGTTTTCAAGCCAGACCTAGGGATATTCACCCACATAACTGAATTCGAGTTCGAGCAAATCGATACAAGATTGAAGGAGACGTCATTCCTAAACGCAGGTTTGAAAATAGAGATTACCGACAACCGTTCAGAAGACCCGCACGTCAGCACTCACCATTACGAAGGTGGATTAAGCGAATATGTAACACAGATAAACTCGGGCAGAGAAATCCTGCACTCAGAAGTCATCCACATTACAGGTGAGAAAGAAATTGAGAAAGGCGACGTTAGTGTCGAATTGGCGCTCCAATGGTCTAATGCATTTAGCGAATCCATCCGCTGCTACACGAATATCATCCGTAACAAAGACGGAGGAACTCACATGTCAGGACTGAGAACTGCACTAACCAGTTGTTTGAATTCTTATGCTAAGAAAAGAAACATGCTGAAAGGTGATGCTCTTTCTGGAGACGATGTAAGAGAAGGGCTTGCTGCAATTGTTAGCGTAAAGCACCCTGACCCATCGTTCTCATCCCAAACTAAAGACAAACTGGTTAGCAGTGAAGTAACGGGTATTGTTCAGACTGTTGTTTATGAGAAACTTGGAGACTTTTTCGAAGAGAACCCTTCGGTTGCTAAAACTATTATCGAAAAGGCGCTTTTGGCATCTAAAGCAAGAAAGGCTGCTCAGAAAGCTCGTGAATTGACTCGACGAAAGGGAGTTTTGGAAGGAGGAGGACTGCCTGGCAAATTAGCAGATTGTCAATCCAGAGACCCTAGTGAATGTGAAGTTTACTTGGTAGAAGGAGATTCTGCTGGCGGTTCAGCAAAGACAGGCAGAGATAGAAGAATACAAGCAATTCTTCCGCTCAGAGGTAAAATACTGAATGTTGAAAGGCAGAAGCACAATCTGGTAAAGGTCTTCCAAAACCAAGAAATTCAGACCATGATTCGTGCATTAGGTGCCGGAGTAGGCAATAACCCAGAGGATGAAGGCTCATTTGATACTTCAAAATTGAGATACTCAAAAATCATCATAATGACTGACGCCGATATCGATGGAGCACACATTAGAACACTGATGCTTACTTTCTTATGGAGGTTCATGCGACCTGCAATCTTAGAAGGCCACGTATACATTGCTCAGCCACCTCTATTCCAACTATCGAAAGGAAGAGTCAGCAGATATGCATTCTCTGATGAAGAAAGGGATTCGATCATGGAAGACCTAAAGGGTGACAATCCAAATGCCAAAATCGGAGTACAACGCTACAAAGGTCTCGGTGAAATGAATCCAGAACAATTGTGGACAACTACAATGGATCCTGAAAACAGAACTATGCTCAGGGTGACGGTTAAAGACGCAGAAGAATCAGATCGAATGTTTGAGATCTTGATGGGAGAAGATGTTCCTGATCGCAGGGCCTTCATTGAGCGTTATGCAAAGGAGGTGACAAACCTTGACATCTGATGAAATAGAAAACATAGAAGAAGATGATTCTGGAACTAGTGATGCTAATTTACTGAATCGACCGTTGAATGAAGAAATGAAGAATTCCTACATTAATTACGCAATGTCAGTAATCATTGGAAGAGCTTTACCTGATGCAAGAGACGGCCTGAAGCCGGTTCACAGGAGAGTTCTGTACGGTATGTACGAAGGTGGCCACACCGCTGAAAAGAAATTCAGTAAATCTGCTCGTTCAGTTGGAGAAGTCATGGGTAAATACCATCCACACGGAGATCAATCAATCTACGATACTATGGTTAGAATGGCACAGGAGTTCTCCCTACGCTACCCCTTGGTAGATGGCCAGGGTAACTTCGGTTCAATTGACGGAGACCCACCTGCTGCAATGCGATACACTGAGAGTCGACTAGACCGTATTGCAAAACACATGTTAGAGGACATCGACAAAGACACTGTAGAGTTCCAGCCTAACTTCGATGATTCTGAACAAGAGCCTACTGTTTTACCGTCAAGGTTACCAAACCTCCTACTCAATGGAAGTGATGGAATCGCCGTCGGTATGGCTACAAGGATTCCGCCTCATAATCTAACTGAAGTTTCAGGGGCTGTACGATTACATGTTGAGACTATTCTTGAAGAAGGAGCTGGTAATCAAGGAATGCCATCTTTGTCTATAGAGCAATATATGGAGCACATAAAGGGCCCGGACTTCCCGACTGGTGCTTCAATTCATGGTATCGATGGAATTTACGACATGTACACTACCGGTAAAGGAAGGTTCCACGTTCGTTCAAAGTGTGACGTATTGGATGATGAAAAGGGTAAAAGAATTATTATTCACGAAATACCTTACCAGGTGAAAAAAGCAGACATGCTAGTGCATATTGCAGAACTAGTCACTAAAGGTTCAGTCATCGGAATCAGAGATATTCGTGATGAGTCTTCAAAAGAAGGTATACGTGTAGTAATTGAAGTCAAGAATAATGCAGACCCACACGCTGTTCTTAACCAATTATTCAAATCTAGTAGGTTGCAAGAATCTTATTCTGCTAACGTAATGGGAATCCTAGATGGAAGACCTGTTCTACTAACTTTACCTGTTATGCTTCACACATATGTTGAGCACAGGGAACAAGTCATTGAAAGAAGAGCAAATTACGATCTTAAAAAGGCCGAAGCTAGAGCGCATATTCTAGAAGGATTAGTCAAAGCACAAGACAGAATTGACGATGTAATCGCTGTAGGTAAGGGAAGTTCTAGTCGTGAGCAATTTGAGTCAGTGCTACAAGGAAACGAATTATTCCCCGGTATTGCCGCATTCAGTTTTACTGAACCACAGTCGAAAGCTATTGCTGAACGAAGACTGTACCAGTTAAGCAGGTTAGATGTTGACAAGGTAAAGAATGAATTTGATGAATTGCAAATTAAAATTGCTGATTTGAACGATATTATCGCATCAAGGCCTAGAAGATTGGACATTCTGCTAACTGAGTTGGATGAAATGGTCGAAAGACATGGAGATGAAAGAAGGTCTTTCATTGACCCAATGCCGCTTTCGATGGATAGAGAAGATTTGATCGAAGAACGTGCAATTGTAATTACTCTGACTAATGACAATTACATCAGGCACTTGCCTGCAGAGTCTTTCCGCATGCAAAACCGTGGAGGAAAGGGAATGAAGGGTGTACAAACCAAGAATGAAGATTTCCCTACAACTTTGATAACTTGTTTCAGCAAAGATAGATTGTTGATATTCACCAATCGTCCCGCAACTAAGAAGGACAAGGATGACAACGAAGTTCCTTACATTGAAGGTAGAGTGTATGGCCTGAAAGCGTGGGAAACACCTCAGGGTTCAAGAACCAGCAGAGGTAGTCATATACGCAACATACTAGGATTGAAGGATGATGAACACGTCGTCTCAATTATTCCATTGAATAAAGATTTGATCGATGAACCATCGGGTCATTTCCTTGCATTTGCTACCAAGAAAGGAGTGATCAAGAAGAGCAACCTTTCTGACTATGTCAAGATTAATCGTAACGGTAAGAAAGCCATCAACCTAGCAGCAGATGATGAATTAATAACTGTCAGAAGTGGCACTGAAGAGCACAATGTAGTCATGGTCTCTAACCTTGGTCGCGCTTGTAGATTCAATCTATCATCTGTAAGAACCCAAGGAAGGGTATCTAGCGGAGTAAGGGGAATTAGATTGGAAGGTGAAGCAACACTAGCTGGTATGATTCTAACCAATGACATCGACACCAGTGTATTGACACTTTCAAAACAAGGCATGGGTAAGAGAACCCGCCTTGGAAAGGGTGAGAAGATACTGACAATAAGAAATGATGAGCAGCAATTCGATGAAAATGGCGACCCTAAGACCGAAATGGATGGTTACAGAGTAACCAAACGTGGAGGCAAGGGAGTGATTACAATGAACCTAAACGATGGAGATGTAATCTCTAGAGTTCACCAAGTACCTGATTTGAATGACCAATTGTTCCTACTATCTGGCAAGGGCGTAGTAATTCGAATCTCAGCTGTACAAACCAAGGAAACCTCTGGACGTTCATCAAAAGGAACACGTGTTATGGAACTCAGATCTAAATCTAAGGATTCATTCAAGGACCAGTTGATTTTCAGTGCTAGAATGCCTGCAGAATTAGCCGAAGAAATCCTCACTGAGAAACCTGCTGAGGAAGAAAGTGGTGAAAAACCGGTAGTTAATAGCGAAGAAGAGTGAGTTATTTCATCCGACGGGTTCAAACGCTGACCGCCCATCTGCGGCCTAGGGAGCGTAAGCCCCTGGATGGTGAATACTATGAATGAGCAGAATCTAATATATGATTGGAACGTTGTCGATTATGAGTATACTAGAGATTCAAACAATCATCCACATGGTGTTTGGTTTGATGATGAAACTTTGAGAGATGGCCTACAAAGCCCTAGTGCTCTAAATCCATCAATAGAACAGAAAATCGAGTTATTGACTTACATGGAAAATTTAGGCATCCAAAAGGTAGACCTTGGACTACCGGGAGCAGGGCCATTCCACTTAGATCACATCGATTCAATGCTAAATCATATTAAGCAAAATGATTACAAAATTCGCCCTGGTGCCGCTGTAAGAACTCTGATGAATGACATTGAACCATTGGTTGAATTGCAATCGAAACATGAAATGGAAATCCAAGCAAGTGCCTTCTTAGGTACAAGTCCAATTCGACAATTCACTGAAGGTTGGACTATGGAGAAGTTGGTTTCAACAATGGAAAAAGCAGTTTCCTTTGCTGTTGAAAATGACGTACCTGTCATGTTTGTTACCGAAGATACAACTCGTTCAAAACCTGAAGATGTCAAACTAATTTATCAGCGAGCTATGGATTTGGGAGTAAGGAGACTTTGTATCTGCGACACATGTGGGCACGTAACGCCAAACGGTGTCAAGAAATTACTTTCATTTATTGATGAGGAAGTGATCAAAGATGGTGGATATCAGAGGAGAGATATCGAAGTTAATTGGCACGGTCATCAAGACCGAGGACTAGGAGTTGCAAACAATATTGCTGCAGTAGAAGCAGGAGCAGATGTAATTCATGGAACTGCACTAGGCGTTGGTGAAAGAGCGGGTAACGCACCTCTAGATCAGACACTAGTAAACTTGTCACTAATGGGAGTAATCGATAATGACTTATCGCTGCTAAATGATTATGTCAAGAAAGCAAATGAATACATCAAGGTCCCACTACCAAGAAACTACCCTGTTTTCGGACAAGATGCATTTGAAACCGGCACTGGGGTACATGCCAGTGCTGTCATCAAGGCAATCAGAAAAGGCGACATGTGGCTTGCAGACAGAGTATACAGCGGTGTTCCAGCAGGAGACTTTGGGCTCAAACAAGTAATCAGGATTGGACACATGTCTGGCCGTTCAAACATAATTCATTGGCTTGAAAGCAAGAAGATTGAAGCAACTGATGAACTAGTTGCGCATTTATTTGAAGTTGCCAAGAGTCAACCACGAAATATGGAAGAAGAAGAAATTGAGAACGCTGTGGAATCATTCCTACAACAATCATGAGTCGGCTTCTTCTTGCTCAGTCTCATCAGCATTAATCGGATTCCATTCTGCATCGACAGAACCGCCTGACCATTCGCCTTTGACATCGATCTCTACCATCTCATCGCCATCCTCTCTCCAGATAGCGTCTCCTTGGCTTCCGTTGACGATAAGAACTCCTCTCTCATTAATTTGGGTCCTTAGCAATTCTATATGCTTGGAAATCGGTAAGAAGTGACCAACTGGAGTTCCTGCTGTAACGAATGGATTGGTAGCAGTACAAATCATCAAACCATCCTCGGGTGCAACGATGTCCACCGATAATCCAGGTGATCCGGGGTCTGAAATAGTGGCAACAACGTCTCCTTTCTCGACTACGCTGCCGGGGCTAACGAACATGTCGAGAAGCCCTCCTTCACCTGCTCTAAGCCAAGTTGAACCTCCCGCATTTAGTCTGAAACGAGGACGACTAGGGTTCTTTGGAATGACTTTCAATGCCCTAAGTACATTCAAGCAACCATGAACTGCAACTTTAACTGCAGATTGGTCTAGCAAATTAGCCCCTCCTCCTTCATATGTAACAGCAGCAATGTCCAATTCATTTGCAACTCTTCGAAGACTTCCTTTAGGTGGTCTGCTATCTAGCACCACTTCAATTCCAAATGCTTTAGCTAAAATATTGGACTCAGGATGAGAGAGGTCGCCCCTAATCTGAGGCATGTTTGAACGGCCTACAGCGGCGCTATGCAAATCAATAATCACATCTGAATCTACGATCAACCTCTTCTTGACAACGCTGGCTACTCTTGAAGTTGTGTTGCCCTTAGGTTTGCCGGGGAAGGCTCGATTCAAATCCCTTCCATCTGGGAAATATCTCGACTTCGCTCTATATCCTGGCAAATTTAGCACTGGAACGATACGAACTGTTCCCGCCATTGTATTCGGATCCAAAGCGCCCTCTGGGCCAGTGAATATTGAAGATAGTAAATTAGTGCACGCACTAGGCCCTGTTAACTCATCACCGTGAGTTCCACCAATTATTGTTACAACAGGACCTGGCCTTACTCCATGGAAAACCGTCACTGGTATTGGCCAAGAATCACCCATGTCCACATCTAGCAGTGGCAGCATAATAGTTCGCATTTCTCCCGGTTTGATTCTTTTCCTAAGAAATCTAGTTACCCCCCACTCTGATGAACGGTCCCAATCCGGACGATCCTCTGATTCGTGTTCCTGAAGAGCTTTTTTGATCGCCAAGCGTCTTGTTTTGGGAAGTTCATGTGCGACTCTAACTCGCCTCTTCTTCCCCGCCATGTTGGGCCATTAATCAATGTGACATCAAAGTGATGGAAGACAGGATAAACAAATCAACCTCCTGTAACTTGGATAACCATGGGAGAAGGAGTTCAACGACAATATGCCCCCTCATCGATTTGCTTCGGCTGTGGACCGGCTAATACCAAAGGTTTGCAAATCGATTCATTCCGATGTAAAGAAGGACTAGAGATGCATTTCACTCCATCTGAAGAACACCAGGCATTCCCTGGAATGGTAAATGGAGGAATAATTGGTAGCCTTCTTGATTGTCATGGTAATTGGGCTGCTGCAATCGCATTGATGGATGCATCAGGGGCTGATGAGCCACCATGCACAGTTACTGCAAGTTACAGTATCTCTCTCAGAAGACCTACCCCCACTGGTACAGAGTTACACGTTCTTGCAGAAATTGAAGAACTATTAGAAGACAGAGTAAATGTGAAAATGACACTAACTGCTGATGGAAAGGTTTGCGCTACGGGGAAAGGTCTTTTTGTAGCTGTCAAAGAAGGGCATCCTGCATATCACCGGTGGTCATGAATGGCAAAGGCAAGTGATTCACAAATTGAAGATTTGAATAGTCTTCGCGAATTTGTAATCGAGGTAATGCTCGCAATGGGAGTGTGGAGTGAAGAACAACTTACAAAACTCACTGCAATTGATTTAGGCGTGCTAAAACGAAATGCAACACAAAGGCATGGAGTCACCAGGTGGAGAAGAGGGGTTACAAAACCTAGCAAACCAGAGGAAGTAGAAGTGATCGATTTACATCCGAGACTAATTTCTGAAGAATGGAAACCATATGCTGCATGGGTTATGCATCATGAATTTGTTCATGCACTAGGATATACCGCACATGATTCGACATTCCGCTCCCTAGAGAATCTGTGGCCTAGCCAAGAATCTTCGCAGATGGGGGCATCTTTTACTGAAATGTTGCGAGCAGAGAAAGCATCTTGGCTATGGGTTTGCAATACTTGTCAGAAGGAATACCCTAGACAAAAGCCAGGCAAGGGCCGGTATCAATGCAGAATTTGCAGAACGGTTTTGGTAGATGTGCCCAAACCAGCGTCACAGTGATTAGTCACTTTTGATGACAGCAATTCATGCGGAGGTTAATTGCAATCATATTACTCTGCATACTTTGTAGCCCCGTTTCAATGGCAGCCATTAGTTCAAATGAAGGAGGCGGAGAATTATGGTTCTCATGTAATGACATTAATGATTGCTTGTTGACTGAATTTCAGATTGGTGAAGAGA
>JAOMTZ010000006.1 GCA_028356125.1 Candidatus Poseidoniaceae archaeon
CTTTGGTCTGAAGGAGAAGGAACTCTGCTGCTCACTCGATTGAGTGAAGACGCAAGCCTTGTCGTTTCAGGGAAGAAAGGTGGTAGGGTAGCCAGGTGGAGACACGCCATAGAATGCGATGTAGATTTGCTGAACTCAGTGATTAGGTGATGGACATGTTCGATCTGCCATATGGAATACCAATTAATGATGAAATCGATGTTAGTGATGGAGCGATAATGCCGTTTGACAACGGCTGTATCACAACCTACCTCGGACGTAGGTCTACGGCTAGTGGCCACCGAATCGTTCGTGCTGGTCGTGTAGTCGGGTGGATTGCTGAACCGGGCAAAGGAAATCAACTTCTATGTGGACTTGCAGCCAAAGCAAGAATCGAAGAATTGGAAGCAGATCCTCACCGGGTAATGGCAAAGGCGTGGACTCAATCCGCACTGGGTTCGGTTGCAGAGATTGTGCCAGAAGCATTCGAACATTCTGCAGACATGCGCGGTTTGATAGGTTCAGGAGACGCATTAGACAGATTACTGTCGCGTGATTTATCCGCAGTTTTAGTCAACCTTGTGCAGAGGCCTGAAGTTAGAGGCGGCATTGCAGTAGACTCTGGAATGTTGATCGATGATGCTGGAGATTTACCCTCCAGTGCAGACAAACTTGCTGCTCAAGTTGGCGAAACATTAGCCGGTAGAAAAGCGATGGCTAGCGACTTAGGACTCGAAGGTTCTGGACACTGGACTTTACACACAGGCGACGGTTCTCTATTATTGGCTGAGGCAGGAGATGTAGCTCTAGCAATATGGACTGAAGCAGATGTAGACCATGGACGCTTAATCAGCCAAATCGCAGCACTGATGGACGGCCAAATCGACACAATGGGCTCTAGGGGCGAATCACTTTCCGATGGCCACATCGTTAGAGAAGGCCGTGGAGGAACAGATGCAATAATTTCGATGCTAACTACGGCTGTTGAGGAAGGACTTACCGGACACCTATCTGCCGGCAAATCGGCAAAAGCAATCCGAATTGCATTGGTCAAAGGTGTACCTGTGGCAATGCAGGCACCTGGTAATAACAAGTTGATAGATGCTATGAGTTCCTTGACCGAGTCTAGAAGGGTTTTAGCTCTACACAGGCTTCCAGTAGGAACAATACTGGGTTCTGAATCTGGAAATGTTCCAGACTTCTCCTTGTCTGCTTTCTGTAGCGAGTTATCTACTACAAGAACAAGGTCAGAATCTCGCCAAGGATTGATAATGCAGACTATGAACCAACTTTACGGGTTTGAAATAGGTCTTCTTCAATTACGTAAGGAAAGAACCCGCTTCGAGTTCGCAATTTCTATCGCAACACCTTCTCAAGGGTTAGCAGTGATCGATACCTCGACAGGTATTGATGATGGCCTAAGGAGAAAGTTAGAGAAATCAGAGTTACAATTATCTGAATCAATACAAGAAGTAGCTTCGCTAAAGGTCGCATTAGATTCTTCTCAGAAATCTGAAAATGCAGCTAAAGTGAATGCTAATGAGGCTAATAGGCACACTTCCGACATTCAAGAAAAGATAGCATCTTACAACCGTACAATAGACCAACTTCAACTCGATTTATCTGCTGCACAAGCAAACTCAGAGAATTCTGAAGCACGTAGTGATAGGCTCTCCAAGAGAATCAATGAGTTGGAACACCAATTGAGTGAGAGGGCTGTTGAATTAGCGAAGATACTGGGCGACTCTACAGCAAGTTCGGAATTGTCATCAAAGATAGAAGAAATGGCAAGCAAGGAAGCCGCTTTGTCTAGTGATATCGACTCACATTCAGCAACTTTGTCCAGTATTCGTTCGAGAATTGACGATGATCAACGCCGCCAACGCATGATCGAAGAACAAGTCGAGGCTACTAGGGATAGACATCGAAGAGCGCAAGGTGAATTATCTGAATTAGAATCTAAGATTAATGATTCACAACTTTCACTAAGACAAATCGAGGCCGAATCAAGGGTCGCCAGAGACAGAACTCAGGACGACATGACCAGACTTGCAGAACAGGAGAATAGGGCTGCCATGATACATTCTGAGATGCGGGAATTGATGGATGAAAGACGTCAAGTCCTAACTGAGTTAGGAAACCTCGGAGCAAGAAGAGGACAAGCGGAAGCAGAATTATCTACCCTGCTAGATCAAGCAGAGGCACTCGCAATCGCTCACGAAGAAGCCCTATCCGATATCAAAGAAGCAGAGATTCTCCGTGCTAAATTATCCGAGGAACCACTAGCACAAGCGCTATTGGAAGATGGTGCACAATTCGATGGACTAGGTCCAGTTTTGGACAGATTAGAACACGCTCGTCATTTAGGATATTCAGTTTCGTTACTAGACCGTGCAGTGGAAAGAGCATTACAGGTAATTCAGGGATGCGTGGATCATGTCGCAACAACTCCTAGACACCTACTTTCTACCGAAGTGATGTCACTTCTAGAAAGACAAGTTCCAGAAACGGCTGGTGCAGTTAGGGGCCTAGCAAGATGGTCTGTACAGCAAAGGCTTGAACACCAACTTGGAGAGACTGTTACGAATTTGGTATTAGATTTAGAGAACCTATTGGAAGATTATGACCGCTCTGTCACAATGTTGCGCAGGATTAGGAATGTATTGGAGCAACTCGAAAAACTCGGTGCACCATCAGGACAAGTTCAGGCACTTATGCAGAACACAAGAAGGCCTGAGTCATTACCAGTCCTGGCACGAGAAACTCGAACCTTGATTCAGAAAGCACTTGATGACATACACTTAGAATCAGATATGCGCGATGCAGGTTCCGCAGTAATGCTAGAAGGAACTACGAGTGCCCTAGAAGAACTCCTTACACAATTAGATGCAAGCGGCTTCGTAAATGGGGAAGTAAAAGGTGCATTATGGGATTTCAAGAGAGACGGACTTCTTCCATTCGAGAGAGATTCAGTACCTGCAGGAGAAAGAGAACCAATCAACGAAAGCGCCCTTGAACAAATGAAGGGTGAATTGATCGATGAAGAAGTTGCAGTTGCAGTTGAAGTCAGCGAAGTGACCGAGGAGTGGGAGGAGTTATCCACTCCTGTCGAAGACGAAGTAATCGAAGCGGCAGCAACAGAAGTCTCCACCTCTATGAACGATGAAAGAGCGAGTTTGGAAGAAGAGCTAGCACGTCTTGATGCAAGATGGGCTAGAAGAACTGACCCAGTAGAAGTAGTGGCCAAGTCAGACTCGGCTTTAGATGACTTAGAGGATTCCTTAGATGGAATTGATCTTTGAGGCGATACAATGGGTTCAGTTTACCCCTTATGGATTGAGAAGTTAGTTTTTGTTGGATTGATTGCAACTTGTATTTACGGTGGATTATTGTTGCAAGATTATACATCTGGGGTAGTTTTGTGGGCCACTAGGCTGTGTATAATGCCGATTGCAATCTTGGTTACAGTAGAAGGCGTTGGCCGTATTATTCAGGCCATCTATACGAAATAATCACTCTCTAGTAGAGAATGAAGATTCGATAAGTCCCCAGAATCTTTGCCAAGGTACTATGAATCTTAGTAGCGCCATAATTCCCAAGAATAGTAGTGCAGATATTACCAGCCCGTAGGTGAGGGTCAATTCAATAGATTCTCCAACCTGGGCGGCCCATTGAGATCCAGTTATACCACCGACTAAATCTAGGAGTACTCCGTGGAAACCTAACGCAATTGTGGTTGTAACTACAGTTAGTGATAGGAAGATTGCAGTGTGTCTTAGATGCCCATTAAGCAAATTGTCCATCTGAGCAACATATTCGGGGTCTCTTTTACAGGAGTCAGGAAGCCTGTACGCATACTCTAGTTGTCTGATTACTCCAAATGCAGACTCTTGGAAAACCATCATCAGACAAGCGATTAGAATTAGTGACAGTTGCTCAGTTGTTACCAAACCAAACACTGTTGGTTCAGAGACAATAATCTGCAGTGTAGTCAATTGTGTGCCGTAACTGCCTAATTGTGAACGAATTAGAGGGAATGTTAGGATTGCATGAACTCCAAGGAAAAGTAGTGTGAACCCGATAGACCAAGCGACTCCTCGTCGAGAAAGACCCCATATCCCCTTAGTACCAGTGATAATTGGTAGTAGGTAGAATGTAAGAATCACCAGTGACAACATCATCAGAAGTGGCCACTCCAACAATCGAAGAACATCATCAGCAGGGGCACTCCAGCCATCACTGACCAATTGCCAAGCGTATCCGAAAACGAATCTACCTGCAAGTAACAAAATCATAGTAATTATGACTCCAAGCTTGACTCTTTGTTGGAATTTAGGAGTTTGGAAAGCCAGCAGGGCCATCGATCCACCAAGGGTCAATCCTAATCCCATCGGGACATAGAACCTAGCAAGTCCATCGCTACCGCTGCCTGTAAGCCAGTCACCTAGTGGGAGTTCAGTACCTAGTCCCGATTCTAATGTGTCAAACAACAACGTGTGGTCAATACTCCCCACCACATAAGTTGAAACAACTTCCATGTACATCCATACCAATGAAAGAGTTGCCAATACTTGAAGAGTGACAATCTGCCATTGAACTCTTAGTTGGCGTAAATGAAGAGAACGGGCACCTTCGCCTTGTGGAGTAACTTCACCTGCCATTATCTCACCTCAATATCCTCTGACCTGCAGCAATGCTTGCGAGAGGTCCATGTCTGGCATCCAATCAATCACTTGGCTACCAAACCCTGCCAAAGATGTAAGTCTGTTTTGCCTTTCTAGTTTGAGAACCTCATAAGACATTCTTGGAATACGGCTAACGAGCCTTTCAAAGTCGATACTAGACGGGGAAAGAACCGTTACTTCGTGTCCTCTTCCTACTAGGTCTCTAATCGCAGATGGGACAGTTCCGTCACCTTCACATGATGAAATTACGAATACAGGGCTTCCACGACTGAACCTTGCAGCAAGGCTGTTAGTAACAGCCTGCAGAGGCATAGTTCCCCTAGGGGCGACTCCTGCAAGTGATGATAGAATCTTGAAATACTGTTTATCTCCGGTATCGGGAGGCAAGAATGACAACTTTTCATCATATATTGTTAGTGAGACCGAATCACGCCGCTGAATAAAGAAAGAAGCCAGACTTGCAGCAGCGACAGTTCCCATTTCCAACGGGTTCTTTAGAACAGTTCCAATCCTAGCAATGTCTCTACTATCTAGGATGATATAGAGATCAGTAACTGCATCTCTACACTTTTCATTAATCATCAAATCTCCAGTTCTTGCAAAAGCTTTCCAATTAATATTCTTGAAAGGATCACCAGGTACGTATTCTCTCAGTGAGTAGAACTCAGTTCCAGGACCCGGAGTTCGTAGTGTAGTAGCTCCTGTGTACATTTTAGCGGTTCTCGAACGGATGAATGCTTCTTCTACATCACGAATCTGTGGGAAAATTATGATGTCAGAGTGGTGATCAACATACATCTCATCGATTGACAAGTTGAATGTGTTGCGGTATCTCAAAGATACAGGACCAACAGAGTAGTGGCCACGTAGAGGACAACGTAGCACATAGCGGATTCTTGCACTTTCTCCCGGTTTCAAATTTAATCTCATTTGGTTTAGACCGCTTCTCAACTTCATTTCGTGAGGGACGTTATCGTATACCTCTAATTGCTGAGTTTTGCGTCTGCTTCTGTTTGTGACTAACAATTCAACATACAGGTCATCTCCCTTGTACAGATTATCTGCCGATAGAGTTCTTTGAACTTCAACGTCTCCGTGTCCACTTACCCATGAATTAACCACGATAAATGCGATGAAGGCAAGACCTAGAATCATCATCTGGTGATTTGAAATCATCATACCGATTAGAATCAGAGCGATTCCTCCGGTGAATGTGAATGCTGCCTTACGTGTCCACATCATATCCACCTCATGTCCTACCCCAGACCTTAATTCGCTTTACTATTGCTACTGTCTGTTCTAATGAATAGTTCTTATTTTCAAACACGAATTTAACCAATACTGGGTCATCAATCATGCCTTGTAATTCCCTTGCAGGTAGTGAATCAAACTCTTCTCTAGTGAGGCCGTTTTGATTCCGTACTTTAGATAAGAATACTTGCTTAATCTTGTTTGATTTAGCATAGTATGTGTATCTGTTAGCATCTCCAAACCCATAGTAGATGATGCTGAAAACGTGGCGCCAAGGCTCAGGGTCTTTCTTCTTCAGTAGCACTCCTTCGAATGCTATGAACAATATTAGGAATAGTAGTAACATTGCAAGTCCTTCACCTGTGAAGTATACAAGGAGGAAGTAAACAGTGTTGTATGATTCTGAAGCAATACTCGGCTGAATATGCCTACTTTCATCGAATATTACCATTGCGTTAGGTGCAACTCCTGGTACCTCATCGCTTTCACCAGTAGCTGTTGGGTCTACGAGAGAATCAGCAATGTAGTCCAGGGCCCACTTGCGATTATCGTTCCTTGGAATCGGTTTGTCTGCGTCTCCATATTTGCCGTCATTGTATTCTTCATAGTCATACAATGCGTTAGTTAATGCAGACCCATCTGAGATGAAAGTTATTCTTCCGCCGTTTACGAAGTTACAATCTTGGGAAATACAAACTTCGATTGAAAGATTAAATTGTCCAAACAGGTCAGGGTTTGACGAAGTTTGTTCTTCACCGGAGTCTATTCGTCCATCTCCATTGACATCCACAGTTGCTTCAGCTGAAGTAAGTGCTCTAATCTGAGTGGCGCCCATTCCGGTTTTGGCATTTTTGATGAGATCGATTCCAGTGATGTTATTCAGAAGAATTTGGTATGAGGCATTGTATTGGATTCCGCCATCCGCCCAATGCTGCTCACAAACCCCTGCTTCGCTTTTCGGCATATTCCTGCCGTCATATATTTCGCAGATGTGTGCTCCACCATCTCGAATCGACCAACGACTGTGATTATCCACACTATTCAGGTCAATTGAGGTTCCATCCATTCCACATGGGGCCTCTTGTACACACATCCAAACGAAGTTGTAGTCCAATTCGTTGACATAGACTGTGTCATACAATTGCATGCCTTTGAATCTTACACCAAAGGCTTCAGCAATTGACGAGGAGTAACCAAAATCATCCATTACAAGAACATCTCCGCCAGCAAATACGAACTCTTTGATAGCGTCTACTTCTGCAGGAGAATATCCATCTTCAGAAGCGAATGTAAGGAATCCATCAGTCGAGAATTGTGGTAGCGAAATAGTATCCCTCTCAACACCTGCGATGATGAATGTAGTATTACCTGGGTCTTCGATGTCTGCAAGGAGTAATGGCGACGAGACTAATGATTTTGTTTCAATGCCCATGTCATTAATGTCATAGCGGAATGCAGACATGTCATCCCAGTCTTCTCCGTATGCAGACTGGCCACCTTCGTTGCCTATATTGATGACTTGAGATACAACTGTAGAGAGTAACATCAGAAGTACGAACCAGAACGCTAACTGAAGAACAAGTCTTCTTCTGTTAAAGCGCGGTTTTTGGTCCATTCATTCACCTCTGGTACAAGATACAGACAACCGACGCTATCGTATGGGTTTAGAAGGTTGCGTTCAAATGATAATTAGTTGCTCATCGTCTAAGCATGATACGTGATGCGATTTGGGCAATTTCTTGGGCAGGAACTTGGCAAAAACCATCATCTGTTGGCCAAGGTAATTTTGTAACATCAATTTCAGGCACAACTTCAACTAAAATCTCGGTCACTTCACCACTTCTAGGATCTATCACAATATCGGATAGGTGGCCGAATAGTTCACCATTAGCATCTACGACTGCACGTCTTAGATACTCACCGCTGAAACTAGACATATGCCTCACCCTCGCTATGATGCAATAGACCCAGTCACTTCAATCAACCGGCGAATCAACCTGATTACATCGATTCCATGCCGAATCCAGTATCACGCGAACGCTTGATATTAGAAAGGCCTGATGTCAAACGCTCTTCCATCTTAGAATAATATTCTAACATTTCTGGAGTCACTGTAGGTCGAACTCTTGTAATCGCATCTTCGAAGTGACCCTTAGTCACCTTTTTCTTACCTGCTCGCATTGCAATAAGGGCAGCTTCTCTGCAAACTGCTTCGATGTCTGCTCCAGTGAATCCTTCCATTCCACCAAGGATATCTTTCATCGAGAATGACGATAATGGCATGTCCTTAGCATGGATTTGCATGATTACATCTCTCGCACCTTTGTCTGGCGGAGGTACGTGGAGTACTCTTTCGAATCTACCACTTCGCAATAGGGCTGGATCGATCATCTCTGGTCGATTTGTAGCAGCGACGACAATAACTCCGTCGAGGCTTTCGACACCGTCCATACTTGCTAGGAGTTGGTTTACAACTCGGTTAGAAACATCTGAACCGCCACTCTGGGAGTTAGATGAACGCATACCCGCAATCGACTCAAATTCATCTAAGAAGATGATTGAAGGAGCAGATTGTTTAGCCTTCTTGAAAATTTCACGAATTGCTTTTTCAGATTCTCCAACCCATTTCGAAATCATTTCTGGGCCCTTAATCGATATGAAATTGGCCTTTGCTTCGTTAGCAATTGCTTTAGCAAGCAAAGTCTTTCCAGTTCCCGGTGCACCGAATAGTACAATTCCTCGAGGTGGTTTTATTCCGAAGTGTTCAAACAATTCAGGTTTGGTTAATGGCCATTCAACACTTTCCTTCAGCCTTTCTTTAATTTCTGTTAGGCCTCCGACACTTTCCCATGAAACATCTGGGACTTCAACATAGATTTCTCTTAGTGCACTTGGCTCAATCTCTCTAATAGCAACACGGAAGTCATCCATTCTAACTTCCATCTTTTCTAGAACCTCAGGGGGAATGGTGTCTTCCTCGAGGTCGATTTCGGGGAGATAGCGACGAAGGGCCTTCATTGCGGCTTCTCTAACAAGCGCCGCTAAATCAGCTCCTACGAAACCGTATGAGTTCTCCAGTACCCAGTCTACATCAAAGTCGTCAGCGATAGGCATCTGCCTGGTGTGGACGTCAAGGATTTCCTTTCTACCTTCACGGTCTGGTACTCCAATCTCTATTTCTCGATCGAATCTTCCTGGTCTTCTAAGTGCAGGGTCTAATGCGTCTCTACGATTTGTAGCACCGATTACGATTACGTTATCTCTTCCTTGCATGCCATCCATTAGAGTAAGCATTTGGGCGACTACTCGCCTTTCAACTTCTCCACTAACATCTTCACGCTTTGGACAAATTGAATCGATCTCATCTACGAATACAATCGCAGGTGCATTGTTTGCTGCTTCATCGAAAATCTCACGCAATTGTTTTTCAGATTCTCCATAGTATTTGGAAATAATTTCTGGTCCATTGATTACCGTGAAATGTGCATTTGTTTCTGTAGCCACAGCCTTTGCGATCATTGTTTTACCAGTCCCTGGCGGTCCGTGCAACAATACTCCTTTGGGGGGGTCGATTCCTAACCTTCTGAATAATTCCGGATGCTTTAGTGGAAGTTCAATCATCTCTCTAACTTTCAATAACTGAGAGCCAATTCCTCCAATGTCTTCGTATGTTATTCCTTGAGATTGGCCAACATCCTCGTCATCAATTGCTTCATCCTTGATTACAATGTCTGTGTCGGAATTAACTTGTACAATCCCCTTAGGAGTAGTCTGTAATACCGCGAATGGCAATGCTTCAGCGAATAGTGTCATACCTGGAATAAATATACGGTCTCCGGCTACTACTGGTCTCTTGTTGAGTCCTCTACGAGCAAACCCTTCAATTCCGGGTCCGAATTTGACTTTCTGCTTGTTTGCCATAACTGGAGAAAGTATCAGTTTGGTACATATCTTAGCATCTACCTTGGATACAGTTACTTTGTCACCAAGGCTCACTCCAGCATTTTTCCGGATGATTCCGTCAACTCTAATGATATCCATTTTAGCGTCTTCGGGGCGGCTTCTCCAGTAGATGGCAGCGGTAGAGCGGTCGTCTCCCTTAATTTCGATAATATCTCCTGGCTTCAAGTCCAATCCATTCTCGCCGCTAATGCGTGCTCGGCCGTGGCCTACATCGCTCGGTATAGCCTTTGAAACCTTCAATGAAATCGATTCACTATCTTTGTCAGACATGGATTACCCCTCCGGATAGTACATCTTAGTGTAGCATCTACTTAACTCCACGCATCTAACCACAAGCGGTGGATTCATGTTCTGAATGCCGAACGGACGGCCATGACGCACGTTTTAGAGACCGGCCTAGAATTTCTTGAAAGCAATAACCCCGGTGACCTTCCTAGGGTCAGAGGATACAATATCATCAATGGACAATTAACCAACTCGTCCGATGGTTCGACCTTCATTAGTCGTAACCCGGCAGTTTTGGTAGATGAGTTGGGCGAGTTCCCACTTTCTACAAGAGAAGATGTCCATTCAGCAATCGCAGCAGCCCGTGCAGCATTAGACGGATGGTCAGCAACCCCTGCTCCTACTCGTGGACAAATCATTGGTAACATGGGTCGGTTGTTAATGGAGCATAAAGATGCAATTGTCGCATTGGAAACTCGTGAAATAGGAAAGACTCTGAAAGAGGCTGCAGGAAGTGTACAGGAAGCTATTGACACATGTTTGTTCTTCCAATCTGAAGGAAGGCGCCTTTACGGTCAGACTGTTAATTCAGAATTGCCTGACAAAGAGTTGTTCACATACCGTCGAGCACTAGGTGTATGTGGAATCATTAATGCATGCAATTTCCCTGCGGCAGTTCCATTCTGGAAGATGATTCCTGCCCTGATTTGTGGAAACACATGTGTTTGGAAGAGCCCTCAAGATGCACCGCTACTATCTTTTGCTTTAGCACGTATTATGCACCAAGCAGGATTGCCAAACGGAGTCGTAAACTTAGTTCATGGAAAAGGAAGTGGTGCTGGACAGTACATTGTCGATGCAGTCGATGAAGGTTTGATCAACAAGATTTCCTTCACCGGTAGTACTGAAGTCGGTAAGGCAATCGGTGAAGTATGCGGTAGAAATCTAGTTTCATGCAGTCTAGAACTTGGTGGAAAGAACCCTCTAGTTGTCATGCCATCTGCGGATATTGACAACGCTGTAGAAGGTGCTTACTGGGGTGGTTTTGGAACCGCTGGACAACGCTGTACCAGCCTGGGTAATCTAATCATTCACGAAGACATTTATGATGATTTCATGGAGAAGTTGATGATCAAGGTAAAGAATACCAGAATCGGAGATTCATTGAAACACGATGGTGTCCTTTATGGACCAATGCTATCTGAGAAATACGCTAAGGATTTCTTGAGAGATATTGACATGGTTGAAGCGGATGGGGCAACTAAACTTTGGGGCAAGGGAAGAATTGCAACTGGAAACACTCCAGACAATTTCCTAGGAACTCCTGAGGATGGAGTTTACATGTGGCCGCACGTCTATGCAGATGTTACAGAAGACATGCGATGCTTCCACGAAGAAGTATTTGGACCAGCGATTACAGTTGTTAAGGCTAAGGATTTCGATCATGCCCTGCATCTAGCAAACGCGTCTCCATATGGTCTTTCTAGCGCTATTTACACCAATGACCGTCTTGAAGCATACCGCTACAAGGTCGGAATCAAAGCAGGAATGACTGGAATAAATAATTCGACAACAGGCGCTGAAGCTCACCTTCCATTCGGTGGAGTCAAGGGTAGCGGAAACGGTACGAGAGAATCCGGAATCTGGGTCATCGAAGCATATTCTTACTGGCATGCAGTCAATGACGAATTGTCTGGCAAATTGCAACTAGCACAGATGGATGTTGATGAAATCGAGATGGTTGAAGCTGAAGTGGACTACACTTCACTTGCTTGAACAACAGCCGAACAGGTCAAAGACCCCTGCACGACTGGCCAGCAATATCCGCCCCCTATGGGGGCGTGGTTGGTGTACTTAATGGGCGACGGAATCAAACTTCCAATGCTTAACGGCATGGGACGAACCGATAGAATCGACAATTGGTGGGCACAACCTGTTGTTATGGCCACTGGGCTTACAATTGCCATGATATGGACATTTTGGCGAGTAATATTCTTCTCGGAGCACATCGATTACCACATAGATGGTGCTCATGTTATTTCACCAATGTTCTCTCCAAATGTATTGGAATGGGATATGTTCTCCGGATGGGATCACCCTTCCTGGGTTAACGCAGCAGTTCTGATTCTTTGGATACCCTTCTCCTTCAGAGGCACATGTTACTACATGCGCCGAGTTTACTATCGCACATTCTTCGCAAGCCCAGTAGCTTGCTGGGTCGATGAACCGGAAATCAACAAGAAGATTGGCTACCAGGGCGAGAAGAGACTTTTCATTGTCAACAACTTACACCGTTATTTCCTCTACATGGTTATTCCAATTCTGCTAATCAAATGGTGGGACATCACTCACACAATGGCTTTCGATAATGATGGATATGGAATTTCAGGTGGAACAATTATTCTTACAGTAGAAGCCGTTTGTCTAACAATGTATGTTACTTCATGCCATGCTCTAAGGCATCTTGCCGGTGGAGTTCTTGACCGCTGGGCTAACGGGATTTCAAAAATTAGAGGTGCAATATTTTCTAAGATTAGCATAATCAACCGTAGTCACGGGTTTTGGTTCTGGGTATCTCTAACATTCGTATTCGTAGGAGATGCTTGGACGATTGCAGTGTCTAAAGGCATGATTAATGACTTCAGCCTTATTCTAATCGGAGGTGCTTGAAATGACTGAAGAATATACATCCCACGAGTACGATGTTGTTGTAATTGGAGCCGGAGGTGCTGGATTACGTGCGGCTATTGAAGCAGCAAGAAGCGGGGCTAAGACCGCAATTATCACCAAGTCCTTGTTGGGTAAAGCCCACACTGTTATGGCAGAAGGCGGCTGTGCTGCTGCTCTGCAAAATGCAGATCCTAGAGATGGGTGGGAAGTTCATTTCCACGATACCATGAAAGGTAGCAAGTGGCTTGCTAACTGGCGAATGGCTGAATTCCATGCAAAAGAAGCTCCAGACAGGGTCAGAGAGTTAGAGCAATGGGGAGCAGTATTCGATAGAACCGATAAGAATCTCATCAACCAGCGTAACTTCGGTGGGCACACATTCCCTCGACTAGCGCACGTTGGAGACGCAACTGGTCTCGAATTGATTCGAACTCTTCAGGAAAGAGGAATTCATGAAGGGATTGACATGTTCACAGAAGTGACTGTTCGTAGTTTACTCAAAGAAGGCGACAGAGTCACTGGCTGTGTTGCTTACACCAGAGTTGACGGCGAATTCCATGCATTCTCTGCAAAGTCAGTTGTTCTTGCAACTGGCGGAATTACACGATGCTGGTCGGTATGTTCAGGTTCTTGGGAATATACAGGAGATGGACATGCTCTGGCCCTATGGGCAGGCGCAGAACTTCGCGATATGGAGTTCGTGCAATTCCACCCAACCGGAATGGTTTGGCCTCCATCTGTTAGAGGGATCCTCGTGACAGAAGGTGTTCGTGGAGAAGGCGGACGTTTGACAAATTCGAAGGGAGACCGTTTCATGTTCGATTATGTCCCTGAAATGTTCGCAGGTGACCATGCTGCTACTGTTGAAGAATCCGATCAATGGGTTGAGGAAGTGGTATCTGGCAAGCTTGCTACAGTTCGCAGACCTCCAGAGTTACTAACTCGTGACGTAGTTGCTAAAGCAATCAACAGTGAAGTGAAAGCAGGTAGAGGTAGCCCTCACGGCGGAGCATTCCTAGATATCTCACACAGAGGTAAGGAAGCAATTCTTGCTAAGTTGCCTTCAATGCATCACCAATTCAAGGAATTGGCAGGAGTTGATATCTCAGAAGAGCCTATGGAAGTAGGTCCAACTGCTCACTATGTAATGGGCGGAGTTGTTGTTGATGCTGAATCTCAAGAAACTACAGTTCCTGGCTTATTTGCTTGTGGAGAAGTTGCGAGTGGACTGCATGGCGCTAACAGATTAGGTGGTAATTCCCTATCCGATCTTATCGTATTCGGTAAGAGAGCAGGAGAACATGCTGCTAAGCGTTCTACAGACCTTGCTCAACCTGGAATCGATAAATCACAAGTTCAGGCTGCAATCAAGGAAATGATTGCGCCACTTGAAAGAGGCGAAGGAGAGAATCCCGGTCTCATCTATGACGAAATGCGTAATATGATGCAAGAAAAGGTAGGAATCATTCGAGTAAAGGATGAACTAGAACAAGCACTGGCCGACCTCAAGCAATTCTCTCTTAGAGAACAGAGTTGTTTCCCAGGAACAAGCCGTAAGTACAACTCTGGATGGCACCAAGCATTGGACCTCAAAAATATGGTCGACATCTCAACAGTCGCTACCTTGGCCGCTCTAACTCGAGAAGAGAGTCGTGGTGGGCACACAAGAGATGACTTCCCGGGTCACGAAGATGAATTCTGGGGTAACAATTTGAACATCTGTTGGATGGAAGATGGTGAAATTAAGATACGACAAGAACCGATTGAAGAAATGAGAGATGATCTCAAAGAAACAATCAATGAAGTCAAGTCAATGATTGCTGAAAGAGCAGCAGAACAGGGAGGCGAAAACTAATGTCACTCAAAGGCAAGAATCAGAAATTCAAGGTACTTCGTGGAGAAGGCGAAGATGCAGAATTAGAAGAATACGATCTTGAATTGGACGAAGGAATGGTTGTCCTGGATTGTATGCATCGTATTCAGTATGAACAGGAACCGGACCTCGGAGTTCGCTGGAACTGTAAGGCCGGTAAGTGTGGCTCTTGCAGTGCCGAAATCAACGGCCGTCCTCGCTTGATGTGTATGACTCGTATGTCAGATGTTGTCGCTGAAACGCCAGAAGGACAGCCAATCGAAGTACGTCCAATGAAAGCATTCCCGCACATCAAAGATCTAGTTACAGATGTTTCTTGGAATTATGAAGTCGCTCAGAGGATTAAGCCAATCAAAGGACCGGAAGAGAAAGACTGGGAATTTAATCAGCAAGAAGCTCACAGAGTACAACAATTCCGTGAATGTATCGAGTGTTTCCTTTGCGTGAACAGTTGCCACGTACTTAGAGACCACCAATTATTCGATGATTTCGCAGGACCAAGAAATCTTGTAAGATTAGCGCAATATGAAATGCATCCTCTCGATGAAGAAGACCGTATTCCTGAAATTAAGAAGGAGTTTGGAATCGAGTATTGTAACATCACAAGATGCTGTACTGAAGTATGCCCTGCAGGAATCCAAATTACTGATGATGCAATTATTCAGTTGAAAGAAAGAGTTGTAGACAGATACTACGATCCACTTCAGAGAATCTGGAGAAAAATCACTGGAAAGAAAGTTCGAATGTGAACTCCATTTTATGCAGGGATTGCTATGTCTAGCCTAACCAGTTCATCTGTTGAGGCAACAAATCACTTGAACACCAAACTTGCCAGTCTTTTCAAACCAGGAAACGACCTGCTAGGGTACATTTTAGTCGTATTATCGACAATTCTTTGGTTCGAGGGAAGCAATTTACGTTCATTGAATATTTTGCTTGTGATAATTGCGATATTCTGGTTAGCGGTGAAACTTCTAACTAAGACAAAACTGTTCAGTAAAAAAGAATCTGATTTTGCAAAACCTAGTTTCAAAAGAAAATTCAAACTATTGTCCTTCATAATAGTAATTTTAGTTGCATTATTGGTTTTGTCTACAGCAATAGTAGTCAATTTTGCAGAAGATTTTGGTGCTGAACCTTCTTCGCATGATTCACCAAATTTCGAAGATGGAATTTTTGAAAATCTTAATCCAACCACAATGCAATCTGACGATGTATCGACTTGGGATTTGTTAGGAGATTACCTAGTTAGTGATGATTGTAGGTCGCCTAATGAGAAGTTACCTTCTGAAAAATTTGAGTTAATGGATTTAGAAGATGGAGAAATTAGTGTGACGTGGTTTGGGCACTCGACAATTCTGATACGGTCAAATAATCTCAGTATAATTACAGATCCAGTCTTCAGTGATTCGGGCGCAGGCCCTCTCTCTCTAGGGCCAGAACCTTTCCCTTATGAAAACTCATACAGTCTAGACGACTTACCAAAAATAGACTATGTTTTTATTTCTCATGACCATTATGACCATTTAGATATGGACACTGTAAAAGAACTCAAAGATTCAGATTTCTTAGTTCCATTAGGAATTAAAAACCACTTATTGGAATGGGATATAGATGAAGAAAACATCCAGGAA
Source organism: Candidatus Poseidoniaceae archaeon (assembly GCA_028356125.1). Lineage (GTDB taxonomy): Archaea > Thermoplasmatota > Poseidoniia > Poseidoniales > Poseidoniaceae > MGIIa-K1. The sequence goes on from JAOMTZ010000006.1 coordinate 16,281, forward strand.
CTAGATTGGTATGATGAAGTGAATCTGACCGAGGATTTGCAAGCAGCACTTACTCCAGCTCGTCACTTTAGTGGCAGAGGTTTGAGTGACAGTCACAGCACATTGTGGGGTTCATGGGTCTTTAATTTCAATGACAAAAGTATCTACTTTAGTGGAGATACTGGATATATGGATGAATTTGTAAATATCAGCGAGAGATATGGTCCATTTGACCTAGCCTTCTTAGATTCGGGACAATACAATGTTGCTTGGCAGCAGATACACATGTTACCTGAAGAGGTTATCCAAGCGGGTATTGATCTAAATGCATCTGTAATTCTTCCGATTCATATTTCCAAGTATGAATTAGCCCTACATCACTGGTATGAGCCAATGGAATTGGTTTCACAACTTGGTGCAGAGAGAAACCTATCAGTAGCAACTCCATTGCTAGGGAGTACTTTCATCATCGGTGAAGAAATTCCGAATGATACTTGGTGGCGGGGAGTTTCAGAATGCACAGAGCCATTTTTAGATGAAAACCCAACTGTGGAATATGTACTTATTTACACGGGAATCATTGGAATATTGTGGATTGTAATCCCTCGAATAAAGAATAGAAAATCAAATCTTGAAGAAGAATAGATTATGCGAATAATTTGTCGAATGATATACCGTTGAGGCAATATATCAGGATAGTATACGGCAAACATGGAGAGAGTAGTTACCAACAAGCGCTTATTTGGAGTTTGTATCTTGAGCGTTTTGATGATGTCATCGCCAGGATGTCTCGATAATGATGACCCTGCTGAACCAGATCTATCTAATGGCACAGAGGTTACATTGGAGATATACCATGGTTCGAGTTTTGAAGATGCTGAAGCAAACTATACTGTCGTCATCACGCTGTATGACGAATTGGTACCACTACATGTTGACAATTTCAAGACACATGCCATCGAGGGGAATTTCGACAATGTTACTTTCCACAGAGTAATCGATAATTTCATGATTCAGGGCGGAGACTTCCAGAATCATGATGGAACCGGGGGATATGCTGCAAATTGGTATGGTTATTGCAATGGTCAAGAAGCAGAACAATCTGAATGTTCATCAGAGGAAAGTTGGACAGTCCCTCTAGAAGCAGACCTTGGTCTTCAACATCTACCTTGTATGGTTTCAATGGCGAGAACCAACGCTCCAAATTCTGCAGGTTCGCAATTCTTCATAGTACCAGGTGATAGTAATCCTTCACACCTAGATGGTGAGTATTCTGTTTTCGGAGAAGTTACAGAAGGTTGTGAACACATAACCACAATCTCTCAAGTGGAAACCGGTCAAAACGATCGCCCGATTCTACCTGTGGTAATACACACTGCTACAGTCGAAGAGAACTAGTTTGGCTAAGGTCCACAGCAATACAATTGCTGCTGTTTTCAATCATGATGCTTGGATTAAACATCAGATTCTCCAGTTTCAGCATTTGAAACCGGTGGTATGTCGAGAAGGGTTCGCTTGACACTCGCTCTCAGTTGTGCTAAGTCTCCGTAACAAATCAATGAATCACGGAATCGCAATTGCAATTCAGGCTCGGGGTTCCAAATTAGATCACCTGCTCTAGACAAAGCGAAAACTGGCATTTCTCCTTTGAAAATCTCACTTATCGGGGAACCGATTAGATGTGGATGATTCCTCAAGTGGACAGAAAGAACGCCTTGGCCAGGTATTGTTTTCAACAATTGGTCCACGTTTACTTCACTGAAATCACATTCAGACAATACATTGTCAATAATTGCTCCAGCAACATTCACTCCGCTCGCCTTTTCAATCCCTTCAAGCCCTGGTGATGAATTAACTTCCAAAACCAATGGTCCTTCGTTACCTTCGAGAAGATCCACTCCTGCAACATTCAATCCTAGAACTCTTGCAGCACGACACGCAACTTCTGCATATTCTTCACTGATTTCCACCTTTTCGACAGTACCGTTTAGGTGGTAGTTAGAACGGAATTCACGCCCTCTAGCTTTCCTTCTCATAGTGGCAACAACCTTACCGCCCACCACTAGAGCGCGAATATCCTTACCGTGACTTTCCGCTATGTATTCTTGAATCAGAACGGCTTTACCTGTGACTAACAAGCCTTGAACTAGATTGCGTGTTTCGTGAATTGTATGCCTCAGGAATACGCCTTGTCCTTGAGTTCCTTGTGTAACCTTGACTACAGCCGGAAGGCCACCAACCGCTTCAATCGCCCTTTCTATGTCTTTCATGTCACGAACATACGCAGTTCTGGGGGTTGGGATTCTATTTCTTGCTAGAATCTGAGAGGAATGTAATTTATCTCTACTTTGCAAAATACCTTGACTCGAATTGGCAGTCCAAACATCGAGTTGCTCAAGGTGTCGCAAAACAGAAACACCATGTTTGGTAATCGAGTGACCAATCCTTGGAATCACTGCATCATAATCGAATTTTTGACCCTTGTGCAGAATACCAATATCTTGCTCTGCAACGAACAATGAGAATTGCATTGGATCTAATACGGCGACATCAACATCACGCAATCTTGCTTCTTCAACTAAACGTCTTGTACTGTACAGTCGCGGACCTCGCGACAATACGGCAAGTCTAGTTGTCATGTTACCAGATGAAAACCTAACCTTTTTCAGTCCTTTGCTAAAAATCGGCAATCGTTCAATTCAAGTTCTGAATAGTGATGGCCCGACCATGACCGATGATGTCGCAGAAGAACCAATGGTTGTTTCTGAAGAGGAAGATGTTCCGGAGTTGACTATTGAAGAACGTCAAGAGGCACTCAAACGTTCACGATGGAATGTGTTCATGTATCTTGGTTTAGCAGCTCTATTTTTCGGATTTGCATTGTATCCATTTATGACTACAGTTCTCTATGTTGACGAAGGAATTGGTTCGATTGACAAGACTATTGATGTATGGGGAATGGATGCTCCAGGTGAAGGATTTTCTGATATTGCAGTTGAGATTGAAGTTGTAGTCCAATCAGTACCTACTGATATCGAAAGTATTGATGTTTACATGATAGAGAATCCCCAGGGGTGTGATTCAACAGATGGTTCTCTTAACAAAGAGAGATTATTACTTCAGCAAGGAAATTCTAGCCATCCAAATAATTACTACTCAATCGAGAATCCCGTAGAATCGAAAAGTTATGACATTGAATTCAATGTAGACCCCGGGATTTATTGCGTTCAGATTGCAGTCAGTAAAACAAATAATCAGAATTTTGAAGGAATCAATGTTGAAACTACAGTCAACATGTACCCTACTCAATTACCTCTGGCATTAGTGGGAATTGTATGCCTTTCATTGTCTGGCTTTGCGTTTATCGGAGCTCAAAAGAACGGCAAACTCGTCAAGAGTTTAATCGAACCTAAGGTCGAGCCTTCAATCGAAGAAGCGGTTCTATCTCAGACTTCATCTGAGAAAATAATTGCAGGACCGAGCGGTCCTCCTGGCGGCCCTACTGGTCCGCCATCTGGCCCATCGGGACCTCCTTCTGGTCCAACAGGGCCTCCTGCACCGGGACCTCAAGGTCCACCGGCTGTAGTTGAAGAATCTCAACCTGAAACAACCGTAACACCAGACACAGATCAAGGCGTTTATGAAGACCAAGGAGACGGTTGGTACTTCCGTAAGTTGCCAGATGGAACTTATGACCAGACGGTTTACACTTTCAGTGAAGGACAATACTTACCGCATGTAGAGTAAGATGCTTGAATGGCCCTAAAGGGCCACATCTAGCCCCATCCTTGAAAGAGGGTGAAGTTCCCGTACTATTCGATGGGTGAGTCTAGTTCGTATGTCTCTTCCTCGCACACAGTGTCCGAATTGAAGGAAATGTGCAAAAAGAACGGCCTCTCTGTAACGGGTCGTAAAGCGGATTTAATCGATAGATTGAATCGCCTTTTCAACGAAGATTCAATTTCGCTTGAAGAAGTTGAAACCGTCCCATTACCAAAGATCGACGATACTGAGGAAGAGAAAGAGGAACCGCAAGAGGAAGAAGAGGTCCTTGTTGCAGAGTTCATTGAAGCAGAAATCATTGAAGAAGTCGTAGAGCCGACTCCAAGTGAATATAAATCAACAAATAATTCATTGACTCTTATGGAGCAAATTAAAAATCCCAAAGTAGCAGCAGTAATCTTAGCAATTTTAGTTGCATCAGGTGGTTGGTATTGGTATGCAAACAACCAGTTACAGCCTTTCACTGCAGATGATTTGCGTTATGGGGATTCCATGGGTTACACCGTTCTAAACGGTGATTTAGATGCCACAGAAGGCTACATTGACTTAGTACTGGACAATATCGAAACCGATGAAGAAGATATTTGTCGTCTCCAATTGGAGTTTGCTGGTAAAGGAACTACTTCGGTTACAGAAGGCAATAGTAACCAATTGGAACTTGAGGATGATGATACACTACTGGGCGCAGTTCAAGCAAAAGGTGCCTATGGATTAGATTGGCTAGCAGTTGAAAAAGTACAGACAAGGGATTTTGATTCGCTAACAGTATCTCGATACAAACACAAAATCTTGTCTCCAAATGAATGCAGCGATATTGCAGCAGGAGTTGGTGGAACTTTAGAATTCAATACCAAATCCTGGACTGAGATTTCAGAAAGAGACATCATCTCTACCGAAGCAGATTGGAAACTAAATCTAGACGGAGATTACAGACAGGGCACAACTATGTCGTTCGGACTTGGCGGTGTTCTCGGTTTACTCGAAGAGGTCGCACCAGGTGTTGCGATTGTAATTTCACCGATAGAGGTTCGAGATATGTTAGGCACTACTCTGATCCAAGAAGGAGCAAATGGCACTCATCTAGGTTGGGAATGGAACGTGATCGGACCTGACGAGGTCGGTGGAGAAGAGATGTGGAAAGTCACCTTAGAACATCGAGAAATACGTGACAACTGCTTTGGTAGTGCTAGAATTACAATGTGGGTTGACGAGGAGTCTCCTTGGGCTGTAAAGCAGAATGTAGACGTCACAATCTCCGGTGATCAGGCTGACACCTCATCCTGTGGAACATTCAGTGAACAACTTGCAGATATTGTCCTACCAGAAGGTTCTCTGAGTTTGAAACTGGAAATGTCCCAGGATACTTTGAAGCGCGGCGACAAATTACTTGACATGGGCAGAAGCTACTCTTCAGTTCCAAATGCAGGTGCTTATGTTCCAACAACTTCACAATTATCTGATTGGGGCAGTAATGGCCTACATTTACCAGATAATAGCAGTTTGAGGGCACACACTCTTGAGATGGCTGTTGATTGTATAGATGGTGGTTTTGTAGATGAGGCAGTAGCTGCAACTTCAACCCTTGATGATGGCGGATATATCTGGAGGGCAAGAGATGGCCCTAGCAATCAGACAGGAGCCACACAATGGAATTTATCCTATGTTAGTGATGTTCCTACTTCGGGTTGGGTTCTAATCGATGTATATGGGACGCCTAGTGATCAGAACTGCGACTATCTCCAACACGGAAGTTACGATAACTCGGTAGCGCACAGTCGGAATGATATTCCTTCAGCGCTTAATTTGAGTATGCTTGAACAAGATTTGGCAGATTCCATGAGGTATCCAAGACTAACCGGTGATGATGGTTTCTTCAATTCAAACGGTGAATACCATTCTACAACAAGGATCGGGCATCTAATTGTAACTCCTGACGGTGATTATACCGACTGGCTGAATAGTCTAAATTCTGGAGATACTGGTGCAACGACACTAGACCTGACTCGTTCTTGGCAATCTGGAGAATGGGATAATTCCCTTTCTCTAGCCATGGATGCAACCAATGGGCAAGTTGTAGGTTGGAATTTCATCCAAACACCGATATGAGGGTTTTAGATGAGTGGACGAGGATTAGACCATCTTATTGAACAGAATGAAACCGACCTTGGGTTTCTTTCTGCATACGGAGGGGGCGAATCGCCCGAAGAACTGCTTGCATTGATTCAGCAATCGATATGTGATGAAATGAATATCGAGATTAATGATGAAGGGATTTTATTCGTTTTAGTGGCTAAAAATTTACCTTTGGTCGCCTCAGACATAAATCGTAGAGGCTTTCTTAATGGTGAATTAAAACCAGAAGGTGTTACTGTTACAATCACAGATTATGGACCAGAGCAAAAGCGCTTCATTGAAAGGCTAGTAGAATTCATTTGTAGCGAATGATTGCAGCGATTGCGATCACTCCAGCAGTTGCCATGATTCCTAGTGCAGACATGTCATCTGAATCATCTGATGCCTTTTCAGAACAACCATCTCCGCCCCATTCACCATCGTTTAACCAACAGTCCGACCAAGTCTTATAGAATCCAGATGAGGGGAACATTTCAGTCGTATCATTGTCTTCAGAGTAAGTAGCTTTGACTCTCCAGTTCACATATGTATGGTCTTCGATTGTAGTAACTGCAGATGTAAATGTTCTATCATCATCAGTAAGGAGAGTTGCCTCTTCAGGAGGTAAGCATACACCCTCATTGTTACAAATCTGAGTAGTCAGAGAGAAAGTAGTATTGTTGTTGTATGACGCATCATTTAGGGTCATCGTAATTTCCCAATCTTCCAAATCATGAGTAGTTTCAGTGTGAGTTATTGCATTGAAAATAGTATCTTCAACAACAGGTTCGACATTTACTCCGCCCTCCATGTCAGCAGCAGAAGCTGAATTAATTAAGGCGAAACTCATCAAAATACAAACAAGGACTCTAGTTCTCATAATTCCATCTCCCATAACTCATCACCTACCCAATGTATGTTCTTTAGCCCCTTACCCTTTACTTCAGTAATGAGGGATGACCCATCCTTGGTAGCCCATCCTATGGCCAATGGGCGTTTATGGGTTTGGTCTCGAACCCACACCAAGTCTCCATCAACGATATCCTCGTCAGCGGAATGAATTCCGGCCACCATACAATCTGCTCCTTTCATCAAGAAGGGTATTGCACCGTGATCAACTTCAACAAATCTCTTTTCACAGGGATAAGAAAGGAATCCTCGTAATGTTAAGAATACAACTCTTTCATCACTAGGACTCATCAATTCAACCGCCAGAGGCACTCTGTCGACTAAAACCATCTTCCATGGTCCATAATCAGCCATCTCCAAAAATGCTCCGTCAACAGCCAAATCGATTCCCAAAGCTTCTTCCAAATCTTTGAGAAGGGGTGCAATGTTCTTCCTTCGAACAGGACGCCTCTTCTTGATTTGCCAATCCTTGGCCATGTACAGCCCTAGGGATTCTCCGGTTTGACCCTTCGGTTTGATGTGCTTGGCACTCTTCGGGATAGCATGGACGTATGGTGTGCCATCAGAACTTACCCTAAACATGCTGAGGAGTTAGGGAATCCAATTCCTCAGGAACCGGTATTCTTCTTGAAATCAACCTCTAGCGTTGTTAGTTTTGGACAAATCGACACTTGCGGGGGCGACGTGCATCATGAGGTTGAACTAGTTCTGAAATTAGGAGATGATTTGATGCCAACAGAGATGGCTTTGGGCTTGGACCTAACAAAGAGGAGTGTACAAGATCGCCTCAAAGCAGGTGGTCTACCTTGGGCTGAAGCCAAAGCATTCGCAGGTAGCTCAGTAATAGGTGACTGGGTCAAGTACAATCCTAATGCAGAATATGGTCTCAAAATCAATGGAAATGAGGTTCAAAGGGGTTCACTTGTTGAAATGAGTTGGACGCCTAGAGAATTAATTGACAAATTGTCTAATTGGGCTCCGATAATGAAAGGAGATGTATTGTTTACAGGGACTCCTGCCGGAGTTGGGCCATTAATGGCTGGAGATGCGGTCACCGCCTCTCTGTACCTCGATGGAGCCTGTATTGACACTCAGTCAGCAGACTGTGTTTGATGCATACCCTTCAAATATGAACGGCTGGTCGCCGAATCGCTGGAGACAATAATATGGCACAGTGGCACGGAATCTCTCGTCGTAAGTCAACTGGTGGACGTCGCGTTCCTTCTCGTGGAAAGCGCAGCACTGAAATTTCCTCTGAGAAGCAATTTGCTCTCATCGGGGAACCTAAGCGTAAAATCTACCGCAAGACCGGTGGAAACACACTAGTTCGTGTTCTATCTGACAACCGCTGTACAGTTAACGGAAAGGACGGGAAGTCCTCCGTTGCTTCAATTACCAACGTCATCAAGAATGACGCAAATCCAAACTACATTCGTCGTAACATCCTAACTAAGGGTGCAGTTGTTGAGACCGATAAGGGACACGTTAGAATTACTTCTCGTCCAGGGCACGATGGCGTCCTGAACGGTGTTGTCCTTTGAATGGGTTCAAAGCCAACCACCCACTGAGGGGTTGACATGGACCACAATCCTGACCGCATCGCAGTCTGGCCTGGTTACTTCAATGCCAAGTCTAGTCGTCGTAGTGGTCGCCGTGTTCCACGAGATTCTAGCGTACTCAAACCTGACCTTGAGGGGCTATTTATTGCATCTAGAGCATTAGGTCTCAAGAAGGTCAAGCGCGAAGAAAGAGTGTCACACCCAAACCGACCTCATAGCAAGGAAGGTCGCCTTTGGGTTTCCAAAAAAGGAGCAAACGAATCGATTGGTGCAACTACCAAGGAAGAGATTCTCCAACTCATTGGTGGCCAATGGAGACAAATGCAAAAAGATCAGCGCAATAATGAGAAAGAAGCTCAGAAGCGAGGACCAAAGGTTGGGGACAAGAGAGCGCGTTCACAGCGTAAAGGCTCCAATAAGGCACGAGCAGCACAAGCACGTGCTCAGCGTAGTCAGAAGCGTCGTCGTTGAGTAGTAATCTGTTAGATTGTATCAATCCAATCTGCAATCTTCTGCAAACATTGTTTTGTTTCAGGAATAAAATTTCCAAATAACCACCAATCATGGAACATATTTGGCCATATTTCAATTTCAATATCTACGCCATCTTTCGCAGCCTTTTCGCCTATGATGTGAGTGTCGTCCAGTAAGATTTCGTTCTCACCGGTCATAACTAAAATACGGGGGAGTCCGCTGAAATCTCCGAATGCAGGCGAGATGTATGGTCTCTCTTTATCGATGCCTGGGGCATAATACTCTGCGCTATCTTTGGTCATTTGGTGAATAAACATCGGGTCAGCCTTAGCGTTAGTTCTATGTGATTCTGATTCACAAGTTAAGTCAGTCCAGGGAGAAAATAATACTGATGCATCTGGGAGTTTTTCATCGTGGTCACGAAGATACATCATCAAAGCCAGACTAAGCCCACCTCCAGCAGAATCCCCCGCTAAGATAATTTGCGAATCCAGGTTTTTCGTGACAATATCTCTCCATGCTGCCAAGGCATCATCTAGCGCTGCAGGATAGGGGTTTTCAGGCGCTAGGCGATAATCTACCGAGTGACATACGCTCCGGGTTATTTTGCATAAATTAGTCAATCCTAACCTATGCGTAGTTAGTGATGAACCGAAGCAATATCCTCCTCCATGGAAAAAAACAATCAATGTGTTCTTGCGTTGATTTTTCTTTGGGGCGAGGGTAACTCCCGAGATTCCACCAAACTCGGTCCGTTTAATACGTACCCCAAAAGGGCCAAATATTTTCGAACCTAGCCATGCCTGAGGATGAACATAAAAGCGAACAAACCTAGCAGATGGTTTGAAAATCCGGTAGAGGATTTTGTTTGGGCGGATTAGTGCTGAAACGATATTACCTCGAATACTCAACACTTCACCATTATACTGTATTACTGGTTATGCTATGAAGATATTTATTCGGCTATGGGGGCTCTAGTCGAATGGATATACCTTGTACATTCATGCACTCAACGAGGGTTGGATGGCACGCACAACCACGATAAACCATCAACTTGCATTGGATTTGATAACATCCCAATTCTTTTCCCCACTCGCATTGATTTCAAGGGTGAATTTGAGCCCTAATTTCAGACTGAAATGCCTTGCTCTTTTCCTTGCCATCTTTTCTTCACCATACTCAAACCATTCTAAGTTCAATATTACAAAGGATTCTTCTTGACTTTTTGGGTCCCACAAACACACTCTTCGGTCCCCATAAAACACTGCGCCGTCACTTGGAGGATCGTACAATATCGCAACTTCATCGGTTGATTTCAGATAAATACCCAACAGTAACTCAGGGTAGAACTCCTGCCCAGTTTTTGGATCCGTAGTATGTTCGATGACAGCCAAAAAACGATGATTTTTATCAAACCAATGCATTGTACATACACCTTCTACCGGTTCAGGATTAAACAGGTTACTGCAACCGGCAATCACAAACCTTGAACCAAACCAAAGGAAAGGAATGCAAATGATCATCACACATGGAACAATAAAGAGGGCTCCTCCAAGTGCGGAACCGATTATCATAACGATAGGTATAGCACAAAAAACACTTCCAAAAATCAAGAACATAAGCGCAGGTCCTATTTGTCTCCCACCTCTTGTGATTTCACTCTCCATAACGAGGATGACACCGCCAGGAACACTCTTTTCCTCGATTGCATCCAGGAGCTTCTGACCTCTTCCCTCATCGACCTTTCGTCCTTTTCTTGGGCGTCTGGAAAACGAGACCTTCTGTGATTCAGTCGATATTCTGTCTAAAAGCCCCATCATCATCACGTCCAGTATATCTAATCACATTCTACAAGATGATAAATCATGTCCCGTCAAAAGAAAATATTGAAATCTATTTTCTCTAACTAATTCAGACGATAATGGAAATACTTGTGTGAATAATCTCTTCTAAGTATATCACATTCCGTTCCAAATAGTCGGAAAACTAAGAATCTGAGATGGAAAGTAATTCAGCGCCCTGAATGACTTGATCTCCAGTATTGTAATTGACAGCTTCCACAATACCATCGTGACCTGCAACAATTTTGTGTTCCATTTTCATTGCTTCCATGACCATCAATGCATCACCAGCCTTGACATTCTGGCCAACAGAAACTAGCACATCTAGGATTTTACCTGGCATTGGTGCAGTAAGGCCGCCATCATCATCCGCGCCGGATGCCCCGGCCTCTATGGTTTCGAATTGTAGGGTGTGGCCAAGAACATGGACCCACCATGTGTCTCCTACCTTTGCAGCAGTAGCCTTGTGCTTACGGCCACCCATCTCTAGCCATATCTCGTTGCCCATATGGACAAGTGTTGCACCGTGAATGAAGGTTAGGCCATCTCGATGAGCCTCAATCTCTTTCCTTCCATCAGATGTTTTGAATTCCATCAAGGATACCTCCTTGATAGTTGAGAGAATGGTGACGGCGCTTGTGAAGAACCTGACTGCGAAGCAGCAGTCCTGCCGTGGTTTGTTGATTCACATGCGGAAGCGATTAGCAAACCAGCATCTGCAATAGCAGCGGGTAGATCTGGATTCCATCCATCTGGCCACAGTCGGTCAATCATGTCGGTAGTTGTCCATCCATCGACAACATCTGGATGGTCACATAACTCTCTGAGGAATCGGACATTAGTTGTGCAGCCAAGAACTACGAATTCATCAAGAGCCCTGCCCATTCTTTGCAATGCTTCTTTTCTTGAAGGGGCCCAAACAATCAGTTTGGCAAGCATTGGGTCGTAATCTGGAGTTACTGCATCACCTTCGCGGACTCCTGTATCAAGGCGCACACCAGGACCAGTAGGTGGAATAAATCGCTTTAGTTGACCGATTGCTGGAAGGAAATTGTTAGCAGGGTCTTCAGCGTAAAGACGGACTTCGATTGCATGGCCACGGATGTTTAAATCTCCACAACTCATTGCTTCTCCTCCAGCAATTCGTAATTGTTCTCTTACCAAGTCTACGCCAGTAACCATCTCAGTGACTGGATGTTCGACTTGGATTCTAGTATTCATTTCTAAGAAAAAGAATTCACCAGTTGGAGTAACTAAGAATTCTACAGTGCCCGCCCCTTCGTAATTCACGGCTCTTGCGGCATCACATGCGGCGTCCCCCATAGCCTGTCGCAATTCGGCGTCAATAGCAACACTCGGAGCTTCTTCGAACACCTTTTGATGTCTTCTTTGAACACTACACTCTCTTTCGCCTAGGTGGATAGTTCGCCCGTACTTGTCGGCTAAGACTTGTATCTCGATGTGACGACTTCCGGTTAGTAATCTCTCAACATAGACTCGATCGTCTCCAAATGCGTTCAATGCTTCTCGCATTGCAGCCTTTGCTTCGCTTTCCAGATTCTCTTCTTCATACACTGCTCGCATTCCTTTACCGCCGCCTCCAGCAGTTGCTTTGAGCAATAATGGGTATCCAACAGAAGGAGCTATGGCGAGGACTTCTTCTAAGCCTCCATCTATTTCTTCTCCCGGGATTACAGGAACTCCTGCAGCTTTCATAGTGATCCTTGCAGTCATTTTGTCACCCATTTGGGTTATCGCTTCAGGAGAAGGTCCAATCCAAATAAGGCCAGAATCCATTACCAATTGAGCGAAATCTGCTCTTTCGGATAAGAACCCAAAGCCGGGGTGTATCGAATCACATCCGTTTTGGATTGCGATTTCAAGAATTTGTTCTTGATTGAGATATGTTTCTGCAAGTCCTTCTCCTTGCAGAGGAATCGCAATGTCAGCAATCTCTGTGAACAACGAGCCTGCGTCATTTGCAGCATGGATTGCAACTCCTTCGATACCTGCCTCTTTGCAAGCACGTAAGATACGGCATGCAATCTCACCGCGGTTTGCGACGAGAGTGCGTTTTAGCATCGAATCACTCCTCGGGTTTCCAGTTAGCGCTTCTCTTTTCTAGGAATGAAGAAAGCCCTTCTTGACCTTCTTGACTTCCACGCATTCTGCTGGTGAAGTCCAATGTCCATAGTCTGAGAGATTCATCATTTTCAGACCATCTGTCAAACCCTAGGGTCAATTCCTTAGCAGCAGTAACTGCGCAAGGGCCTGTTGAGAGGACTTCTGAGATAATCTTTGACGAATCTGCTTCACCATCTTCACTAACGGAATCAATCATGCCAATTCTGAGCGCTTCAGATGTATCCATTCTACCTGCAAGCATAGCATGTCTGCGGAAATTTGCGCTACCCATTCTACGATAGACGTAGGGGCCGATTACAGCAGGAAGAATCCCAAGTTTTCCTTCAGATAATGCAATCTTGGCTTTAGGGTTGCAAATTACGTGATCTAGACAAGCAATCAAACCAGCACCTCCGCCTAATGCCACGCCTTGAACTAGCCCAATCGTGAAACATGGATGAGACCAAAGTCCATTGAACAAAGCATCCAATCTTTCAGAATCTCTTCGATTTTCTTCGGGAGTATTTGCTCCTGCATCTCTCATCATGTTGATGTCGGCTCCTGCACAGAAGTGCTTACCTTGGCCGGTCAATGTTAGTACTCTGAGGTAAGGGGTTCCGTCATCAGATGCTAACTTTCCAGTAGTGCCTACGGAGTTCTCTGATGTCCATTGGAATACTTCGATTAATTCAGTAATCATTTGGATATTCAAGGCGTTATATTTCTCTGAACGGGCCAGACTAACGCGAGCAATACATCCATCGATTTCCAATTGAATAAGTGAAGTTGTGGGTTGATTATTCATGTCTAATTCTCCAATTGCAAAAATTAAAATTCCAATTACATTCTAAATACGCCAAATCTGTCGTTTGGCAACTTCGCATTTTGACTTGCGGCTATACATAATCCTAGAACATCTCTGGTGTCTCTTGGGTCGATAATCCCATCATCCCAAAGTCTCGCTGTGGAATAATATGGGCTACCTTCAGTCTCATACTTTTCCAGTATTGGTGAGCGGAAATCGTCCAACTCTTCACCTTCCATTGGTGGCATTCCTTCACGCGCTCTCTGGTCTTGTTTGACAGTCGTTAGAACGTCTGCAGCCTGCGGACCACCCATCACTGAGATTCGACTGTTAGGCCACATGAATAGGAATCTTGGATCATATGCTCTGCCACACATACCGTAATTTCCAGCTCCGTGCGAGCCACCAATAATTACTGTGAACTTTGGAACATTGACGCAGGATACTGCTGTGACTAATTTTGCACCATCCTTGGCAATACCGCCAGCCTCGTACGCTTTACCTACCATGAACCCAGTAATGTTCTGTAAGAACACCAGAGGTATGCCTCTTTGTCCACACAATTCAACAAAATGCGCTCCTTTTAGTGAGGATTCTGAAAACAGGATTCCATTGTTTGCAACAATTCCTACCTTGTAACCGTGAATGTGGGCAAATCCACAAATCAAGGTCTGACCATATCTGGCCTTGAATTCATGGAATCTACTACCGTCTACAATTCTCGAGATTATTTCCTTGATGTCAACAGGAGTTCGATTATCTGATGGGATAAGACCTAGCAAATCTTCAACGTCATGGAATGGCTCATCTGGCTCTATTCTATCGAATGGTGCAAGTTCTCTAGAACCAAGGTTCTCTACTACATTGCGTACCATTCTCAATGCTTCAGACTCATCTTCAGCAAAGTGATCAGCCACTCCGCTTTGAGCGGTGTGTACATCTGCTCCACCTAATTCTTCGGCAGTCACAACTTCGCCTGTTGCAGCCTTTACTAGGGGGGGACCTGCGAGGAAAATAGTTCCATTTCCTTTGACAATTATTGACTCATCACTCATTGCAGGGACGTATGCTCCTCCGGCAGTACAACTCCCCAGTACGGCAGCAACCTGTGGTATTCCATCTCCAGACATTCTTGCTTGATTGCGGAATATTCGACCAAAGTGGCCTATGTCCGGAAATACTTCGTCCTGCATAGGCAGAAATGCTCCGCCTGAATCGACTAGGTAGATACACGGAAGATTATTTTCGTGAGCCACAGTTTGTGCACGAATGTGTTTCTTGACAGTCATAGGGTAGTAAGATCCTCCCTTCACTGTAGCATCGTTGGCTACGAATAGGCATTCTCGCCCGTGTATCATTCCGACTCCAGTTACTATACCTGCACTGTTTGCTCTGCCGTCATACAATTCATAGGCAGCAAGAGGAGATAATTCGAGGAAAGCAGTTCCGGGGTCGATAATTTTCTCAATACGTTCCCTAGCTAGCATTTTACCTCTACTTCTATGCCTCTCGACATATTTCCCACCTCCACCATTGCTTACGGTGTCCAGGCGGTTTCGAAGAGTTTCAATCAATTCTTGATTGTGAGTTCGTCGCTTTTGGAAGTCTGAGTCGGCACGATTGACACGGGTTGCTAGTCTATCCATGTCTGCCCCTCATCACAACCGAAGGTAGAGTTCAACTTGAATCAACCGCTTATACTCCAAGAATTAAGCGGCCAATGTCTCGTAATCCTGGAGCAAGCCCGACAATCATTACGGCCAATACGATTAGTACACGCAAATGTTGCTGCCTACTCTCTATTCTCATCTGTGAAAACATCCAAACTATCAGAGATACAATACACGCCTTGACTAGGAAAAATAGCCACGCACCTTCTCCTAAGATTTCTAGGCTGTCACCATACTGAATCACTGCATCAGAAACAGGATGCTTCTCAGAATAGCCGAACCAATCGAT
Source organism: Candidatus Poseidoniaceae archaeon (assembly GCA_028356125.1). Taxonomy (GTDB): domain Archaea; phylum Thermoplasmatota; class Poseidoniia; order Poseidoniales; family Poseidoniaceae; genus MGIIa-K1. Next base: position 31,826 of record JAOMTZ010000006.1, read on the forward strand.
ACCAACCATGGTGGCAAGACCATCACATAATTGCCCAAACAACATCCCTGCAACCATTGGAGTAGCAAGTATGCCCTTTGGAGTTAGAATCTCAACAGCGTGTTCAGAGCGGTCTTCGCTTTCCCATTCAGCTAATGTCATTCCATCAGGAATTAATCCGACTTCGTTTCCAGTTAATCGTAATTGAGCAAGGTCTTCTTCTCCTTGCCTCCATACAGCCCAAGTAATCACTAATGGTAAGACTACTACTACAAGAACCGGCCAAATAACCTCGTTGTCTCGTGGCATCAATCCACTATCTTGAGCCCAAGGTGTTGAAATGAGTTGAATCCAATGCCCGATTCCCATAGTGATTAATCCGATTGCAAAAGCAAGCATGCTTCTAGGAATTGCCTCCCAGTCCCAAGTATTGTGGATTACTACAGCAATCATTACGGCTCCGGCAATAGCGCCACTTAGTATCCAAAAGTGGCCAGTATCATGGACGTGAACATTCGGTAATACCAACAGGCCAGTAAATGCAATGTAGGCCACTAGGAGCATTGCTAACATTGAGATTTCATTCTTCTTTCCAATGTGTCCAATGAATCCCGAAACAACTAGCCATGCTGCAAGATGAATGTGGATTAGTGGTGAGATAAATAGTACATCGACGCCTTCTGCAAAGTAATCAGCATCTTCCATAACTCGTAGGATTGGTGCCAGAACGACCCATGCGATTAACGCCCATAGCATTCTATCATCTACAGGTAGTCTCCACTTCCTGAATACAGCCTGCAGTACGATTACTGCAGCGACCATAGTAAGAATGTAAATTGCAGTGTTGACGCCTGAGTAACCAGCATCACCACTTTCTCCAGCATCTTTTACGATAGGATCCCAGATGTATATTTTGATAAAATCATCCCAGAACATTTCTGGAGCGAAGATTAATCCTCCGATTACTAGGAGTGCTATCGAAGCGAAAATGGATAGAAGTAACCGCTCTCCGTTGGAGAACTCTGTGTCATCCATGTTAACTCTCAACCCAATCAAGATGATGAGTGTTACCTGTTAAGGCTCACTCTTCTTCGGAATCTTCAGTAGGTACACGAGGTTCGTGTTCTTCAACGAAAGATACCTTGCCAGCACTGACAGCGTCTCTTAGTACAGTTACTAAGCGGAACTTCTGCATTGCAGCGTTGGTGTCGAAAAGCATGGTTTGTGGGACAACGATTGAAAGGTCATCGCCGTCAAATGTGACTACGAATCCTTCGTGACCAGTATTTGCTTCTAGTAGAGCAGATACCTTCTCTTCCTTTCCTTCGATTACCTTTACAATCTTGTAGTCGTACTTTAGTTTACGACCAGCCATAGGGTGGTTGTAGTCAATACGTGCACGACCTGCTGCAAGGTAAGAGAGAGTTCCTTGGCGACCTTCGATAGATACAGGTCCTCCAATGTACAATGACTTAGGGTCACGGACATGGCGTAGCAACTTGTCGATTGAGATAGTTTCAATTTGGTCAGGGTCTTTTTCACCATAAGCATCTGCAGGAGCGATTTCTAGCGAAATGTCCTTGTCAGCCTTAGCGGAAAGTAGGCTTTCTTCGAATCCTGCAATCAAGTTTCCAGATCCCACGACACAAACTAGCGGGGTGTAGCTGCGGCCTTCCTGATGCATGTCGTGCTCCTTTGCGACATCTTCTCTAGTAGTTTCAATTAAATCGCCTGAGTCTGCGTTGTACAAATCGTACTCCACATGGACAATAGTTCCTTCTTCCATGGTAATTCACCTATCGCCCCCTACGGGGGCATTCCGGCGACCAACCATCCCTATTTCAATCAGTTGGGTCATTCCGGGGTCGCCATATGGCCAGACTAGCCAATAACATGAACGTCCATCCAGCCCATACCAAATGTATTCCAGGTAGGTCATAAACCATGATCCTGACTAAGTCACTTCCTTCCATCAAAGAGCGTGCCTGCGTGCCATCCATAATCAAAACTACATCCCCGTGCCACATAGTTACACGGTCTACTTCAGAGCGGGAACGAGTGTCAAATCTGATGACTCCTGGTTCAACAGTATCTATCAAATCCCCATCTTCATAGACATTAATCACTGCCCCCAAATAACCGTCGCCAACTTCTAAATTGTCGGTCTCGGTAACGACTTCAGTAAATTCAAATTCATAATCGCCCCATTCGACCTTTTCGTCTTTGATTAGGGTGACACTATGTGAATAAGTCCCCCTGTCAATAATTGTGGTGCTCATTACATGTCCAATGATCATCAGGACCAACCCAAAGTGAATGATGTGTGCGTATAGGGATACGTTCCTTTTGCCAGTGTTTTCTCTTATCAGTGAAAAAGTTGCAGGCAGCGCCATCAAGGCAGGCAATAGTACCACCATGCCAATTTGCCCACGTGTGAGAGATGCCCCGAGCACATCAGTTGAATCATACCCTAGCGAGTTGCCGAATAACCAAGCGACGACTATTATCAAAGGCGTAGAGATTAGGAAACCAAACACTCTCTGTGGTTTGTCTCGTAGACTCCACATCACTAATGCTATCATTAGTGCTGCAATGAATGGTGCTCCATACAGCTCGTGAGCAGCTAGTTGTATCGAATCGATGCTAGAGATAAGTATCACTAATGTCAAAATAAGATACAGTCCGACCACTACTACTGGAGCCCATAGTGCAATTCGTTGCTGGTATTTTCTTTCCTTGAATGAGAAATTCGACTCTTCATTATCCCCGGCTACTAGCCAAGGCGTGATGAAAGCAATCATGCCTATTGCACAAATCCATATGTCCAGCATTCCAGACCACGATGCCGATAGGAATAGTACTACTCCTGCACTAGCCCATCCCCAAGCCTTGAGCCGTTCTTTCTCGAATATCAATCCAAATGCGAATAGCAGCGAAAGCAATTCGAACAATACCATTCCATGTTCAATCCTTAGCAGTACCATTACTCCTGGCAATGCGAACCATTTCCAATCATGTCCCTTGGGTAGTGATCTTATTCCAGCCTCAACAAATGGACCTAGGCCCAAAATCACCAGCAAAGTAGGAGGGAACCCATCTAGTACGTCTCCTCCACCTGCAACTCCCATCATTGCAATTAGGGGCAACATTGCTAGCCACCACTTAGAAAATTCAGTACCTAATCTGGATGCTAAAAATATCCCCATGAGTTGTATTATGGCTAATAGGTAAACAATGACCTCTATACCACTGATGTCAGATAATATTAGCATAATCCTGCCAAAAACGTCTCCTGGAGGGGAGCCTTCGGAATTGATTACGAAAGTGTGTACGCTCACAGCCCAAACACCACCGGCTCTAGTAACCATAGTAGCAAATAATGCCAATGCGCCAGTTGCCATTCCAATTCCGGCCCACATATGATCGGATGTTTTACCAGGTCTTGTTCTAAGGTGAAGTAATACCACTAAACTAATCCATGGGAGTAATGAGCCAGTCTCCACAGGATCCCATGCCCAATATCCTCCCCAGTCTAGTATTAAGTAAGCCCAAAGTCCTCCAAGGCCAATGCCTAGAGTTGAGAAAAAGAATGCAGGTCTTGCAACTTGAATCAAGCTATCCTTTACTCCATCACTTGATGTCATCAGGGATGTAATTGCTATTATTGCTAGCGTTATGCACAACGAGTATGCAAGGAATATGAGAGGTGGGTGAATAATCATCAAATCTGTTTGTAATAGTTCATTTAAGCCAGGTCCAGAGGACTCTGCTTCCTTGAATGGCTGTAATATCCAAGCTACCAGTAGTAGGGTTAATGCAAAACCATTCATCATTCGAACCCGCATTAGGTGAGTTTCTTCATTTTCACCAGACAATGGATTACGCCAGATTGTAGTCAAAAGAGCCATCCACGCTGCCCATAGCAAGATTGGCCCCTCTCTTGCAGCCCAAGTTGCAGCAAAGCGATACTTAAGCGGTAAATCCTCTCCTCCATACCATGCTACCAAATGTATCGAATTGTAATCCATGGTGAACATTGCAGCTAGCACAAAAAACGGTAAAGCCAGAATCCATGTAATTCTCGCATCGGGTTTGTATGTCACCCATGCTGCTGTCACTACAGCAAGAGGCATCAATAGAGATTCCATCGATTCACCAACCGAAATGCTTAGCTCTTGAATAACCGAATGAAAGTAATACGCTGATTACTCCTTTAGTATACAGGATTGGGTGCCTAACTAACAACTTCGTACCAATCCAAATTTTGTCTAATGGCGACATAGAACCCAATTCTTCAGGCAAGCAGTGTGCCATATTGGACAATTCCTGGTCAGATAATTCATACAGTGATGTTTTACCCTTCAGTATTTTGTGGTAAGGGGGGAACTTCTTTTTCCATGCTTTGACATAAGGTTGCATGTTTTTGTCAGAAAGATCTCCTAAGTTAATCGCTTTAGAGATTGTTTGAGCCGCTTCTCTTCCTGACCAAAGTGCAAGATGTGAGCCTCCTTCGAATAGAGGAGAAGTAAATCCTGCTGCATCTCCAACTAGGATTAGGCCGTCGCCTGTAGTAATTTCTCGAGGCCCGGATATTGGAATTGTGCCTCCAAATGGTTTTGGTTTACTACCTGGTTTTCTCCATTCAGGATTCTGAACGCCTTTGCCTTTCAAGTAAGTATCTTCGACGAATTTGTCTAGGTATTTGATGGCGCCTTTTTTGTCGGTTGTAACAAGTCCGACATTCGCTCTACCGCCTTTCTTAGGAATCATCCACACGTATCCGTGTGGCGAATATTCAGGCCATAAGTAGAAGTCCAGATAACCGTCATTTTCAACTTCAGTCATCTCGTATTGAAACCCTGCAATGACCTCAACTTCAGTGCCCATGTCTAGCAATTTGGTGGCGGCCCCGGTCACTCCTGAAGCGTCAATAACCGCTTTACATTCAATTGGAAATTCATTTCCTCTGCCATCAATTTTCCAATTGACAAATTCATTTTCGCTATTGTAAACTCTTTCCATAGATGTAACTCTGTGAGATAGGTGTAAACTAGCGCCTGCTTTAACAGACTCATCGCATAACCATTGTTCGAATTTATGTTTCTCCAAAACGTATCCTTTCTCAGTTAACAATTTAGCTGTTCCATCTGGGAAAATTACTCTTATTCCTTTGCAATCTAGAGCAACCACTTCCTCTGGTAATTCTAGATCTAAATTATCTATCGCCATCTGCGATAGGCACTCGCCACAATGAACGGGGACTCCCACTTCAGGGTCAGCCTCAACTATCATGGTACTGAGTCCTGCGCGAGCAGAGTGTAGAGCGGCAGAACCCCCTCCGGGTCCGGCTCCAATAACCAGAACATCACAACTCGCCATGCCTCCCCGTAGGGGAGGCGGGACTTCAATGAGTCGGCGGAGAACAAGTATTCATGAGCAATGTCGGTCAGGAACTGGTATGGCCTGGCGTAATATGACTCGTTGGCTCGCTCACTTAGAGAAGAATGGCGAGTTACTGCGTATCATTGAGCCAGTAGATGTCGAACTTGAGGCTGGTGCGATTGCAGACCGTCTGGTCAAATCGGGAGGTAAGGCGGTTCTGTTCGAAAAACCGCGTCTGCCAAATGGAGAAATTAGTGAAATCCCGCTCGCAATGAACCTTTTCGGATCTCATGACAGAACTCTTAGGGCGCTTGGAGCTTCACATCCAACGGAAGTCGGCGACAGACTCGTAGCCTTGATGAAGCCAGATATCGGCGGGATTGTCAAGAGGCCATGGACTGGCCTGCCGCTGCTAAGAGATGCAATTTCAATGCCTCCGAAGAAAGTTTGGAGAGGGTCTTGCCAAAGAGTCAAAATGGATGTTGATGTAACTAAATTACCTATACCCAAGACCTGGCCAATAGACGGTGGTCGTTACATCACACTACCTCTTGTTGTCACCAAAGATCCAAATTCTGGCGAACACAATCTTGGAATGTACCGAGGTCAAATATTCGGCCCAAAGGAAGTTGGGTTACACTGGCAAATTCACAAGCACGGTGCAGATCATGCCGCAGCATGGCCTGATGGCAAGATGCCAGTAGCAATATGTATTGGCGGGCCCCCTGAATTGATTTTCTCCGCTATCGCTCCACTCCCTGATAATTTAGAAGAATACATGTTCGCAGGTTTCCTTGGTAAGAGGAGATTAAGAATTACTAAGGCGCTTACTCAGGATTTGATGGTTCCTGCAGATGCTGACGTAGTAATTGAGGGATGGGTTGATGCTACTAAGACCCGAACAGAGGGGCCTTTTGGAGACCATTTCGGGTTTTACTCACTTACTGGACAGTACCCCGTGCTGAATGTCACGGCTGTTACCAGAAGAAAAAATGCAGTATTACCTGCTACTATTGTGGGCCAACCCCCAATGGAAGACGGATATTTAGGTGAGGCGATTGGTAAACAATTCAGGCCTATACTTTCTTTCCAGCATCGCGATGTACTAGACTTACATCTTCCACTTGAAACAGGGTTCCATAATTTAGCCATAGTAAAGAGTAAGCAAAGGTATCCTCGGCAAGCTAGGAAAACCTGCCTTGGATTACTTGGTGCTGGGCAAATGATGTTCTTGAAAATCCTGATTGCTACAGATGAAAACCCTAGTGATTTGGAATCTCTACTAGATGTTCTTAATGACAGAGTCGATCCAAATTCTGATATCACAATTATCGATGGAATGGTCAGCGATTCTCTAGAGCCGGCTTCTACATTTGAGAACGTACATTCCAAGTTGATTATAGATGCTACAAAATTAGTGACTGCCGATCCTAGAAGCGGCAGTCCCCTCGAAGGCTCATTCGTAGAAGACTGCCCTCCTTGGCGTAAAGGCGAGGAAGATGCTCCTGGGATAAGTGAATCCTTAGTTGCAGAAATTAAGGATTTAGAAGGCGTCGAAGACGCCCTATTATTGAGAAATTCAATGTTAATTGTTACAGTGGAAATCGAAGGGAGGCCCGATCCTCGTACTGGTGCACAATGGCCAAATGAGGAGGATGCTGAAGCCCAAAGAAATAAAATAAACCAATTGCGAAATTCAATTTGGCAATTGGACTCACAAAAAAGCCTAAGGTGGTTATTCGTTACTGATAACGACCTGAATTTACACGGCGAGGGAATCAATCGTAGGCTGTTGTGGCAACTAACTTCACGCTTCGCAGTTGAACGTGATTTCATCGTAGAAGATGGCCGGATTTTCTGGGATGCCACCACTCCGATTCCTTCTAATGATGGTCCGACTCCGGTAAGGCGTTGGCCAGCGATTACAATGCATGATCCCGAAACTCTCCAATCGATTGAGAGGTTCAATCTGCCGCCTTGGCCTGACAATTTGGTGATGTGAGTGGACCTCAAACAGATTGCATCGTTTGTGAAAATCGAGCACACTCTGTTTAGCCTACCTTTCGTTTTTATCGGCGCTTACATGGCAGGCGACCCTACTTATTCACAATTAATTTGGATTCTCGTTGCAGCGGTTGGAGCACGAGGTTTGGCAATGGGCCTCAATCGTATAATTGACCGAGATATTGATGCGGCAAATCCAAGGACAGCGAAGAGGCATTTGGCGTCGGGGGCTATGTCGCTCCAGACAGCATGGACTCTATGTGGGGTTTTCTTGGTAATGTTGGTTGGTGGGGCTTGGATGCTAAACCCTCTTTGTCTATATTTATCTCCAATACCTGTTGCAGCCTTCGTGGTATATCCGTATCTCAAAAGGTACACTTGGTTGTGCCATTGGTGGCTTGGTTGTTGTCTAGCATTAGCTCCTGCAGGCGCTTGGGTTGCTATAAATGGCGAAATTTCATCTAATTCTTGGTACCCGGATTTGTTGTATGTGTCTCTGGGTGTTCTGGTTTGGATTGCAGCGTTTGATTTAGGATATGCGCAAATGGATATTGAAAGCGACAAACAGAATGGCGTCAATTCCTTCCCTGCAAGATTCTCACCTCCTGTCACTATGTCTGTAATGTTGCTATCGACTCCTCTATGGGCTGCAGCGTTTTCAGTAGTTTCAATTGTAGGGTCTATTATTTCGTTGATTCTGGTCCTTGTGGTCTTGTCTGCATCTGGATCACAATTCCAAAACTGGTGGTTTAGAGCTCATGTTTCCACTGGTTGGATTCTGTTGATTGGAATGCAACTTTCATAGAGCGGCGACACTCCCCTATGTGCATGAATCCAATCGTCATGTCCTTACTTGAATTTAACCAAGCATTTGAAATTCCTCGACTTGGAAGTCCAGGTTTAGGTCCCGGTGAATTGATTGAATTACGAATAAAACTCTTGATGGAAGAAGTTCAAGAGTATGCTGAAGCGGCAAGAGCAGGCGATTTGGTAGAAGTTCTGGATGCATTGGCTGATATTGGTTACATTCTTGCGGGAACAATAATCAATCACGGCATGCAAGATATTTATGACGATGCCTTCAACGAGGTACATCGCTCTAATATGGCTAAATTAGTCGATGGTAAAGTTATCCGAAGAGAGGATGGTAAGGTCCTGAAGCCAGCAGGATGGCAACCTCCTCAACTCGCTCAATTCCTCCAGTGAGTTATTCAGTAAGTGCCCTCCTACGGAGGGCATGCGCACAGCTTTAGTTACGGGGGGTGGCCGCGGAATAGGGGCTGCAATCTCTAGGCGGCTTGCTAAAGATGGCTATCGCATATTACTGACCTACTGCAATGCATCTAAGCCGGCAGAGATGGTCGTTGATGAAATTAGAGATTCGGGAATAGATGCTGTGGCGGCTAATTGCGATGTTACGGATGCCAGGGAGGTTGCCTTATTGGCTACTCATCCATGGGTGATTGAAGGAATCGATGTGCTCGTTCTCAATCATGGCAGATATGACAGGATAGATGCCAAGGATCTGGATTTGACACATCTTAGGCGTACTATGTCTACTAATTTCGAAGGCGCTTTCTTAGTATGGGATTCAGTTAAAAATCAACTTTCAAGTGATGCAAGAATCTGTGTGATTGGCAGCCAACTCGGGACTAGAGGTTCATCTCACGGCGCAGACTACTCTGCTTCGAAAGCCGCACTTGCCACATGGGCTCGATCATTGGCTCAGTCACTAGCTCCAGAAGGTAAGAGGGTAAACATCGTGGCTCCAGGTTTTGTTGATACCGATATCTTAGCGGGCGATAGTCCCGAGAAGAGGTCTAGTCGCAAGGAAGAGGTCCCGCTAAAGAGAATCGGAACTCCTGAAGATATCGCTGGCACAGTATCATTCCTTGTTGGCAATGAATCGAATTATATCACCGGTGCAGTGATACATGTTAATGGCGGTTTATACCTGCCTTGATGGTGAGAAAATGAGTGATCCCTTCGACATATCGAAGGCCCTTGAAGGGGCGGTGAAAGACAAGCTTTCACCAGACGTTGCACGCTTTAGAATTCACTCGAATCACGAGCCTGCAGGCGACCAAGAAAAAGCAATTGAAAAATTAGTTTCTCAATTGGAAAATGCGCAACAAAGATGCGTACTTTTGGGGGTCACAGGATCCGGTAAAACATTCGCAATGGCGCACTTGATTGAGAGGCTAAATATTCCGACTTTAATCATGAGTCACAACAAAACTTTAGCGCGCCAATTATACCAAGAAATGGCAGGACTTTTTCCCGAAAACAGGGTCGAATATTTCGTATCTCATTACGACTATTATCAGCCCGAAGCCTACCTTCCTAAACGCGACCTGTACATCGACAAAGAATTGTCAATCAATGAACGAATAGAGCAGGAGAGATTCGCCACAGTTGCAAGTTTGGTAAGCCGGCCAGATTGTGTAGTGGTATCATCTGTATCCTGTATCTATGGTCTGAACGCTCCAGAAACATTCCTGGCATATCACTGCCGAATACACGTTAACCAAGAAATCGAGCCAATTGATTTGATAAGAGAATTAGTTGCATTACAATACAGCCGAACTACTACTGATTTACAACGCGGCGATGTCAGACTACGAGGTGAAAATCTCGATGTTTGGATGCCGAGCCGTGATGACCCATTGAGGATCAGATTTGGATTCGAAGGGGTAGAACATATTCAGATATGTGACCCAGTTACATGGGAAGTCCTCGATGAGTTAGAAGAGGCCTGGATTCACCCGAAAGAGTTCTTCATGGTGTCACCTGAGAGATTTGAAAATGCTTTGGAGAATATTGAGACTGAATTAGATGGGCGAGTTGCCGAGTTGAAGAGTCAAAACCAAGAAATCGAAGCAAACCGGTTAGAGCAAAGAACCAGATATGATTTGGAGATGCTCCGCGAGATTGGGCACTGCACTGCAGTAGAGAACTATTCAATGCACTTTGATGGCAGAGAACACGGTGAGCGCCCATATTGTCTGCTTGACTTCTTTGCAGCTGCTGCTAAGCAATTCCATGGCAATCCCGACAAGTTCCTTGTAATAATGGACGAGTCCCACGTTACATTGCCTCAAGTTGGAGGCATGTATGGTGGCGATAGAAGCCGTAAACTGAATTTAATCGAACATGGTTTCAGACTACCTTCAGCAGCAGACAACCGTCCTCTAAAAATCAATGAATTCCAGAGTTTAATTCCTCAGATGGTTTACGTCAGCGCAACTCCTGGTGAGAGGGAGTTGCTACATCTCTGTGAGATAACAGGCCAAGATGCACCTATGGGGTTGAGGCATGTTGCAGGGGGCGGTGGTGTAGAAGAGCCAGAGTATGCAAAAAAGCATCCTGATTCAGAGAGTATGTACGACATGCTCCAAATGATTGAAGAAATCCCACGAATGGAAATAAGGCCTACTGGGTTACTAGATCCAACAATCGAAGTACGTGGTACAGAAGGACAGGTTGCCGATTTATTGTCTGAGATAAATGCGAGAATAAAAGTCGGAGAGCGAACTTTGGTCACAGTACTGACAATAAAGTTCGCAGAAGAGGTTGCTCAATATCTCAACAAGATGGGTATCAAGGCCCATCACTTGCATTCAGAGATTGATACTATTGAGCGAACTGAAATCCTTAATGCCCTTAGAATCGGACATATTGATGCAATTGTTGGAATTAATCTCTTGCGAGAAGGTTTGGATATTCCAGAAGTAAGCCTAGTTGCGATTTTCGATGCAGACAGACAAGGCTTCCTTCGAAACGAAAGAAGTCTTCTACAGACCATCGGCAGAGCAGCTCGCAACTCTAGTGGAAAAGTGATTCTTTATGCCGATTCAATGAGTCCTCCAATGACCGCTTCAATACGTCAAACCTTAGAGAGGAGACAAAGGCAAAACGCGCACAATGAGAAACACGGAATCACTCCAGCCACTATTCAAAAAGCCCTCCCAAAGATGGGAAGCGATGTTGACGAATTGATCGCTGGAACCTCTGGTGGGAAGAGATTAGTCGGCTCTAAAGGTGGCCGTAAGAGTGGTGATTGGGCGAGTAACTTGAAGGTAGGTGCAGGGCAATGGACCTCTTCAAACTCGGTCAACAACAACATTTCACAACCAATTGAAGAAATTGATTATCCAATTGAAGAATTAAAAGAGATGATGCAGCAAGCTGCGCTCGAACTAGACTTCGAAAGAGCAGCAATGTTGCGAGACAAGATTCTCGAACTAGAATCCTCATGACACAGTCATGGGTTTCATATGCGAAAGCCTCACGCATACAGTCATGGCCATTGACCCAGAATCATTTGACAAGCCAGTCAAAGATTATGATTTTGCGAATCTAAGTGATCCAAAATCACTGATTGACCAGATGGCTGATGCCGGTGGTTTCACCGCAACAAAGTTGGCTTACGCCAGGGATATCCTGAAAGACATGCGTTCTGAAATCAATGCAGTTGATGCAGACCCAAGTAAAGTGACAAACTGGCTTTCTTTCCCTGCATGTCTTTGTGCTACAGGAACAAGAGGTTTCTTTGTCGAAGCGATAAAGACAAAAATGTTCAATGTAGTATCAACTACTTGTGGAATGTTAGACCATGACATAGCTAGGGCATACAAGCACTACTATCACGGTGCATTCGAGTTAGATGATATTGAACTAGGCGAACATCAATTGATGAGGCTTGGTAACGTAATCGTTCCAAATTCAAGTTATGGAGAAATTATCGAAGCGGTAGTAATGCCAGTATTGGAAGATATTCGTAATGATAGACTTTCAGAAACCGGTAAAGAAGGCGCAGACGCTTGGCTGGGCTTCGGTTCAATCCACCTGGTATGGGAATTAGGTAAGCGAATCGGCACTCCAGACTCACTAATTTATTGGGCCTACAAAAACAAGGTACCAGTTTGTATACCAGGTATTACTGATGGTAGTATTGGAGCGCAGTTGTTCATGTTCAGACAAAAATATCGTGATTTCCACATAGACACACTTGCTGATGAACAAGTCATGAGCGATTTGACTTGGGATGTTGAGAAATCCAATGCACTGATGGTTGGCGGAGGTATATCCAAGCATCACGTAATATGGTGGAATCAATACCGTGGAGGCTTAGACTCTGCAGTTTACATTACAACCGCTCCAGAACACGATGGTAGCCTTTCAGGTGCACGCCTAAGAGAGGCGATTAGTTGGGGCAAAATGAGACCCGAAGCGCCTAATGTTTGCGTCGAAGGAGATGCTTCAGTCCTACTTCCTCTTCTTGGTAGTGATTTATTCGGTGAGTGAAATGAGAACAATCTTTCTGGCATTATTGATGGTTAGCGCTTCACTGGCAGGCTGCTTTGGTGATGAAGAAAAGGCAGAGGTCATTGCTGAAACAGATGTTTGGGGCTTTGACAAACCAGATTTAACCTGGTATCACTTTGCTAATGCAGAAGATGCCTGGGGTAACGAAGAATTCGATTTCGAAGGCCGAAATATACCATATGAAGCAGTTGGTTCATACTACGGAATTGGGATGTCGACTTTCGAGCCAACAATGGGTATTACTCAAAGTGATATGATGATGATGAGCTCCTACGGCAATGGACCAGCAGGCTCAACAGCAATCATTTCTTGTGATTTAATTGGAATGCATGATGCTTTAGACTACAGTTGTGAAAACGTCTACGACCCACTGCTGCCAATTGCAAATTCCAATGACCCTTACATCTATGTCGACCCATGGACTAGTAGAATCATGAAATTCGATATGCACGCTTTGCTAGGAATGACTGTTGAATGGTCAGATGATGAAGGTGCAAGTTGGAATGGCCCTAGTGTGGCAACACAAATTTACTCTGTTCAAGATCACCAAACAATAGCAAGCAGCAATATGCCTGCATTACTATATCCAACAACGTGGATGTTCTGCATCAACGGAAACTGGCCTAGTCCACTATGCTCTTCTAGTCAAGATGGAGGAGCAACTTGGGGCCCTGAATTAGAAGGTGCACCCCAAGGTTGCCAATCCGGTGGATTAACTGCGCACCTTGTTGGCAGTGTAGATGGTAATTTCTATCGAGGCAATATTGGATGCACAGGAGATTCTGATGATGACGGATATCCAGATGGTTATTCCATTTATCGAACCACAAATGCAGGATTAGCCTGGACTGAACACCCACTTCCTACTTCGGAGTCGGGAACAGCAAACACTTGGAATGCTGAAGAAGCCCAAGTAGAAGTCGATAGTGAAGGAAATGTACACGCAATGTGGATGGGTAAGGATAACATGCCATACTGGTCATATTCCGTTGACCAAGGTAACACTTGGTCAAATGCAACAATGATCGCTCCCCCAATCAACCTCTCAGGTACTGGATTCCCAGTCGTTGTAGCAGGCGATGCTGGAACTGTAGCATTCGGTTATGTGGGTGAGACTGAAGGAGATGAAGAAACCTGGAATGCTTACCTAACATATGCAACCGATGCTTTCAGTGAGAATCCATTATTCACAACAGTTCAGCTGAACCTAGAAGGAGATCCAATTGACATCGAAACCGATTGTGGGTACAACCGATGCGGTGGACTTGGTGACTTCTTAGACATCAGAGTCGATGCATATGGGAGAACCTGGTTCTCATTGTCTCACAACATCGCAGACATTGGAATCTTTGGAACTTTCAGCACAGGACCAAGTCTTCATGGTGAAAATATCACTATGCTTCCAGATATGCCACTAGGTGGAATGCAGACTCTTTGATTTGTATTACTTGACTTGGTTCACTATACAGTGGGTAGCGTCTGTATCGACCCACTGAATCCCCTTTGTATCGAAAAATAAAATGCAAAGGGGTTTAGGATGGCCCCTTGCAACTTATCCGAATCCATTTGTCGCAACATCCAACTGATTAACATCTCAATTCATCTAGCAGTCGCATGGCGGAAGCTTCTGATCTATGGGATGAATTCTTTCAGAATCGTATTTCAACCCCTCATATTGAATTGTTTGAGTGTGAAAATTTGAAGGTCAAATCATTTTTAAGAGGAAGAAATAATCGAAGATATCTCAAAAGAAATCCAAAGATGGAAGCCTTAGTACGTGATGTGTGTTCAATAATCATTCAAGAGCATGAAAAGAAACAGACTAATGTTGATGGAATGATATATTGTATGTATTCGTTAGTTGACTCAAAGGTAATTCCCCTATACATCGGCAAGGCAGAGAGGATTGGAAGGAATGGAAATTTATCAGTGAATATTTCGGATGCAATGTCAAAAAGTGGCAGTCTATTTGCCAGATGGGGTTATGGATATGCCTACCATTTAGGGGATTTGAGTGCTGCTGTTTTCGGACATGAAAGAAAACCTGTGCCTAAGTATGAAAAATGGGCGAATGAATTGTTTTCTAACAAAGAGAGTTTACAACTAAAATCTCAAGTGTACTTTTGGTGTGAAGCTTGGGAACAAAATCTAACAGGCCCTTGGAATGAATACGGCCCTACATCACTTTCCTTCCTGGAGTATCAACTGATCGGAATCGGTTCAAAAATGAATCCAGATATATTGAATGCTGAGGGAACTAATTTTAGATTAAATGGATGATTGGAGGTTTTTATTTTGGCAATTAGTGACGAATTCTTAGCTATGGTGGGACGCGATTATTCTGCAGATGTGGCTCGTATTAACTCAGAATTGAATTTGAAAGGCGATGGTTTGTTGGTTGATTATGTGCCTCCGCACACATTTGTAGGCAACATCGACAAAATGGAGAATGGAAATTGCATACTTGTCATAGGAATCAATCCGTTTCTATGGGATGACCAAAGATTCGAAAGAGCAAATATCGAACTACCTATTCATTGCTTGGCAAATTATAGAAATTCTGGTGATGTAAACGCTCTCTCTGATTGGATTAATTGGCAGAAGGAATATTTTCTCAGTAATGACATAAATGCAACCCATTTCAAGAAGATCTCCAGATTGATAGGCCCCCGATATTTCTCCCTTACACATGGAGATGATAATTGGCGGGATACTCTTTGTCAACACATAGTTGAGGTCGATATTGTCCCATATTATTCCATAAAAGCTCAAATTAACGACCAAAAATTGGCGAAATTGTACAGATACGATTCGGCCTTGATTACACATTTGAACCTGATTAAATGGGTTATCAAGAAAATCCAACCTAGATGGATTCAGGTTAATGGAAAGGCTGGCTGGGAAACTATTTGTCAAGAATTATTGAACGGTGAGGGAGAAATAATTGACAATGCAGGAGATAAGGGGAGTGAGATTATGGTGGGGCATACCAACGTTACTGGCAATAGAATACCCGTATTATTACACAAATTTATTGGCGGATTGGGTGGTGCAAACTCCCACATTCAGAGGAATCAAGTAATGGATTCCTGGGACAAATGGTTATCGAGTAATTCATGAAAATACAGAGGGGGGCCCTTTGTATACCCGTAAATACAGTGGGTACCCTCTCATGACACGCCTGTACAGTGGGTGTTCAGAGGGTGGAACCGAGTTAATTATAACCAAGCCCCGCATAGTGAGAGTATGAAACCAGGGCAAATTCTCGCAACAGGTTTACTTTTTTTCCTTCTTTTTATGCCATTATTTGCTCTTATTGGAGACATGAGAGTCCAGTGTGAATTTAATGTTGAAAATGATTGTTCTGATTACACAAATATGCAAGGATTAATTGGTGCAGGATTATTGTTCGGCCTAATGCTTTCAGTTGGTGGCGCATACAAAATGAGGAATCTCTCGAAGGGAACAGGAAGTCCAACATTTGGTAAGTATTCCTTACAAGATCACAACATGAAAGGTAGTATGTGGGATTCAGACTCAAAATCTAATGACGTTTCTTTCGTTGAACAATATGGTATAGATGATTCTGTTCTCGTAGATGTCCTTAAGATTCTTCAAAGCGAGAAGGATAATGCTCTGAACGATTCAAATCAACTGCTTTCTAAAATTGAACTTAACAACGATTCAAGTTCAGAAATTGGTGCCTTAATGCAGAAGCAGATTCACCAGAAAACAAGAGTGGGCGATATCGAACAAGCCATGACAAAAATCAAGGCTGAAATGAAAGGCATCAAAGAATCACAAACCGAATCAAATCTTGACATGAAGGATTCAGTTATTTCTGGAGACGTGATGGTTAACAACCCTCATGAAATTGCTGAGGCTGCAATAAAGGCGTACAAAATGGGTCAACAAAGCAAAGATTAGTTTTTTGATACGCAACAACCGACATATCATTCCCATGAAATCGCGAGGGTTCTCTCAGACCCCTCAAGACATTATGGAGGAGTACAATGGGTGTTCAGTCCCCCAGTACACTCGCTACCGTTCGTATTTCTCAATTACTCCCAGACTTGGATCACAATCAAACAGTTTATGTGTTGTCACTTCTTGATTAAATTATGAAGAAAGTTGTTGTAACCCTACTTGTTGTTTTGACATTTGCGATGAGCTCTACAAATGTGCAGGCACAGGCTGCGACACCAACAGTGCAAATGCAGTGTGATTCTGATGTATCTTTTGATGTATATCCGGGGGCAGATTCAACATCGATAATGAACTGCACCTTGTCAAACCCAAATAACTACAATGAAACAATAGAGATGGAATATTCAGCACCTGATGGTTTTGTTGCTACGTTTGTTGAAGGAAATGTGGTGAATCTGACCGGTGGTGAGCAGAAGGAAATCAGCATTGAAATTTTTGCAGTATCTGAACAGGCGGTTGCAGCACACATGATTCAAGTTAATGCTACTGTTACCGAAGCAGATGGTTCTCCCCCTCCTAATGTTGCAAGGTCTACAGTCAACAGTTTGCTAAATGTCAATGCTTACGACAACTATGATGTTACCTACGGAATCATGTTCTGGCAGATTGACATAATTTCTGAGGACCCAATGGATCATATGATTGAAATGACGGTTGAAAATAATGGCAACAGTTTGGAACGACTTGGAATTGAAAGTATTTCTGATTTAAGAGATGAACTCGAATCTTATAACATGGTAGTGGGAATCCCAGTTGTTAGCTTCGAAGTTGCGCCATCTGAAACCTATTCATTCAATTTCAGCATTGGGAGTATTTCAGAAATTAATGCTTCTACATGGCTTGAATACGACAATGGTACCAAACAAGTTACTATCGATACAAACATTACAATTGTAAATGCAGAAAGCGGAGAGGACGGTTACTATTGTTACGAATGTAATGGCTCAACCTATCTGAGAATTCAAATCAATCTATTGGCATTTGAATCACAAATCGTTGCTGATGATAGTTCTGATTCAGTACCTGGTTTTGATGGACATTTGAGTATGGTTTCTATTATCTTGGCGGCATTCGTTATTGCCCGCAGAACTCGATATTGAGAATCGATTCAGCAGTCAGAAGTATCTACCAGACTTGGATCAGGGACTTTATCTACTGATTTGGTAAACTTTTGATGTGTTCTTCGATTGTATTAGCACAGGCTTCGAAGGCATCTAATGGCTGTCCGTATGGATCATCAAGACCCCAGTCTTGGTCTATCCTGATAGCCGGGCAACTGACACCACATCCCATCGAAATGACCATGTCAAACGATTTCCAATCTACATCATCCACCAGTTTTGGACACAGCCCCTCAGTGCTCATTCCTTTGGATTCAAGAACTTTTATTGCATTAGGACTAACATTAGTTTCAGGATGGGTGCCTGCACTTGCAGAATCGTGTCCTAAACTTCTAGCAATGCTTTCAGCCATTTGAGAGCGGCAGGAGTTGCCAACACAGACGAATAGTAGTCGCATATTGAGTTGTGCAACGAAGAGACATATGAACCAATGGCATGTAGAGACAATAGATGTGGCGTCCAATTCTAGTTTACACTGGAGTGTTTGTCACTCTATTCGTTACCCACATTATTGCAGCAGCAAACGACTGGGATGTCTTCTTCCGGATTGTGGCGGCTTTGATCACATTACAGACATTGTTTGCAGGTTTGTGCCTACATTTGTTGAAAGGCGATGTACGTCATTCTAGACTGCCAGTCGTTGCATTGAGTGCTGGTTTAGGGTGGGCTTATGCAGGGATGGAGGCCGATTGGTCAATCGCTGTCTGGGTATTAGTGGCCATCATGTTGCAAATCCTAACTGAAAAAGGGTTGAAGTACGGTACACCCGCCGAGTCAACTGATGGCTGACTCACCGATTAAGGTCAACAACCCCGGAGACGCACCTGCTCCTGCTTCACCAGAAGAGCAGAAGAAGATGGAAGCAGCATACAATCAAATGAAGCGCAAGATGGCGATTTCTGAGATGGGCAAGGCTATCAAACACAAGATAATGGTCCTTTCAGGTAAAGGTGGCGTTGGTAAATCAACAGTTGCAACTGGACTAGCATTATCACTTGCTCAGCAAGGTCTCAAAGTTGGGCTCCTAGATATCGATATCACCGGACCTAACGTTCCTAAGATGATGGGATTGGATGGAAGAAGACTAAATGTCGAAGCAGGAAGAATACATCCTGCTCAAGGGCATCTTGGTGTGAAGGTTATCTCTATGGCTTTCTTACTGGAAGATGAAGATACTCCAGTAGTATGGCGTGGACCGATTAAATTAGGTGCAATTCAACAATTTATCGGAGATGTCGATTGGGGAGAATTAGATTACTTGATTATCGATTTCCCACCTGGTACATCTGATGAACCGCTTACTGTGGCTCAGAATTTACCGGACATCGATGGTATGGTAATTGTAACCACACCTCAAGATGTTGCATTGCTTGATTCTAGGAAGTCGATCACTTTCGCTAATTCCTTGAAGGTTGATGTAATCGGAGTAATCGAAAATATGAGCGGTTACACCGTCCGTGGTAAAGCACCAGCTGGAACAGAATTAGAGTTAGCAGCACCGGGCGGTAAAACAATCAGAGTTACTACTGATGAAAACGGTGACTGGGCAGGCACTTTGGACATCTTCAAAGCAGGCGGCGGCCAGAGGACAGCCGAAGAATTCGGAGTCCCATTTTTGGGTAAGTTACCATTCGACCCTGGGTTTGTTAGAGGTGGAGATGACGGAGTTCATCGTATCGTTTCCGAGCCTGAAGGACCTTCAGCAATCGCATTTAACAAAGTCGTGGAAAACATACAACATAAGGTTGAGTCTGCTTCTAACGACGGCGGACTAGAAATTATCTGAGGGATAACCAATGGATATCCCTGAATTAAAACGATTGGAGCGAAGAGACTTCGACATGCATCTCACTTGGTCTGATGGGACAGAACACGAGGTCACCTATGATGATCTAAGACATGCTTGTCCATGCGCTAAGTGTGCTCCTCAACGCAATGACGACCAGTCATCTATGGTACTGCGCAGGAATATTGAGAAATTACCACGCGAGAAACCTACTGTAAGGCCAGTAGGGAACTATGCCCTTTCATTCGAATGGACAAGCGGTTGCTCATCAGGAATTCATCGCTTTGAGCGAATCTGGAGATTAGGTTCTAAACTTGACCCTGATAACGGTAAAGACTACGTCCACGGGGCATGGTGAAAGTATCAAAAGAGCGTGTCTGAAGTGGAAATACACTTGTATGCCATTATGACACGAGATTAATTGGAGGTCTTACCGTGGATGGTGTTTATCTTACTTGGCTGATTTCTGCATTAGCCGTAGGAGTATTGCTAATGCCAGTGATTAAGCCACCTTGGGCTAAGGTCACTTTACACGGTTTCATCGACTTCCTGCGCCGTTATTGGCTGCACTTCGGAATAGTTCTTAGTATCTATAATGCTAAGGATTTCCTCGATGAAGTAGACCGTATTTTGATGGCAAATACAGATGGTATGCTGAATATGACTCCTTGGATTTATGCTATTGAAGGAGATATGGCATTGTGGGTCCAAGAAACATTCAGAGCAGACTGGTTGACCGATTTCATGACACATTTCTATGTGGTAGGATTCATGGTAATCTGTTATGTCTCGATTTTCTACTTTGCATATTTCGATGACAGATATATTGCAGACAGAATCACTTTGACCATTTTCTGGGTGTATGTCCTCGCGATACCATTCTATCTATTCTTCAATGTCCATGTGACGGGTAATTACATTCCTGGAATGGAAACTCTTGCCTACAACCACACTCCTGAGATCAATGACTGGTTCCACCGTATTGACCCGTTAACAAATGGGATGCCAAGTTTGCATATTGGATTCCCATTTGCAGTTTGGTTGTGTTTACTCCGATTTGATACCGACGAAAGATGGATAATTTATCGTCGA
Source organism: Candidatus Poseidoniaceae archaeon (assembly GCA_028356125.1). GTDB lineage: Archaea > Thermoplasmatota > Poseidoniia > Poseidoniales > Poseidoniaceae > MGIIa-K1. The sequence continues at coordinate 52,505 of JAOMTZ010000006.1, forward strand.
ATTGTATTCGCTTATGTTTTACTGACAGCATTTTGTATTCTTTACCTTGGGATACACTGGTTCATGGATATCATTGGAGGAATGATTGTTGCTGCTATCGCAGTTAGTATTGCCAACAAGATGTCAGATCCAATGTGGAGAATATTTGATGAAAGAACTATCAATGCAAGACTTGCAACAGTTCTGACAAACCCGAAAAGAGCTTACAACGTGATTATGTCGAATGCTAAAGAGCAGTTTTCTCGATATAGCAAGCCGTCAAGTAAAGAGACGGGTGTAATGATAACTGTTGTGATGATTCTTGTTGCGGGAGTAATTACCTGGGATTTGACCCACCAATCGATACCTGCAGGAGGAGTTGACGCTCCAGTGGGCGTTGCTGCTGCTGATGGGTGGTTAGTAACACTTGATGAAAAATTGGATGGCGCTATAGTAGTAGTTCACGATTTATCTGATTTAGATTCTGAAATAGTGGTCGTTCAACCAATTCTTGATGCAAATTCAACATATGACATTCAGGGTGATTTATTGATAATGGCCAATCAAACTAATTTGATGTTAGTAAATATGAAAGATCCATACACAATACAAACCACGATTGAAGTTTCATCTCCAAGCGCCGTTGAGTTCGTTTCAGATGACCGTTTGATGATTCTAGAAGATGGTCAAATCTCCTATTGGTCTTACGAGGGAATTGAGATGGATGGGCCGACCGCAGCTGAGGGAGATTCGATATTGGTGTTTGAATCAAGCGGTGATCAAATTGCTATGGTGTTTGCAAGTGATGCCGACACGATACACCTTGGAATTATTGACGGTGAGGGGTTGATTTCAATCTCTCTTAACGCTACAGCCGGTGTCGGTGAAGATCAAATTCTAATCGATTCAGGATTCAATGTTGATTTGCTGAATGCATCAATCACCAGTGTGGCATTATTTGAGGATAAATTAGCTGCAACTATTGATGTTAATGCAACTTCAAGACTGATGTTACTCGATACCGTTACAGGAGATAGCGAGATTATTTCTGACCCGAAATATGCGGCTTACGACCCTCACATGGATTATGGCGTTTTGATGTTCTCTGCTTACGCAAATATCGACCCTGCTAATGCCTCTGAGAAATATACTGACAGAGAGATTTACATTTACGACATTGATTCTGAAATTCTTAAACCCCTTACAGCGGATGAGTTAGACCAATGGGCACCGATGGTTTTGAAAGACCATTATGTGTATCAACAAGCAGACGAAGATGGAGTCATAAGCGTTGAAGTCCAACCAAAAGAACCTAGCCTTCAACCCTATGCTTCGAATATTTTGAAGATAGGTGTGATATTGACAATAGCGCTAATATTCGTCAATATAATGCAGAGGCAAAGAGAGTCTCACAAGGTCATCCACCATGATAACGAACACGTTTCATGATTTGCTCAAGGCGTTTCAACACATCCTTTGCACTAGGTGGCTGTCCTCCTGGCGCCTCTGGTGCTTTTCCTAATTCATTGTCTAAGTCGAGATATCCTTCTAAGACATCATCCATCGCATTCTCAATATCTGGATGGCTGGCCCTGAGTATTTCGTGAAGTACATGCAGGTCTATGCCTAGGCCCTCCAATTCATATTCTCTAGTAGCCAGCCCTAAATCGATTAGGATTGCTTCACCTTCATCAGTAATAAGAATATTATTTGTCGATAAATCTCCGTGATTTACAGCGTTACGGTGGAAAAACCTGATCGCCCTGCCGACTTTATTCAGCAGATTATTGTCATATATTCCAGATCGTAATACTTCAATTAAAGGTCTCCCGTCAATTTTTTCCATAATTATCGATGCTTCATCCAAGTCAACATCCCATATTGCAGGTACAGGTGCTCCTTTCTCGGCTAACCAAATGGTTAATTTTATCTCATTTGTCATTCGTTTCGAAGTTAGAGATTTGTCTAAATCTGGATGACGCCATCCTCTCTGACGTCGCTTTTTGAGAATAGCGGGCCTGCCGTACCAAGAGCCTGAAATCACCTCGGCTTCAGCGCCGAGGTGTAGCCTTTCGCCGCCAACCCATGCTTGCATTGTATTAACGGGAGCAGTGCATGGTTGAAAAAGGAGTACCTGTACCGATGGTTGAGGCTCAACCATGACCATGTCATTGCCCATGTGCGCCATCGACTTCACAAATGATGAGATGGGGCCTGAGGAAGCAGCAATCGCAGACAGGATTGCTGAACTGAAAGAACAGATGGGCGAAGATTTGCTTATTCTTGGCCATCACTACCAAAGAGACCAGATTGTGATGCATGCGGACCTGCTGGGTGACTCTTTTCTATTATCGGAATTAGCAGCTCAATCAAAAGCAAAGAACATCATATTTTGTGGTGTTCACTTCATGGCAGAGTCGGCAGATATTCTTACTTCAGACGAACAGAATGTTATCTTGCCTAACATGCGTGCAGGATGTTCGATGGCAGATATGGCTGCATTAGATGAAGTTGAAATTGCTTGGGAAGATATTCTTGAGCGTTCAGGTTTGAGTGACCCCGCTACTGCAAAAGAAGGAGATTCATGTTTGATTCCTGTAACCTACATGAACAGTGCAGCAGAGTTGAAAGATTTCTGTGGCAGGCATGGAGGGATTGTTTGTACTTCTTCCAATGCTGCCGGAATACTACAATGGGCCTATGATCGTGCAGGACCTAATGGCGCAGTACTCTTTTTCCCAGACCAACACTTAGGTCGAAACACTGGCGTTTCAATGGGTATTTCTCTGGAACAGATGGCTGTTTGGACTCCTGGACAAGAGAATATTTTACCTGAGGATTTGAAGATAGTTCTTTGGCACGGTTTCTGTTCGGTTCACAAGAGATTCACAGTTTCTCAAATCGACTCTTTTCGCGAATCTAATCCTGGTGGCCTGGTAGTAGTTCACCCGGAATGCCCGATGGAAGTTGTTCAAGCAGCAGATGCCAATGGAAGTACAGAGTTTATCCGCAGATATGTTGCCGAGCAGAAGCCAGGAACAAAAATAGCAGTCGGTACTGAAATTAACATGGTTGCAAGACTAGATGCTACGCATGAAGACTTGGACATTCAATGCCTTGAGCCAACAGTTTGTCCTTGTTCAACAATGTACATGATACACCCTGCTTATCTGATGGATGTATTGGAAAGGTTGGCAGATGGCGAAGTTCCAAATCAAGTAAAGGTAGAGAAGTCGGTTCAGAAAGGTGCTAAGCTAGCACTTGAAAGAATGCTTTCAATCAAGCAGTAGTTTCTATTGCCTTCCAGCCAGCATAGGCTAGAAGTGGACATAGAATCGCCGTGATTAATACATAACCAACTGCTTTAGTTCGATCATCTCCCCACATTTCAACAGTCTCCAATGAGAATGCGGACATAGTAGTAAATGCACCCAGAATCCCCGTTCCCAGCAACAAAGTCATCTCTTTGGATATCATTTCGTTAGCCAGTGCTGCCATACATATGCCTAGAAGAAGCGAGCCAACGGCATTTACAATCAAAGTTGCTTGAGGGGTTCCAGCCCATTCAGAAACTGCGAAACGTAGTGTTGCGCCGATTGCACCGCCGATTGCGACTGCCAAATATGAATTCACGAAACCCTCTCATTTGCCCAACTCTATCAATCATCCTCAAATGCCATACACTACAGGGCCCATTCATGACATTATGGTTCATGACCACAAACGAAGGTAAAGTTGCTGAAGCAAGAGAGCATTTTTCTCACTTCGGAATACCTGTTAGGCAGTTTGAATTTGAAGCGACAGAACCTCAAGCAGACGATCTAGAAATCGTTGCTCTTTCTAAATTGGAACAGGCTATACCTCATCTTCCAGAGCCTGATGACATGCTTCTTGTGGAAGATGCGGGCCTTTTCATTGATTCATTGAATGGCTTTCCCGGTGTTTATTCATCCTATGTGCTCGAGACATTAGGTGTTCAAGGAGTTCTTACTTTGATGAAACATTTAGAGAGTAAAGACCCTATCCAAGATGGAAATTTAAGAAGTGCAGAATTTAGAGCAGTCGCTGCACTATATCACAACGGTGAGACAACAGTTGCAGAAGGAGTCTGTCCTGGAAGAATATCTCACAGTTCTGTCGAAGGTGAAGGGTTTGGCTTCGACCCAATCTTCATCCCAGCGGATTTGGATGCCGATGGAGAGGCGTTACCTGTTGGGGAGATGGGTGATAGAAGCACTCACGGGACTCCATTTGGTGGTATCACTATGGAAGAAAAGCAACACTATTCTCATCGACGTAGAGCACTATCCAGTCTTTTATCACACCTCGACATTCGAGGGTGAGATTCTTGTGTGTGAGCGTTTTGGAGTGAGGTGAGCAGCATGAATATGTCCAGACTTGTCGTGTTACTCTTACTCGTAGGAGATATCATTGTCTTCTTCACGATGCAGAGCGATTTTGACGAAAATGGACGCTGGGCAATAGTTGGCAGTATCCTTCTTTTGGCAATCATATGGGTTTACTTGGGAGATAGTCCTCAAAAAGAGCAACCTGTAAGAAAAGCTCGCCCTGTGGCTGCCAGTTCAACTTCCAGTTCCGAAGGTTCTGTAGATATTCCCGAAATAGTTGTTTTAGATGAAATGGATGGAGCCTCATTACGAGAAAGAAAGATGGCTAAAGTAGCAGCTAGCAAATATGTCGAAGATGAAGACATGGTGCAAGTAGATCCAGATGATGATCTGGAAGAGATTTCAGTTACCATCGAAGAAGTCCATGTAGCGGATGAGTTCGTTGTAGAAGTCTCACCGCAATCTATTGAAGATGCGAATATAGCAGCTCATATTCAAAACAAGAAAGAACAGCATGACCGAATTCGTGTTCGAATAGAAGAGCGTAGAAGGGGACAGATGGCTGAAATCAGAGCATCTACAGCAAAGATGTGGGAAGAGCATAGTGCTGGAGAAGATTTGGTTGGGTTAATCCAAAGCGAAAGGCATGGTCACGAAATCTTGGTTGAACCCGCCACTGCCGAAGCAGGTCACGTTTACGGAGCCACACTCGTTAGAATCAATGATTCAACAATTCTCAAACTCAGAGTTCCATTAGACTCCGGTTATGTCGCAGTAGAAAGTGCGAGGGACAATACAGAACTCCCAACCATTCCGTTGGGGGTACCATCTCCTTCTGAACTGGGACTGCCTGAACTTCCACCACCGCCTGGAGCATCAGGAGCGCTGGCTGCATTGAAAGATGAGATGTCCCAAGATTGAGGCTTTTGATGCAAATAATTGCTGAAAAATCAACCACCGATAAGAGGCTGGCTCTGTACGGGCTTATTTTGGTAGCAATCGCACCAACGATTTCAGTTACTACTGGGTTTGTTTTGAAAGCAGGAATTCTAGCAATATTTGTCTTTATATTCACAAAATTATGGATGTTTGGCTTACCTGCATTTTGGTATCTCAAAGTTGAGAATGGAGAGAAGTCAACCTCTCTTCCTAAAATGGGGGGATGGTTAGTATCTACACTACTTGGCATTGGAATGGCCGTAACTATTTTTCTAGTGTATTTTCTGCTGGGAGATTTGGTCTTATCGAGTGAAGATTTGACACTTATTCTGGAACCATTTGGATTAACTGTCCCATGGAAGTTGGCTATTGCAATTATATTCTGGATTTTTATCAACTCAGTACTTGAAGAATACGTTTTTCGCTGGTTCATAACTTCAAAAGTCGAACAATTAGTTGGGGGGAAATGGCCTCCAATACTAATCTCCGCAGCCATATTTACGGTTCATCATACGATTGCAATGGCTTATTTCATCGAACCATTGGGTAATCTACTTGCTTCAATCGGAGTATTCACAGGTGGTGTAATATTTTCTTGGATCTATGTCCAATACCGCAGTGTTTGGGTTGCGTGGGTCGCTCATGCAATTGCCGATGTAGCAATATTCGTAATCACTTGGCAAATAATTGTAGGGTTCTAGTCACTTATGGACCCATTTAGGTTCACTTCGTTCGAGAAATGCTTTGACACCTATTTCTTTGTCTTCAGTATCGAATAGGTTTGCGAATGCAAGTGCTTCAATTTTTACTCCTTCAGTCAAACCGTTATCCAAGGCTGCACGGATTGTTTTCTTTGCAACTCTAAGTGTATGCATTGATTTTCCTGCGATTGTTTGTGCTAGTGACATAGTTGTGTCTAGTAATTCTTCAGGAGTGCACAATTGGTTAACTATTCCTAGGCGATGAGCCTCTTCAGCACCAACATTATTCCCGGTCATCATCATTTCCATTGCTTTTCCATAACCGACCAAATTAACCAGCCTCTGGGTTCCACCATATCCTGGAATTAACCCCAATTTGATTTCTGGAGTGCCGAATATAGCCCTAGTGCTTGCAATTCTAATGTCGCAAGAGCATGCAACTTCACAGCCTCCGCCCAATGCAAAACCATCGACCATTGCGATTGTGGGTTTTGACAGGTTCCAAATGGCTTCGATTGCGTTATCTGTGAACAATTCAAGGATATACTCAGAGCCCTTTCCAACGAATTCTGTGATGTCGGCACCTGCAACAAATGCGTTTGGTTTGGCGCGCTTACCTTCTGGTGCAGGGTTTGGCCCAGCACCTGTAATTACGACACATCTAACAGAATCATTATTTTCAGCCCATTCGCACATTTCTTTCAGCGCAGAACCGACATCTTGGTTTAGTGCATTCAACTTATCTGGTCGATTGATAGTGACTTTAGCAATAACTCCATCTCCGCTCTCACAAGGGATTTCATCGATGATTACAACTTCGCTCATACCACCTCCGAGAAAGTCATAGCAAATCAATCCTTAAGCACACATTGAAGTTCGTGAGGCCCTCCCTAAGTATATGTCCGCCAACGAAGAGTCCTTGGTTGTAGCAAAGGATTTGGGTAAGCGATACGGTGATTTCGTAGCCTTACACCCACTCAACGTCAAGGTAAGTTCCGGAGAATTTTTCGGAGTATTTGGGCCGAATGGGGCGGGTAAATCCACATTCATTAAATTACTAACTGGGCAACTGCGACCTAGTATTGGTGCTGTTGAGGTTTTAGGAATAGATGCCGCTAAAGACCCTCAAAAACTCAAAGCCAATATTGGAATCGTTCCAGAGTCAGAGTCTCCGCCCTCATATCTAACCCCTAGTGAGTTTTTGCAATTCGTTGGCAAATTGCGTGGAGTCGATGACTTGGACCAGAAAGTCGAACATTGGATGGATTGGTTTGGTTTACAAGAAAAGCGTGACACTATGTGCAAAGACTTGTCAAAGGGTCAAAGGCAAAAAGTGATGTTAGCATCAGCATTTATTCACGAGCCAAGGTTATTATTTTTGGATGAACCATTCGCCAATCTTGATCCCATCTATCAGAGGAAATGCCGTCAATGGTTGCTTGATATGGTTGCCGGAGGGGGAACCATTTTCCTATGTTCTCACGTTTTAGAAATGGCAGAAAGAATGTGCAATCGTATGGCTATTATCAACAATGGAAAGGTATTAGCTGCAGGAACCGTGAAGGGACTTAAAGAATCAGAAAGTGAAACATTAGAAGATGTTTTCATACGGCTGGTTGGTCATTCAATTCAAGAAGCAGAGAGATTAAGCGATGAAGGTGTGAACGAGGAGGAATAACTTTGTCTGCATCGATTAGCAGTAGAGATTGGTCTGAAGTGACAGACCAATCACTCCCCGAATCACTTGGTTCAGGTGGAGGTATTGATTTGCATAACCCCCTTGTAGGCTGGAAAGCATTCTCTGCAACTTTCAAAGTAATGTTTGTTGAAGAATTTAGGGAGAACCTGGATTTTGCAAAGAAAAGAAGAATCCTTCTATTTCCTTTACTGGTAGCATTAGTGACAATGGTTGCTACAATCGGACTCCAGTTCTTAGTGGGGGAAGGTGCGGCTCAAGGAGCAGACTCATTGTCTGATTCGAAGTCATTTTCTTGGGGAGACATGCGCATAGCTCTCCATCTACCATTGTTATTGTTTAGTTTAGGGATGGGATCATTCGCCTTCTTAGGTCGCGAGAAAGTTCTAGCAAGGACTGGGACCAAGAATTACATTTTGGCATCTCCTGCTCTACAACCTTTGACTAACCCTACTGCACATTTTGCTTACTACATGAAGGATTTATCCTACTACGTAATGCTAATTCTGACTCCGGTAATTACCGGAATGGGTGTCGGGATTTTACTGGAGAGTTTCACCAATGTTAGCACGCCTCTAGAGTTCAGCAGTTTGCCTCGGACATGGATTGCAATGGTTGTAACATTGGCTCAAGGATTGGCTTTCTCATTCATAGCCTCATCTCTGTGGCTGCTTGGTGGCTGGGTAAGCCGCGTCACACCATTGGCAGTGATTGGGCTCGGGACTACAATTGGGCTTGGCATTATACCTAGAGAATATTTCCTCTGGGGGCTTGCAACACAGCAACCGGGTGGTATTCTATTGGCCGTTCCTGCCTTAGCAGTTTCAGTACTACTCGCTTGGATAGCATCGCAATTAATATTGGACGATTTCGAAGTAAAAGTCGTTTCAAAGAAAGAAATATTCCTTCCTGCATGGAATCGTTTAGGCTTCTTAGGAAACGGCCCTCTGAGATTACTAGTGGCAAAGGAAGCAGTAGATTTGATACGTTCAGGTTCATTGAAGAAAATGACAGTATCCTACTCTGTGCCTCTAGTCGTTCTCTTGCTAATGGCTTGGTTAGTTGACTTTGCAGAAGCGCCTATCCCAATCAATCTGCTCTCCTACGCTCCATTTTTGGGATTCTTTGGTTTCAACTTTTATTCATGGCTAACCGCGTTAGACTCTCCCGAACACATGAATGGATTGCCTCTCAGTGTCCCTCAATTGATTAGAGCCAAAGTGACAGTGTATTTCCTAGCAACAACATGGATCTCTGTGATATTCCTATGTTTGATGGCTTGGAAGTTAGATGAATGGGCTGTTCTACCAGTTGGCTTAATCGTAATGATTGCGAATAGCATTTACATTGTTTGTCTAACAGCCTTCTTGATGGGTTTGGCTCCTAATAAAGCGATATTCGATGCTAAAATAATGACCTGGTTTTGGATAGGAACAGTAATTCCTCTACTTTCTTTATTCTTGCTTTCATTCACTCAAGGGGACGTATCATTTTACGAGAATTGGGCTGACCAAGTTGGCGATAGTGGATTGCAAGCAGAAGCTGTTGATTTCGACAATGCTAAAATGGCTGCAGGTTTCAAAGGTATTCTTTGGGTAAGTGTTGGCTTGGTGGGTGCTTCAATTATCTTGATGAAACTACTTGACCGCAAATGGGGAAGGGCAGAGTTCAACAATTGAAACCTTCCCGTTGCTAATATGGGACTCGTAATTGCAGTCAGCGGACTGCCTGCTGCTGGCAAAGGAGAGTTCGCAGCGATACTGGAATCTAGAGGCATTCCTGTCCGTTCAATGGGAGACATGGTTAGAGCTGAAGTCCGAGCACGAGGGATACCAGAGGCCCCACAAGTGTTTGGGGAAATCGCTACCAAATTGCGTGCTGAACATGGAGATGATGTGTTGGCGCATCGATTGACTGAGGCAGTGAATCATTTGTTGATAGATAATCCAATAGTCTTGATTGAAGGATTGAGGGGGACCGCTGAAAGAGAAGTTTTCGTAGATAGTTGGAACGACAAGTTCCTAGTTGTCGCTGTTACTGCATCTAAATCGTTGAGGTTCGAGAGAGTCCAATCCAGAGCACGTTCCGAAGATGGCGATTTGTCCGATCTGGAAAAAAGAGACGCCAGAGAGGCGGGTTGGGGACTTGATGTTATCATTGCTGAAGCCGATATTACATTTCCAAATGAATCCAATCTCGAGGACTTAGAATCCAGTGTTTCGGCTTGGCTCAATACTCTGTGAGAGGGCCCGTAGGGCCCCTCACAATGGCGAAAGGTCATAACCGAGGGTAACCGTGTCTTGGGTGTCAGGGGGTTCTACATATGGCAAAAAAAAGTGGAGGTGGCCAAAAGAGGCAGCGCAACCAACAACGTGCAATGTACGATGAACTTGACAAGTATCCGGTTATGCCACCGCATGCTTTCGCTCGAATTGTCCGCGATAAGAGGACACTGAACATCATTTACCAAATTATTGAGCCTCCATTGAACAAGAAAGAGCAAGAATGGAGGGATGAACTGTTAGACATCTTCATCCGCTCACTAACTGCAGATATCGAAGAAATCGATGCGGATCCTACTGCTTATCTGCGAACTGCAATGGATAAAGTCATCAAAGCATATGGGCTTAAGATAAACAAAAAGTCGAAATCAAAGCTATTCTACTATCTCAGAAGAGATCTGGTGGGGTACGGTAAAATGGACGTTCTAATGAACGACGCCAACGTAGAAGACGTATCTCTCGACGGTACAAATGTACCAATTTTCGCTTACCATCGTAAGTTCGAATCAGTGGAAACAACCTGTGTTTGGGAAACTGACCATGAATTGGAATCATATGTTATCAAGTTGGCACAGCGATGTGGTAAGCACATTTCAGTTGCTGACCCGCTACTGGATGCTACCCTGATGGACGGTTCGAGAATTGTCATGAAGTTGGGCCGTGAAGTTTCTACTCGTGGTTCAGCATTCTGTATTCGAAGATTCAAAGACGACCCGTTTTCTCCTTGCGACATCATCGCTTTCCGAACATTATCATCATTGATGGGTGCATATCTTTGGGTCGCTTTCCAAAATGAAGTTCCAATGCTATTCGTAGGTGGTACTGCATCTGGAAAGACAACTACACTGAACGCAATGTGTATCTTTATTCCATGGCAGATGAAGATTGTAAGTATTGAATCAACTCGTGAAGTAAACATTCCTCAACCAAACTGGGTTCCTGGTTTGACAAGACAAGGTTTCGGAGGAGAATCCAATGAAGGAGAAATCGGAGAATTCGAGTTGCTAAAGGCTGCTCTTCGTGAACGACCTGAATACATTATCGTGGGTGAAATCCGTGGTGCAGAGGCATATGTTCTGTTCCAGGCGATGGCTACAGGTCACTGTGCATACTCCACAGTGCACGCGGATTCAGTCGCTTCACTCGTTCACCGTCTTGAGAACAAACCAATTGACATACCTCGTGTTCTACTACCTGCTCTTGAAGCATGTGTTATTCAAATTCAGACCCGTATTAACGGCAGACGTGTAAGAAGAAGTAAACAAATCGTCGAGATTGTTGGTATTGATCCAAACTCATTGGAAATAATTACCAACGAAGTATTCCGATGGAATGTAGCAAACGATGACTTCATCTTCTCTGGTAAGTCATACGTATTGGAGAAGATTATGGTTAAAATCAATTATAGTCAAGATGAGATGCGTAGAGAGTTGAGGACAAGAAAGAGAATCCTTGAGTGGATGGTTCTGAATGATATACGAAAGGCTGACCAAGTTAGCCAGATAATCACTGAATACTATGTGCGCCCGCACGAGATTCTAGCACGTGTTGACGGTCTACGTTGATACAAATAATATGATATGGAGGTGTGATGAATGGAATTAACTGCTTGGCAAAAAATCTGCCACAGAATTCTAGGCCGTGCTTTCAAGAAGCGAGCACGAAACGACAAAAAACTCTCTGATGATCTTGTCAAAGGGAACCTGCCGATAATGCCCGAAGTTTATCTGGCACAAGTTTTCGTAACTACCGTTGCTGTTGCGATTATCTGTGGTATGCTCCTTGGTGCAATATTCATGCCCGATATTGGTCTAATCGATTGGTATGAGTCCAGGCCCGATGTCTCATTCGCTCAGGCCTGCTATGAGTGGGAATATTGGAATGGAGACCTTGTTGATGAAACACTTGAGAGCAGAGGATGCCCATACTATCAGTACATGGAGTTCCCTATCTTCGCAAAGTTAGGACTTCCAATCGTTCTTGGGTTCTTAGTTCCATTTGGTACATTCAGATACCTGAAAGGCGCTGCCGCAAGAGCAGCTAAACTTCGTGGAGTCGCACTAGAGAAGTTCCTGCCATATGCTGCATCTTATACCGCTGCAATGGCTGCAGCAAATGCAACACCTCACAAGATTTTCAAATCTTTAGCACTGAATGGTGACATCTACGGAGAGATTGCTTACGACTCTGCAATGATTTATCGAGACGTTTCATTATTAGGTTACGATCTTCTTACCGCTATGAAAATGGCTGTTGATAGAGCAGCGTCGCCGTGGATGACAGAGTTCTTCCAAGGAATGGTCGGAACATTAACTGCTGGAGGTTCATTGAAATTGTATTTCTTAAATCGTGCTGAACACTACATGCGTGAGAACAGAACTAGGTTACACGAGTTCCTTGAATCATTAGCAATGTTAGCTGAATCATATGTTGTAGTGGCAGTTGCTATGCCTCTGTTCCTAATTGTTATGCTCGTAATTATGTTCTGGGTTAGCGGTGCAGGTGCACAAATGGAAGAGAGTACATTGTACTTGGTTGTGCTATTGGTGCTACCTATGATTCACGCAATGTTTGCTTTCATTGTATGGTCGTCTAGTGAAGAACAAAAAATGTGATCAGGAGGTGAGATATTGGCACGCAAGAAGGAAAAAATTATTGTAAAACTCGACTTACCTAAAGACGATTCTACACTAACAAAGTTGTATGCTATACTCGCAGTTAGCATCTTCATGGGTTTGGCCTGCTTCGCATTCTGGTTGACAAACTCTCACTTTACCACTTCACCAAACGGGCAACCACTTTTCGTTAACACCGTTTGTAAATATGACATGAATTACATTCCTACTTACACAGATAACGAATCTTGTTCGATTCTTAAAGACGAACCTGATTCATTAGTCATGAGCCCTGAAGATCCATGGACAGATTTCCTTACTCTAGGTCAGATGTTCGATGTACCTGGAATGGATGAAAATATTACCACTGCAGGTCCGCCTCAGCCACTCACTGGGACGTGTTCTGTTAGTACGGCAGTTCCTTCCGATTATTCATTCATTATTTACGACCCATATGGGAGTGAAATTACTCGGTACTCAGGTAATACCAAGTCTAAGGATGACAACTGTGAGTTGTTCATTGCTGATATGGAAAGAGGAAACATGTATCAGTTGGTGATCTTATCTCAAGAGGAAGTACAAGAGGCGTCATACCGTTTAGAAATGGATTATTATGATGGCATTCCAGAGAATATGAATAACAAGTCCCAATGGATTGGACCAGAAGTAAACCTTGGTGGTTTTTCCTTCAGGCCAACAATCTTCCTCAATTTCTTTGGTTTAGGATTCTTCATAACATTCTGGCCGGCTTCATTCTATTGGGATAAAGTAAAGGAAAGGACCAACAGAATGGAAGAGAAGTTCCCTGATTTCTTGAGAGATCTTGCTGAATACTGGAAAGGAGGTCTGTCCATGACAGTTGCAGTTCAGACGTTGGCGACGAGTGAATACGGTGCCCTGAATCACGAAGTTAAGAAAATGAGTGACCAACTTTCTTGGGGTGTAGCATTCGGCGACGTTATCGAAATGTTTGCTGTAAGAGTAGGTACTCCACTGGTAATGCGTGCGATTTCGTTAATATCTGAAGCAAATAGGGCAGGAGGTAAGATTTCTGATATCTTGGTAACTGCTGCAAATGACAGTCGAGAAATTAAGTTCCTTGAGGGTGAACGTAAACGTTCAATTTCATCTTATATTTCGGTTATTTGGACTTCGTACGGGGTTTTCCTAGGTGTTATTGTCGTACTGGCTAAGGTTTTCATTCCAGCTATCGCAGGTTCAAACTCCGAACCTAGTGATGATGGAGACGCAGGAGGAGGCCAACAGTTGGGTAACATGGTTATCCGTAATATTGAGCCACTATTCTTCCTTACAATTTTCTATTATGGAGTAACTATGCAAGCCTTAGGTAATGGTTTGATGGCTGGATTGATGGCTACTGGCCGATTTACTAGCGGAATGAAGCACTCAGGAATGATGATTCTGATGGCAATGCTTTGTTTCAATATCATTGTATTTACTCCAGATCTGATTGGTATCACTACCCTGCCTGCTCTGAAACCAGCAGCAGGAACGTTTACGCCATGAGGTGGATTAATTGCAGAATGATGAAAACGCCCAAATTCACATCCTTGAGATGCTGACTTTGTTCTGGTTGTTTTTCATGACAGCGGCATTTCTTATCACAGTCCATGTTCCAGATGAAGTTAGTATTTCCATCGATGCAGAAATGCAATTCGCTGGAGAAGATGCGATAAACCTCGGAATGGGAACAAATGCTACAGATGTCGATTACGAATCTAGGCTAGCAGAACTTCTTGGAAGCGGTGAAAAAGATCAGGCCTGTGAGTTAGTTCAGAGTTATATCGCGACAGGAATCGAAGCGAACTGCTGGCTAGCCAAAGACTCAGGTACTTCACAACCTCATGGTGAGGTTGCAACACCAGGTTCTAGCACAGTAAATGCACATGGATTAATTGCCGTAGATGACCACATTTGGACGATAAGTCTCGATTTATGGGAGCGTGGCTCATGATGCGCTCTAGTGGTAAGGATGACAAGGGACAGATGCTATTGGCAACCGGCGTAGTTCTGATGATGTCTTTGCTATCAATGGCTATTTTTGGTGTTAAAATGGCTGGGATTTCTATGCCATATGATTCTGCAGGAGATGACACAATCAAGGCGTCAGCTGAAGTTGCAAACAGTTTACCTTCGCTCACCGAAAGCCGTGCTCAAATATGGTATGACTCGGGGCTATCTGAATTTGAGAGTGTTGAGAAATCAATCAGTTCGCTGCATGACGATATTCTACACCACGGAGAGATTAGGGGTGTTGAATTGAAACTCCTCAATATCACGGTAACCGAATCAGACGGGGTAATTTCAGTAAGTACCGAATTAGGTGCAGCAGATAGAAACTCTATGCTGACCAGAATAATATCATTTGATATTGATTTAGATGATTAGCGTTTTTTGCGCCACTCATTCCAAGCAAGATCTAGCCAATGATTGAATCGTTCTAGTGTATCTTTTACTCTAGTAGGGTCTAATGTCCTCCAATCAGAGATCCTTGCTTTTTCTTTCAAGGATTCTTGTATTGAACGTATTCTAGGCAGTGATGAAATATATCTGTCAGCATTTCTAAACGAGTGACTTTCTCTTTGTTTCAAGAAATCGATATGTTGAGATTCATCTTCAACATGCATCACAATTCCGATTGCGATTCCACCGGCCTCTCTCCATGTGCGCAGTATTCTGCTACTGGGCTCAAGGTGAACACCCTCTAGAATTAGGTCGATTCCTTCTCTCTGGGCTCTTTCAATAGTTGCTTGAACTCCAGACTCCACCGCTTTACAGGTATCTTGCCAATCTAGGACGGCGTCTCCTGATTCTCCTCTTGAGAATGACGATCTGTGTAGTGCAGCATTTTCAGAAATGTCTACAACACGCATAATTTCTCTTATTGCGTCTGTAGATAATAATCTGGCAAACGAATGTTCGTTAGCCACCTTTACAGCAGTTGTTGACTTTCCAACTCCAGTTGCTCCGGCAATTAATACTAGAATCGGTGGGCGACCGGTGACTAATGTTGTCGTCGCCTCAGAGATACCTATCCTCTTCGCCATTAGATGCTGCTGTGCCTGCTGGCTAATCAAGACAACCCTCAATGGGAGAGGCTTTGAGGCGGTTCCTCTTCGCCTACTCCATGACGAGTGAACAGATGATGATTGCAGGTGAATGGTGTGATGCTGAAGATGGTGCTACTGCAGATATTCAGAATCCAGCAACAGGCGAAGTAATTGCTACAACCCCTAAAGCCACAATAGGGGATGTTGAGAGATGTGTTTCTGCATCTAGAGTTGCATTGGAATCCAAAGATTGGGCTGCAATGGACCCGGCACAGCGAGGTAGAATCCTGCAAAAGATGGCTGCAGCAACATATGCTAATGCCAAGAGTTTAGCAGCCCTCGAATCTTCAAACAATGGTAAAACCTTCCGAGAAGCACTCAGTGAGATAAGATATGGAGCGTGGACACTGGAATACTTCGCTGGACTATCCGATAAGATAGAAGGAAGCACAATTCCAGTTCCTGGCAATCGTTTGAATTACACTCTAAGGCAACCTCTTGGTGTTACTGCACATATTGTTCCTTGGAATTTCCCATTACAACTAGCAATTCGCTCTATCGCACCGGCTCTAGCAGCTGGATGTACAGTCATTGCTAAACCAGCATCTTGGACTCCTCTGTCTCTATTGGCATGGGCCAAGGCTATGCAAGACGCAGAAGTAGGATTACCTACTGATGTTTTGCAGGTAATTACTGGCTCAGGTGGACTTATCGGTGACGCTCTTGCTGGACACTCCGGTGTTGACGGAGTTGTTCTTACTGGTGGAGTGCCAACCGGTCAGGCTGTAATGGCAAAGGCGAGTGAGAACCTTACACCAGTAACTCTTGAGTTAGGTGGAAAGGGGGCAAATATCGTTTTCTCTGATGCAAACATAAGACACTGTGCTAAGGCTATTTGTTTTGGTATTTTCATGAATGCTGGGCAAATGTGTTGGGCTGGGTCACGATTGATTGTTCACGAAGATGTTCACGATGAGTTGGTCGACGCAGTAGTGGCTGAGGTTTCCAAGTGGCCTGTTGGCCCAGGAATGGAAGAAGGTGTCAGAATGGGAAGTATGGTTCACGCCTCTCACCGTGATGATGTACTCAACATGCTTGCTAAGGGATTAGAGCAAGGTGGAGAGGTTGTGTGTGGTGGAAACGCCCTTGACCGTGAGGGAGCATTCATGGAAGCAACAGTAGTAACTGGTGTTTCCAGCGATAACCTGTTATTCCAAGAGGAATTATTCGGGCCAGTATTGGCAGTAACAAAGTTCAGTGAGGATTCTGAAGCACTTTCACTTGCTAACGATACTCCGTTCGGGCTATTGAATGGCATTTGGACAAACAATCTATCTCGTGCTCACCGATTTGCTAGAGATGTTGAATCTGGAATGGTTAGTATAAATGAATACCCAATCACCTTCCCGCAAACAGCTTTCACTGGCTGGAAGAAGTCAGGTATTGGAATTGAGCAATCTAAGGACGCTCTAAACTTCTACACTAGAGTAAAGAATGTCAACGTCAAACTTTGAGGTGAACAAATGAGTGTGTCATTTAGGGACATGGAAAACGGAATCCGCCTGATTCAGTTCTCAGGTCAATCTGCAACTCAGTCATTCTCTCGAACATTCTTACCGGAGATTGCCAAAGCAATAGATTCTGGATTAACTAGTACCGATGTCAAAGCATTAGTTCTCACAGGAGAAGGGAAGTTCTTCTCAGCAGGGGCAGATATTGTAGCCTTTGAAAAGTCGATAGAAGACGGAGACAGTGTCGATCTCATTCGTGAATTAACCGATATCCTTCATCCCCTTCTCATCAAGATGAGGACTTCTAAAACCATCATTGTTGCTGCTCTCAATGGTGCTTCAGCAGGCGGTGGACTTGGACTAGCACTAGCATGTGATGCACGAGTTGCTAGTTCGCAGGGCAGGATGGCAGCATCATATTCAGGGATTGGACTTTCTCCAGATGGGGGTACAACCTGGTTGTTACCAAGACTTGTTGGAGAACAAATCGCTCGGAAGTTTTTCTTTGAAAATCAAATATGGAGTGCAGATGAAGCGTGCGCTTTGGGTGCAATTGACGAAGTGGTCAGCGAAGAAT
>JAOMTZ010000007.1 GCA_028356125.1 Candidatus Poseidoniaceae archaeon
ACTAGTATTCCAAGATTGTAAAATCCCAAAGAACCGAATGCTTCCAGATGTAAAGGGATTGAAGGGTCCATTCTCTTGTCTAAATAATGCACGATTCGGTATATCTTGGGGAGCTCTCGGGTCGGCTATGGCTTGTTTCCACTCGGCAAAGACCTATTCGCTATCAAGAATCCAGTTTGGAGAACCAATTGCTTCATACCAACTAATTCAAAACAAACTTGCTTGGATGTTACGTGAGATTACCAAGGGACAACTGCTTGCTTACCACCTAGGAAGGAAGAAGGATGAGGGAACCTGGTTCAACGAGCAAATTAGCCTTGCCAAGATGAACAATGTCGACATTGCATTAGAAATTGCTCGTGTTTCAAGAGACATACATGGAGCAAATGGCATTCTAGACGAATACCCAGTCATGAGGCATATGGCAAACCTTGAATCTGTCAAGACATACGAGGGAACCCACGATATTCACAACTTAATTTTAGGAAGATACATCACTGGGATTCAGGCATTCACACGAAATTAATAATCATGGACCAGTCCATGATTTACAGTGTTTGAACTCTGAACTATTCAGGGCATCATCCCAGATTCCTAACTGTTTGACATTAGTTCCATCTGACCACTCACCCATGTTTCGAAGTTCTTTGGAATCAACAAGCATACTTGCTGAATAATCTGCCATACCTTGGTTCCCATCAGCCCTAGCAACCAACCATTCAGATTGATGAACTACCCTACGGTAGAACCCCCAATCTGCCAATGTATCATGAGTCTCTGTTGCTTGTAAGTAATGACTTGCAACCAATCTAGGGAAACCATAACGATCACTTGGAACCTCGATGAAAAGTACATTTTCTCCAAGCAATGATTGATGATAAACTCCGAAACAATCATTCACGCTCATGTCATCTTCGCTGATTACAACATGTGCCATGAATTCATCTGGTATTCCAGACAGATTAATCTGCAGATGATCTTGAACCGGCCTTGCGTATGGAGTTTCGAGGTCAACGAATAGTGATTCATTACCCCAACCTCGTTCTAAGGCCCAATCCAAAGTAAGTAATGCGTAGCCTGCGCCAAGACTATGACCTCCAATCATCAAATGACTCGGGTTCACATTTGAGGGTATAATTGTTGTAGTGAAATCTAAAGCTGCGTCGATAGCAACCGCTCTAGGAAGGTGGAAGGGGTGATTCGACATTCCATATTCTTCGTGTAATTCGTAGGTGTCGTAACCCGGTGGCATTACATCAGAGGGATATTGAACAAAGGCAACTGCAACGCCTCTTGAAGATATAGTTTCAACCCAATCCACATATGATTTGAAAAACGGGTTAGCAAACCCATGGAGGATTATGGCCAGAGGCATTTCACCTTGATGCCCATCAGGCAATGTGAGATAAACTGAGAATGTCACATCTTCTTCGTAATCGCCCTGAATGCTAGCAACTTCTTCTGGCATAGGATATTCATGAATCGTAGTAGTTACTGAATATGTTCCGACGCCTAAATCCAATTCCGGAGGAGATGGAGATAAACCTGCCATAGCAGATAAACCCGGACTAATTAGCCACACTGCAAGCAAGACAAGCAGAACATGAGTTGTTCGACCTATGGTATTGTTCGCTTTGTTAAACGGATTTTTAGGTGTTCCACCAATGATTAGAACAGTGCACAAAATTATGAATCCATAGATTGTAGGCAACAACAAGAATGCATCCCTAAGATATGCAATGTTCAGCAAAGAAAAGATTAGTAAAAGGCCGAATGTAATCCCTAATATCAATGCTGAAATTGATTTTTCACGAGCGCCACTATTAGGTGATCTAACGTATGCAAATGGAACCAAAATTATAACCAGAGCGAAAGCCTCAGTTCTCCATTCTCTAAGAAAGAATGTCCAATCCAATGAAC
Organism: Candidatus Poseidoniaceae archaeon; assembly: GCA_028356125.1. Classification (GTDB taxonomy): domain Archaea; phylum Thermoplasmatota; class Poseidoniia; order Poseidoniales; family Poseidoniaceae; genus MGIIa-K1. The sequence continues at coordinate 1,921 of JAOMTZ010000007.1, forward strand.
GATTAGCCATAGGCCAAAGAGCTCCTGCGATATCATCACCCATTACAAGAAGTATTAATGGCTCTAGTAAAGCGATTAAAACTCCAAATGAAAAATAGGCACTAAGCCTCTTACTGGATGGTGCATCCATCCTAATCCCTCCGATCAGACATCAGGTAATAGTCCGATTTTTGAAAACCCAGTCCAAACTGGATTTAGCCACCCTGGTATGAAACGGTGGCGTAGATATACTGCAGCTGCCAGAGTTAGTTTCTGAAATTTGTTTAACTTGACTCTCTTAGTGAATACATCACCTTGTTGATTCTCAATCTGTTTCAAGATTTTGTCATAGAATGCAATCATTGCAGCAGGAGAGTATCTTGTCCTACGAGGTAGCAGGGGAAGTAACTGCTTTGCTTCGTTCAAATATGTTCTAGCCCTCTTAGCATAATGATGAACATAAGGTTCCCATGTCGTATTCAAAACAACATCACCATTCAATTCAGATTCATTAACTCCATTCGCTTCAAGTTCATCCAAAGGAAGGTAAACTCTGTTCCTTTGAATATCTTCACCAACGTCCCTCAAGACATTTGTCAATTGCATGAAAATGCCCCATGATTCAGCAAACTTCTTCGCTCTAGGGTCATCATAACCATAGATTTCGATACACATTAGACCGACCACGGATGCAACTCTGTAGCAGTAAATATACAACTCATCGAAAGTACGGTATCGATTGTTGTACAGGTCGTCTTCCATACCTGTAATCAAATCATCAAACACACTTCTTGGTATATCATATCGGGTGACCGTGTCCTTTAGCGCAAGGAATACTGGATCTGTGCTACTTGTCTGTGAATAACATGTGGATAGTTTCTTTCTGAAAAAGAAGAGTTGAGTAATCTTTTCTAAATACAAATCTTCTTGCAAGATTGTATCTTTGTTCTGAAGGTTCTCAAGTTCCTTGCGGTAAGCAACTGCTTCTGGGTCCATCTCTCCTTGTGAACCCGGGAATCTATCTTGCCAATCGCCGTCTGCAATATCGTCAGCACGTCGGCAGAATGCATATACAGCGCACATAGCCAATCTTTGTTCATCTGGAAGATACTTGAAGGAGTGATAGAAGTTACCAGCCTCTCTCATTGTTAATTCTTCACAGTAAGAATATGCTAATTTTAATAATTCTGCAGGAGGGTCTCTGGCCCATATCGGTGCATCGAGATGATTGAAAGGATCTATCAATTCATCTTGCTCACCAACAATACCGATGAATGCTGCACCTTCACGAAGAGCCTCCATTGCGGTTAGGCTAACAGCCTTCACTGCATCTGCGGTGAGATTAACTGCAGCTCGCAATCTTTGAGCAGCAGTCATGCCTTCCTTTTTGCCACCGACCTCATTCGACGCTCCGCCCTTGAGAGGGAACAGCAAGTCGAGTGGTTTGCGGCGTTCCAGCATGTCGCTCAACCGCTCTGCCTTCTTCATCACTTATCAGTTTGAGGGTATTTTGCCTTACGCCCTATGGGCGAGATTACAACGAATAATGAAATTGTAAAATAAGGTTTACATTATTTCGCGAAAGAATCATTCTGGATAAAAAATACCGCATCATTTAGTAGGTGTGCCTTTAGTGAGCAGTTGTTTACATCGCCTCAGAATAATTTACAACTTGTGAAATAATTCACTTGTCTTTGTTTTTCTCTAGCAGCCTCCTAACACCGCCAGGAATAATCAAAGCGCGCATGAGCTTGCGCGCATACGATTTTATTTCATCTCTTGTTACCTTTATTCTCTCTTCAGAATCTAGGATATTTCCGGTCCTGAGAAGAGTCACTGTTCGTTGCCCAATCAATACGGGCAGCATGCATGATGCTTTGAGACGTAACTGCTTATCGGGTAGCATCTTGATATAATCCACAGCAGCCTCAAGATGCTCATTTGTAAGATCTAGATATTTGTCGTACAATGGCCTGAATTTGTCGATATTTGTTGAATCCATTAGATCTTCGGGTTTTAGATTGTACTCTGCTAAAGTAACATCAGGAATGTAACATCTGCCAAAGCGTAAATCTTCAGGAATATCCCTGAGAATGTTAATCATTTGCAACGCTTTCCCAAATCTAATTCCCTTCTTTAGGAATTCTTCTTCTTTATCAGTAGGCAATGTCATTAGATGAGTAAGAGAGATTTTGCTCCAAAAAACACCCACAGAACCGGCTACTCTGTATGCATAATCATCTAATTCCTCCTCAGATTTTAGAGATGAAATACTACCTCCTTCTTTGGCGGTACCAAATCTTTCAAGATCTAAGATTTGGCCTTCGACAATTATGTCTAAGCATTCCAATATTAGAGAACTATCAACCTCATCGCATTCAGACAGACCTGCTACAACATCTTTGACATTTCGTAAAAGCTCCGCCTCATATTCATTGTCCTGGATTTCTGAAATTTCAGAGAAATCGGGGAGGGTTGGGGAGCGGCCTTGTGCAACATCATTGTACTGTTTCAAAATTTGTAGAAGTACTTCGGTTTCACCATGCTTAGAATCAGCAATTGTATCTGCGACTCTTGCTAGTAAATACAGTAACCCAATGCGACCACGTGTCTTCTTTGGAAGGTACTTAAGAGTAGGATAAAAAGACCGTGAAGTCGCCTCTAACAGCGCATCAAGTTTAGTATTGATGAGTACAGCCACCAAATCCCCTCGATTGGTCGGAATCGCTTTCTGTTCTTGACCCTGTGGGGTATTGATGTCTTGATAATGAGAAATCATAATTCGATTCTCGCTCAAGAATGTTTATAGAAATTGCATGTAAAATCATACATAATCAAAGCAAGACTTTATTTCAAACGAACTCAGCCGAGATATGAGGGGATAGGAATGCAGTGCGGCTCTTGTGTTGAAGAGATACCAGATGACAGTATATTCTGTCCCGAATGTGGCGCACGTCAAGAGATGAGCAGAGCCGGCGGACTACCAGGTGTTGGCTCTGTAGGTTTAGGTGGCCAAGAGGTCAGCGGCGGTCGTAATTTCGGAGTAGTTTCCGGAGAGGCTGTAATGAACCAGAATTTGAACCAGGGCATGCCAGGACAAGGTTTGCCACCAGGCGTTATGCCAGATATAATGGGGCAAATCGCACATAACATGCAAGGTTTACCGCAGCAAGGTATGCCGCAGCAAGGTATGCCTCCACAAGGAATGCCGCAAAATGTGATTCCTACATCCAATGTTACTCCTCTACCAGGTCAAGCGCCGCCGAACATTGGCGGATCTAGAGGAGATATGCCCCCTGCTGCAAAGGGGCCATCTTTGGCTAGCGGTGCTGGGCCAAACAACAATAATTTAGGTGTCCAGAATAACCAAGCCGGTGGACTATCGATATCTAACAATCCATCTCTATCGCCTACTGATGCAATGGTTAACCGAATTGCTGAGGCAGAAAGAACGGTAAAGAATGAAAGAAGAAGCCAGTGGCTCCAGATGAATCAGGAGTCTGCGGCAAATGTACTATCATCGATTGGCGGAGAACTGCCATCACATCTGAAAGGATCAGACAATGAAGCAGGCGCAGCAGAATTCCTAGCTAATGCAATTGGCTCAGATAAAGATGGTTCAGGTAATGAAGCACTTTACAGGAGAATGTCAGAAGTTGCAGTTAGAAGAGTTGCAAGAAAGAGGGGTGTTGCTGTTGAAACACCTCAAATCAAAGCAGAAAATGGAATCCTTACAGTCAATGTAACCTACGTTGATGACGGTAGAGTCTTAGACACACCAGATGACCTATCCACCGCTTTTGAACACGCTATTTCTACTGAAGTCGCCCTCAAAGGTCTTGATGCTGTAGTTGAAATCAACCTATTCCGCTCAAAAGACGGTTCTGTCGAAAAAATCGGAAGTGAAGATGAACCTACAGAACCTGAAAGTGATGAAGAGATGTTTGCTTGTGAAGTCTGTGACGGGTTAGTCAAAGAATCTGATAACGAATGTCCTCATTGTGGAGCAGTGTTCGAAGAGGAAGAAGAGGAACCTGTACAAGGGGGACCTCCTGCCAGAGGCGGACCACCTGGACGATCAAGTGGAGGACCTCCTGGCCCTTCGAAGAGTGGGCCACCAGGACCTTCTCGCGGAGGACCGCCAACACGAAGCGGACCACCTGGACCATCCGGCGGAGAGCCACCAAAACGTGGAGGACCACCCGGTGGACCGAAGAAAGGAACGCCTTCTGGAGGACCGCCTAAGCGCAGCGGACCACCTTCTGGCGGACCTAGTGGCGGCGGACCACCAAAGCGCAGCGGACCACCTTCTGGCGGACCTAGTGGCGGCGGACCGCCAAAAAGTGGAGGACCCCCTGGAGGTCCTAAACGTGGACCACCCGGCGGACCTAAACGTGGACCACCAAAGTGAAAAATTGAGAATTAATATCTCGACTAGATTTCACTATCTTGAACTCAACAATGTTCGTGAATTTGAGAAGTTTCAGCGTAGACCAGCAGCTTTCAAGCTTTCAAGTAGAACTTGTCCCAGTTCACTAGGATCTCGAGCACAAGCGATACCTGCTGCCTCAAATGCTGCAAATTTCTCTTCCGCAGTACCCTTTCCGCCCGAAATTATTGCACCTGCATGTCCCATTCTCTTACCAGGAGGAGCTGTTGCTCCAGCGACGAATCCAACGATTGGCTTTGAGCAATTCTCTTTAGCCCAAGCAGCGGCTTCTTGTTCTGCATTTCCACCAATCTCTCCAATCATTACGATTGCTTCAGTTTGAGGGTCTGCTTCGAAAGCAGATAAGCACTCAATGAATCCAGTCCCATTAACTGGGTCTCCGCCAATTCCAATACAGGTAGATTGGCCTTCATCAATACTCATAGTTTGAGCAACTGCTTCGTAAGTTAGAGTTCCAGACTTCGAAACAATACCGATTCTCCCCTTAGCATGGATGTGACCGGGCATGATCCCTAATTTGGCACCGCCTGTCTTTCCGGGAGTGATGATACCTGGGCAATTTGGGCCAATCAATCTGACATTTGTCCGGTTAGCAACATATGCTGCTGCCTTGACCATGTCCAAAGTTGGAATTCCTTCTGTAATACAGACAATTACGCCTTCTCCTTTCACTGTCTCGAACGCATTTGCAGCCTCGATAATTGCTTCGCCTGCAAATGGAGGAGGGACGTAAATTACTGTTGCATCGGCATCGGTCTCTCTTACTGCTTCGACCATGCTGTTGAATACAGGTAGACCAAGGACTACTTGTCCGCCTTTGCCAGGAGTTACTCCACCAACAAGGTTGGTTCCGTATTCAACCATCTTACCAGCGTGGAACATTCCTTGCTTACCTGTAATTCCTTGAACCAAAACTTTTGCATCTTCTTCAATCCAGATTGCCATTTCACTCACCGCCTCCAATTAGGGATACTATTTTCTTTGCACCATCTGCCAAATCATCAGCAGGATGAATGTTGAGATCTGAGGCTGCGAGAATCGCTTTGCCCTCATCCACATTTGTACCTGCTAAACGAACAACTAATGGGACGTCTAATCCAAGTGCTTGTGTAGCCCCAATAACTCCTCTAGCTATGATATCGCAGCGCATTATTCCGCCGAAGATATTGACCAGTATACCTTTCACATTAGGGTCCTCAAGGATAATTGAAAAGGCAGTCTTAACTTGCTCTTCATCTGCACCGCCTCCAACATCTAAGAAATTTGCAGGTTCTCCCCCGTACAATTTGATTACATCCATTGTAGCCATTGCTAAACCTGCCCCATTGACTAAGCAACCAATGTTTCCATCTAGTTTAACGTATGATAAACCGGTTTCCTTAGCACGTATTTCAACATCCTCTTCTTCAGACAAATCTCTCATCTCGTCCCAGTCTTTGTGACGGAATTCTGCATTTTCATCGAAACTAATCTTCGAATCAAGGGCAACAATCTCTTCATCTTCAGTTCTAACTAGAGGGTTTATCTCGACCATAGCGCAATCGTGTGAAACAAACATGTCATACATTTTTCCTAACATCTTGAAGAATGATTTCAAAGAATTGCCAGATAGTCCTAATGCCATACCGAGATCTCTTTTCTGGAACCCAAGTAATCCTGCATTCGGATCTACGTTGATTTTGTGAATCTTTTCAGGAGTATTATGGGCCACATCTTCGATATCCATTCCGCCTTCAGTAGATGCCATTATCAGCACTGTTTTGTCTTCTCTATCAACTAAGAGTGCTAGGTAATACTCGTGTGCAATTGCACATCCAGATTCTACGTACAAGTTGTTGACAAGCTTTCCTTCATCGCCAGTTTGAATTGTTACAAGCACGTTTCCTAAGATGTTAGTAGCATAAGTTTCTACTTCTTCTCGAGAAAATGCGATTTTAACTCCGCCCTGCATAACTTCTTCGCGATTTTCAGGATTGTACATTGTACCTTTCCCTCTACCGCCTGCATGAATTTGACTTTTCACAGCTACAACTTTTGAACCTAGTTTATCATAGGCCTCCAGTGCTTCATTTACGCTTGTGCAATGGACCCCTTCTAGAACAGGTACTCCTGCTGCTTTGAGCAAGGCTTTCCCTTGGTACTCGTGGATATTCATCTTTCTCCCCAACCCCCCGACTAAAAGGCGCCCTTTGAATGATGCGATTTAAACAAGCAGATTTCACGATGTGTTCAATAGTCATGTTGTGGTCGCTCAGTACATGCAGGTGGTAGTTCTTGCCGGTGGTATTGGTTCACGCCTTAGACCTTGGACTAACGACATACCCAAACCCTTACTGCCAATGCTAGACGCAACGCTATTAGAGAGAGTTGTAGAAGGTGTTCCGCCTAACCTCGTTGATGAAGTAATTGTGGCTGGCGGATATAAGATTGATATGATTGAGGAATATTTCCGCAATGCTGACGTCGATTTTGATGTTAGAATTATTCCAGAAGATAAGCCACTAGGCACAGGAGGAGCATTAGGAAATTGCAGAGATGTAGTCTCTGGAAGATTCGCTTGCTTTAATGGCGACATAGTATCATCATTGAATGTGGCACCTATGCTCGAACAGCATTCTAAAATGGGTGCAAAAGGCACTCTAGCACTTTGGGAAGTTGAAGACCCAACTAGGTTTGGAATTGTTGGGTTAGATGAAGGAAATGTTGTCACTCAATTCAAAGAGAAGCCAAAACCTGAGGAAGTTTTCTCAAATTTGATAAACGCAGGATCTTACATCCTTGAAGAAGAGGTTTTCGACATAATGCCAAAGGAGAAACATAGTCTTGAAAGAGACGTATTCCCAATTCTTGCTGAAGAAGGAAGTTTGGCAGGATTCCCGTTTGAAGGTTACTTCATAGATGCAGGCACACCAACCAGTTGGCACGATGGAGTAAAGCGATGTATAGAAGAAAAACGTTTCAAAACTGGTTCTGTTTCTAATGGATCATGGCATGAAAATAAAGTTACTACTTCTTTTAATTCAATGGTCCAAGCAGATTGTTTGGTATTGGGTGAAGTTAATGATTCCACTTTATTGAGAGGTGCTCGTATTGAAGTTGGAGCATCTGTTACAAATTGCCTGATTGGAGAGGGATCAATAGTTGGGAAAGATGCTAAATTGTCAAATGTCATTGTTGGGCACCGACAAGTCGTACCTCCTGGACATATACAGAGCGAAGGTACATTTTGAATCGCAGTCTCCAAAAAGGATGCACGGTTTGGCTAGGCTATGGAAGCCCCATTGGTAGTTGTTAACTTCAAGACATACACATCGGCACTTGCTAGCGCAGCGGACCGATTGGGTAAACAAATGGCAGATGTAAGTACTAATGCTAGAATGGTGGCAGTTACGAGTGCATTCGATTTATCATCAGTGAGTTCCATCGATGGACTGGAAGTGTGGTCACAGCATCTTGACCCAGTAGGACAAGGATCTCATACTGGATGGCTAGAACCTGAAACTGCAATAGCCAGAGGAGCAACAGGGACAATAATTAACCATGCTGAACACAAAGTATCACTAGAACATGTCCGTGATTTAATGGCTATGCTTCCCGAAGGGTTCCCAATTTGCGCCTGTGCTGCAGATGTAACTGAAGCTAGAGCTTTGGCTGAACTCGGCCCTACATTCATTGCGGTTGAACCTCCTGAATTGATTGGAGGAGACATCTCGGTAACCACTGCAGACCCAACTATTGTTAGCGACACTGTTGCAGCAGTAAAGGAAGTCAATCCAAATGTTCGAGTTCTTTGCGGAGCCGGAGTTAAAAACGGACAAGATGTTGCCACTGCAATCGCTTTAGGCGCAGAAGGAGTACTGCTTGCTAGTGGAGTTACCAAAGCTAACGATCCTCAAGCAGTGCTTGAAGATCTAGTCTCAAAACTTTGATGCTTTAGCCATCTCAAGTGCCGATTGCTCTAGCCTTGCTCGAACTAAGTCTTCTCCGCCTGGGCATGAATCTCTATGCCCACAATTGCTGCAAGTCCTCTTACTAGCAGCCAACGGTATCTGAGATAAATCGCAAGATTTCCCTAATCTGTCATGCAATTCAATCATTGCATTCATATCTTTGAGAACCATTTTAGATGAATCTAGTACAAGTTTAGAATTCGCCCTATTGCTCCAAAGATTCCATCTCCCTCGACTCCAATATAAGTTTTCAACAACGAATCTTTCTGCTTTGTAAGGGAGTCCTTGTTTACCTTCTGCCCAAGTAACCATCGCCATGTTCTCCAACATTCGGTCATCGCCCGGGTTAGAAACACCTTGAACTGTAAACCTCATGAGATGACAACTATTTCCTCTGAACCAAACTAAGTCCGGAGCAAGATGCAATTGGAATTTATCGAATTTGGATTTCTCCAATCTAGAAAATGTATACCAAACCGATATTCTGCCATCTAAAATCATAGATATCGGTTCTGTTTTCATTGCTGCATGATAACGATAGCATGCAATTTCAACCAGACGATCAATTTCTGAATTCTTGATTTTACTCCTCAACTGACTTTTACTACCAATTCTTGTTTCTACAACCTCAATAACTGATTTTTGTCTAGAAATTGCGCCTATTATTCTATGACGTATCTTTGATGCTAAATCTTTTTCAATCCATACCTTTTGATTAGAATGGCATTCTAGTCGATCAATTATGACTCCTCTGAGAGCTCTTTGCATCAGCCTCCAAGGGGTAGACCAATCAGCAATATTTCGCAAGTGCCGGTTAAATGTTCCACGATTCTTTGTGAACCCATATTTCAAAATCCATGCTCTAGGGCATTGATTCATCAGCGTTCTTCTGCTAATTGACCAAATTTTTGGTCTGTTCGCCCTCATACTACGATTAGTACTCATCAAACTAGTGGCATTGCCTCAAGCATTGTCAATCCTTTGCATGGGTAGCGTCTAGAATGACCCACGCAAAGTCCATTCAAACATTAATTACATTTGCATGGGTATTCGGCTAGACCCTTGCAACTTATCCGAATTCAATTATTCGATACAATAGTTTATCCAATCCATGCCATGACCAACCATCATGAAGACCGACCGAATCTTTGTTTTACTGCTGGTTGTAATGTTGCCTATGTCTGGATGTTTTGACGGTGCGGTAGGTGATGCCGAAGGAAGCGACGAATCCGACGGTAATGGAAATAATGAACTATCAGTCAATCATCCACCGGTAATAAGCGCTGGAATTGAACCTTCGATTATGTATACTGAAGGTGATGATTGTACTACGAACGGTATTGAAATTCATGCCCGCCACGCAATGACAGATTGGGACGGGCAGATATCTCAAGCGGGATGGGATGTGGATTTGGATGGAAATATAGATTATTTTGTAACTGATTCTGAAGGTCATACTGCGGTCGAAATTCTCTTGGATGATCTGACATACTGGAATTATACATCGGGTAATAATGAGATTTTTGCTCGTCAAAAGAACATAGTTTTTGGAGCTCAGGACGATTCGGGTCAATGGACTTCAAGTGAAATATTTTTGATTGAAATAGATGAACTATATGTTCACAATGGTGTTTACAAAACCAATCTTGATGTCATTCCGTGTGCCGGTTCAGTTAATCCAATGGATTACAATTTTAGCGTAACTGATCACCCCGACGAAATTGACTCTGGAGGAGATAGGCTAATTCAAATCGAATTTTTAGAAGGAGATTATCCAATTGAATGGGAAAGAATCAAGATTAAACTTGATGGAGATGTTAGTCCACAGAGGTATTGTACATTGACATATGATTCCTGGTGTAGTATTGAGCTTAGTGATGGTAGCTTACCTTCAACCAACTCATTGAGCATGTCCTGGTACCCCAATCAAGTTATTACTATCAAAGAGCAGGTTAATCTTCAAAAAACATCAGGCGAGAGCATGGATGTTGAAATTTGGATTGATGATGTGCTAGTTGATAGTTTGACTCTCATTCTTGAATAATTCAAACTCTAAAGCGCTGCAAGAACCCTCTATGTAATACGGGCATTCGTATGGGTACCCATGCAAAGTAAGTACTGCTCGATAGCAAATCAAGGTTTGATTGCACGAGCTATCACAATGCGCTGAACTTCTTGGGTTCCTTCGTATATCTGAGTAATCTTAGCATCCCTGAAAAAACGCTCTACTGGGAACTCTTTGGTATATCCATATCCACCAAGAACTTGGATTGCTCTTTCTGATACCCACATTGCAGTATCGCCAGCGAATAACTTGGCCATACTCGCTTCTTTAGTATGACGTGGACCGCCGTTTTCATAGTGCTCTTGCTTGGCCCATGATGCTCTATAGACCAATAGTCTGGCAGCATCTATGCGGGTTGCCATGTCTGCCAAGTAGGAGGTAATCATCTGGTGATGAGCGATTGGTTTTCCAAATGCTTCTCTCTCGTGGGCATACTTCAAAGCAGCCTCATATGCACCCTGGGCAATACCTAGACCTTGTGCCGCTATTCCAATTCTTGAATTGTCTAAAGCGTTCATTGCAATAGCGAATCCCTTACCTGAGCCTTTCAACACATTTTCTACAGGAACCTTACAATTTTCAAGAACTAGGGTGCATGTATCTGAAGATCTAATTCCTAACTTATCCTCTTTCTTACCTACAGTAAAGCCTTCAAAGGATTGTTCGACAATGAATGCAGTAGAACCGCCATGCCTCTTAACACCGTAATCTGGGTGATCTACATCTTTAGCGAATAGAACGTATATCTGGGCTTGGGCGCCGTTAGTCACCCACATTTTCTCACCGTTTAGGAGATAGTGCTTGCCATCTTCTGATAGTTTAGCCTTACACACCATTGCTGCTGCATCTGTTCCAGCTCCTGCTTCAGAAAGAGAATATGCGCCAACTTCTCCGGCTGCGAGCCGAGTAAGGTAGTTTGACTTCTGTTCATCATTACCGTGCAGAGCAATAGTCTTCGCACAAAGTCCAACATGAACACAGTACATTACTGCGAAAGAAGGATCGACTCTAGCCAACTCCTCAATGATAATCGATTCAGAGACGTCATCTACTGGATTACCGCCATACTCTTCTGGTATTGTAATTCCTTGGAGACCATATTCAATAAACTGCGCCCATTCTTCAGCGGGTGGAATTTGGTTTGCATCCCTGTGTTCAATAGTCGGAGGAAGCACTGTCTCGGCAAAGTCTCGTACTAGTTCGCGAATCATCTGCTGCTCATCAGTTTCTTCGAAGTGCATGTTGCGGGCCAACGAGTCAAAGCATTTGAGCCATGCCCCTCTGCAATTCATTTCTAGCAGTGCGTTCATATATTACCGTCCAAACGGCGGACACAGGGATAGCCATGGATGAGGAAGTCATGGAATTTGGTATTGCACACAGCCGAAAGTATTCGAGGGACCATCTTTGGTACCAAGAAAAGGATGACCGCTTAGTAATTGGGATCTCGGATTTCCTAGCTGCGGAGATCGGAGAAGTACTCCGAGTTATCCTTCCGCACGCAGAAACTGAAATCGACGAAGAGATGAATTTGTTCTCAATTTGGACAGCAGAGGAAAAATTGACTTTCCCAAGTCCGTTCGCTGGAGAAATTGCAGAAGTCAATGGAGAAGTAGAAATCAATCCAGATTTGGTTAATGATTCACCATATGATTTAGGCTGGATTATCATTCTGAATCCACACGATGTAGATATGGAAAATCTACTCGAACCGGATGAGTATGTCGATTTCTTGGCGGAATCGTAATTTTATTCGTCCGGCACACTCTTGAATAAGTGGCCTGCCAGTGATTAATATGGACTTAGATCGTCACGACTTCCAACTCGAAGAGTTGATCGACCGCATCAAAGGTCATGATCACCGATTAATCGCATTACAAATCCCTGAAGGATTGAAAATGCAAGCATTGGAAATGATGGATGAGATTGAAGATGAAACCTCTGCCAAGGTGATTCTTGCAGCAGATCCATGCTATGGCGCATGTGACTTGGTCCATGACAAAATGAAAATGATGGGAGTGGAACTTGTTGCACACATGGGACATTCTCAAATGAATATAGATTCTGGAATGCCGACTCAATTTATTGACGTCACCTATGACGGTGACCCTGCAATCGATCCGGTCCTTCCGATTCTAGCACAACATAGAGCAGTAGCACAATCTAGGCTTGGTCAAAAGGATACATCACATTTGACTGAAGAAGAAGCACAAGAGAAGTTCTTGGATGCGGTTGGGCGGGTTGCACCTCTCAAGGGTGCAAAATTAGGGCTTGTAGCTTCGATTCAACACCTACACCTTGTCTTCGATTACAAAGAAAGATTCGAAGCAGCAGGATATGAAGTTGAAGTTCCAGTTGGTGGCGCTAGACTCACCTTCCCTGGTCAAGTTCTAGGATGCAACTATTCGGGTGATGATGATGAAATTGGACACTACCTCTTCCTTGGAAGTGGCGATTTCCACCCAATTGGGTTAGCACTTCACACTGGCAAACCACTTGCCATGCTAGATCCTTACACTGGTGATGCAAGCGAGATGGGAACAGAACGTATAGAGCGTATCCTTAGACAACGATTTGGATTAATTATGGCAATTCAAAATTCTCAGAACTTTGCAATTCTAATTGGTGAGAAACCAGGTCAAATGCGTCGCAGCCTTGCACTTAAGTTGAAGAGAACTTTAGCAAAGCACGGAAAGAAGGGTTACTTACTAGCCCTTGAACATGTGGGCCCTGAACTGATTGATTTCTATCCAGTTGATGCTTTTGTAAACACTGCGTGCCCAAGAATTGCGATAGATGATTCTGTCAAATATGCAAAGCCTTTGGTCACTCCTTTCGAACTTGAAGTAGCACTTGGTGAAAAGAAGTGGGAAACTGGATATCAGTTCGATGAGATACCTTGAACGACGATTCTAGGTTGAAAGTTCAATAACCATAGACGATAACCCTCTGAGGTCATGAGTTCCTATTTGGACCGTATCGGAGCGGGCTTCATTCTCAACAAACCGGAGGTTTTCGGTTTTGATTATGTGCCAGAAATACTTGTTGGAAGGGAAGAATTACAGGGGCAACTAGCATCTTTGTTCAGCACAATTGGCCATCCAGAAGGAACAGGAAGAGCGGTCGTAACTGGACCAGTAGGATCTGGTAAAACCGCTTTAGTAAAGCGTTTTTGTGATGACTTGATAAGACATGTGGCTGATAAGAGAAATATCAAATATGTTCATGTAAATTGCAGGAACGCTTCTACTGCATCTAGAGTTATGCAAAAAATAGTACAAGACTTAGACCCAGGGCATCCAGATAGAGGACTTGGAGTCGGAGAATTGCTAACCAGTCTTCGAAGAATGCTACAAGGTGATAATTCACACATAATCGTGGTACTAGATGAAGTGGACCATCTTCTACGCCATTCTGGCGACGACATCATTTACAAATTAATGCGAATTGATGAAGACGGAAATAGAACAGGCACGCTTTCTGCAATTTTGATTAGTCAAGAACAAGTGCTAGATATGTTAGAAAACGCAGTTATCTCAAGGTTGGGTAGGTCAAACCACATCAGAGTCCCGCCTTATGATGAAAATGGATTACTGAAAATCGCAACGCAAAGAAGAGACATTGGGCTAGTTGCCGGCACATGTACGGAGGAAATACTGAATCTAATATCCCAAGCTGCAGCCCCTTCAGGAGATGCACGTCAGGCGATCGAATTACTCGAAGGGGCCGCCAAGCGTGCCGAATCATCCGGACGTTCATCGATCGAATCGAAAGATGTACAGAAAACAGTAATAACTCTCCCTAACAATGTTGATTCAATGAATATTGAAGATATTCCTCCTCATGCAATGTTGGTTCTTTTAGGATTATGTAGAAGGTTGAAGAAAAAAGAAAATGTTACAAGCGGAGAAGCTGAGAAATTGTATCACGTAGTTTGTGAAGAATATGACCAAGACCCAAAAGGTCACACCACATTTTGGAAGCACCTCAAGCGTCTGGCGCAAGAAGACATCATTGTTTCCAAGACTGCTAAATCTGATGTTGGCAGAGGGAGAACACAACATATCTCCATGCCGCATATGCTTCCCAGTGATGTGGCTAGACGCTTAGAGACACTGATTCCCTCACGACTGCGCTGATAAAACAACAATTATCTTCGCACAAAGGGCCTAAATACCCGTCCCATGTCGGCAGGCTGCTCAAGAGTTGATATAATGGCAGACACTACATTCGTCGCAGTAGTCAATGACACAGATTCCGCTAACAACGGTTCGTCATACAACATGACCGTGAGTGGTAACAATCTCTCACAATTCCTAGGTAAGAAAATAGGAGATGTAGTAGATGGAATCTTTGTAGGAGAAGGAGAACAGACTCTTGCTGGTTACAAACTTGAAATCACAGGAGGCTCCGACAAGACAGGAACTCCAATGCGTTCAGACCTTAGCGGTGGTAACCGCCAATCGATTCTTGTAACCGCTTCAACTGGTTTCAAGGGACACAATCTCGTTCACAAGGCAAAGAAAGGCGAAAAGAAGCGCTTCCGATACAAGCCAGACGGAATGCGCAAGCGCAGATATTTCCGTGGAAACACAGTAACTCAAGATACACGCCAGATTAACCTCAAGGTCGTAGAGGCTGCTAACAAGAGCCTCGCAGACATCCTCGGAGCAAGTTCAGAGGAGAGCAGTGAGTGAAGCCGCGAGGCTGATCTCTGAGGAACTGGGGTGACGGAAGCATGGTACGCAAGCTTCCTGCACAACCTGAAGTCAACATCGGACTAGTTGGTCACGTAGACCATGGTAAAACAACCCTCACACAAGCACTATCTGGAATTTGGACAGATACGCACTCTGAAGAAAGAAAGCGTGGTATTTCAATCAAGTTAGGATATGCAGATACTGCATTCTACAAGACTGGAGACGGAGAATTCTACGCAACAGGCCGTAGGCCTGGAGGGGGCAATGATGATGTCACAGAGTTACAGAGAGTTATTTCATTTGTTGACGCACCAGGTCACGAGACACTGATGGCAATCATGATCACTGGTGCAAGTATAATGGATGGCGCTATGTTGATGGTTGCTGCAAATGAGAAGTGCCCGCAGCCACAAACACGTGAACACCTAATGGCGTTAGAAATTGCAGGCATCGATAATATTGTAATTGTTCAAAACAAAATCGACTTAGTTACTCGAGAGAGAGCTGTTGAATCTCACAACGAAATTAAGGAGTTCCTAAGCGGAACTATAGCAGAAAGTGCGCCTATCATCCCTGTTTCCGCTCATCATGATGTTAATCTAGACATACTAATTCAGGCTATTGAAGCCACAATTCCTACTCCCGACCGCTCTGAAGACAAGCGTGCGATTATGCACGTTGCCCGTTCTTTCGACATTAACAGACCAGGAACAAGGCCTAGTAAGTTGCGAGGAGGAGTCATCGGAGGAAGTATTGTTGAAGGTGAATTCAACATCGATGATGAAATCGTAATCGGACCAGGAAGGAAAGTTCAGAAGGGAAATAAGTCCCACTATGAGCCAATTCACTCTAAGGTATCCAGTATGCAAGGCGGAGGATTAAGCCTAGAAAATATGCATGCTGGCGGACTTTGTGGAATGGCTACACCTCTAGACCCAGCAGTTACAACTGCCGATAATCTATCTGGGCAAGTCGTTGCAAAGGTAGGAGATCTTCCAGAAATTCGAGAAAAGGTCAACATTTCCGTCAACCTGATGAAGCATATGGTTGCCGGAGAAGGCCAAGATGCCTCCCCAATAATGCCACTGCGTTCTAATGAAATGCTGATGGTAAATGTTGCAACAGCGACTAGTGTAGGCGTAGTATCTAATTCCGGCAAAGGTAAAGCAACACTTACTCTGAAGTTACCAATCTGTGCCGACAGTGGACAAAGAATCTCTCTTTCAAGGCGTGTAGGTTCACGCTGGAGATTAATTGGCCACGGTACTATCGAGTGATATTCATGCACCGAGTTCTGGTTGATGCCTGCGGCTGGGTCGCAGTCATTGAAGCAGGAATTAACATTGACCAAGCATTACTAGATTGTGCAGGAACAAAACAACTAGCAATTGTACCGAATGTCATTACTGAACTCAATGCGTTAAACGATCGTAAGTTATTGGTATCAATGCTAAGTTCAAAGGCTGAAACTATCACTCCTCCTGCAGATTCAGGTAACCATACCGACGACCAACTTCTAGCTATTGCAATACAAAACAAATGGCCAATTCTAACCGTTGATACTGAATTGAAAAGACGTTTGTCGCAGTCAAATATTGCATGGATAGAGGTCAGTGGTAACTCTCATCTAAGGCAAGTAGGTTGACTAATGTCGGTGATTAATTCATATACAGAGATTATCGCATTACCCATTATGGCGTCAAATCAAGAACCTGCATCTAGGGTTGAAGATGATGGCACAAATGTTGATTCAAAAGAAATAGTTCAACTTTTGGTATCCCTAGGCGCTGAGGTTAATACAGCCAAGACTCTAATCTGTCTACATGTACACGGGCCATCAAAATCATCGGATTTACAGAAGCGTTGTAATCTTAGACAACCGGATGTCAGTATTGCAATAAATCAACTAAATGGATTAAATCTAATTGAAATAATCACTACTCATTCAGGAGGAAGAGGAAGGCCATCACATACCTACCAACTTACGGTTTCATTGAATGAAGCCCTGAAACCATTCAGACAACAGGCTATTGAACGCCTATCCATTCTTCAAGATCAACTTACGAGATTAACAGAACTTACTGATTCAGTGATTGAATAACTATGGTAATGTGAACAGGACATCGTCTCCATGTCCATCCAATAGTCTCAACTTAACTCCAGCATCTATCCAAGCATGAGCGTAGTTAATAGCTCCAAATGCTCGCACGTAGTCTCCTTTGTCCATGAAGTGCTGAGCATCGCTGGCATAGTCATCTGCCATTCGAAGCATTATCTGAAGTTGTTCGGACTCGTGGGAGCCCTCCTTATGAATCGGAGTTGCTTTTTGTCTGGCTTTTCGAGTCAGCCCGATATAATGAGTTAATTTCTCTTTGGTCACAATATTGTCAACACCCATTCAATCACCTCTTTGTCCTGAAAGCAAACGATTGACATCTGAAGATCTTCCAAGTGACTCATACAATTCTATTGCAAGAGATATCCTGCCTTCCTCTTCAGCACTGCAAGCACGTTTGAAGATCTTACGTCTTTCATCCCAATCACTAGCGACTTTAGCCTCTGCAACCATCTTCTGTAATTCCACTCTACGTAATTGGGATAATTCCGGTGATTGCCAGATTCTAGTCAATCCATCACGTTTGATTGTAGCCATGGTATCTGCTGCTAATCCAACCAAGAAATCCCCTAAGTTAGCATTTGCTAACTCGATAGGCTCGCCATCAGCCATTGCATTTAAACTGCCATCTATTGACAATACCCACCAGCCATCTCCAGCCCTATGTGCAGATAATGGTTCTAATGATCGAGTTTCAATAGTCTCTAAGTTATCCCAGCCGTATGGGTGAGGAGTTCCTTCCCATAGCATACCATCTGCAGACTGCATCAATAACCTTCCTTGCGACATTCGACTAACCCAAGACCAAACTCTGTCTTCTAGTAATCGCTGTGAATCTTCATTTGCAAGACGGGCGCATCTCAACTTACCATCATCATCTTGCCACATTAGGTGCTCTCTATCGAACCAACCTACTAATCGGCGAACTCCGCCTACGGCAAGGCGTTTCAATCCCCTTCCATCTTGATTGAAGACATGGAGCTGGCCTTGGCGACAAGAAAGAACCCAGCCGCCTCCCGGCCTTGCCAATAGATCACTGAACCCACTAGTAGTGGAACGTCCTTCACCAACCTGGGAGCCATCGCTGGCACGCAATAAATGGAATCCATGACCAAACAATATACCAATTTTACCAGATGCATGTGCCGCAGCATGAACCCTGAAAGGTAATTCTTTCTTCCACCTTGGATTGGTATCTTCATCTAACAGTATCACGTCTAAACCTGTTGAAACCAAGAGTTCACTGCCGACACTACATGCTGTAGATATCAAATTAGGCGCTTGCCATGAACGAGATACAGTCCAACTCATACGCTCGCCTCCATCATTCCCCATGCCACTAATTGGGCCCTAGCATCGTTTGTTAATTTGAACATACGAGTTCTACCTCTTTGTTGAACAGAAAGTATTCCCCCTCTATAGAGCCGGTTACACATCTGTGACATTCTAGGCCTTCTAACATTTAATTTATCTTGTAATCTAGCATCGGATGGTGAGAATTCTCTTTCAGAAGCAACTTCGACTAATACTGACTCACCTCGGGAAAGGCTTCGGAGTGTTTGCATATCCAGAGGATTACTTTCTTTCTGACCGATTACTGGTCGACGAATTGCTGCCAGTAAATCTGCAACACCTACACCTTTAGGTACATCCAGAGCATTCAGTAATTGAGTGAACAAGATTTCGACGTTTCCATCCGATTCATGCGGAATAATTGGCTCATCATATTCTTCCTCAACGTGGAAGACTTCGCCCGACTCAGGTAAATCTTCGACTATTGGTACATCTTCTAGGAGAACTGCTTCTGGTTGGCTGGCAACCCAGAGGCTGTTAGCATCAACATCAAGAGAATCTTGATCGGCTCTTGGCGCATTCTTCTTATCGAAGGGAGGCGATGCTTGTTTATTCACCCTGTTTCTTGCCGCTAGCCTACCAAATGCCCCCATTGAAGGCAAGGGGGGCGGCAGAGGAGTTTTCTTCTCAGGCAATGGCGCCTCGGCTAATTTGTCGAGGTCTAAATCGAAAGTAGCCTGGATATTATTTTGTTCCTGAACAATTATGTCTTCTTCGGGGTATGAAATATTGATTTCAGACTCCTCGTAATCGATAGACTGCTCTTCGTATTTCACATCTCTTGGATTTGACCTTTCTTCATCCACCAGGTCTCTCAAAAGGCGCATTACTTTTGATGGATTTCCTTTTGTCTTCTCCAAAATATAGCTCAGTGCCTCTTCAGATAAATCCCAACTTATGTTAGATGCAGTCGCGATTCTAGATTCACATAATTGTTTAATTTCTTCTTCGTTAAGTGGTTTAATGACTGCTGAATGGTCGAAATTATTGACCAATGAGGCCGGTATTTGCGCCCTCTGGTCCGTAGTTAGCGACACTATTACCAATGCATTGAGACGATGCAGAGGATTTACTAAAGTTGCAAGGACATCAGCCAAACGCTTACCATCAGCATTAGAAAAATCTAGAGAAATTAGTGGCAAAGGGCCCTGGCAAGACTCAGTAGTAGATACTAGTCTAGAGACCAATTCTTGAGTACTGGACGGTACGTCGAATCCAACTAATGTAACATAAATCTCGTGAAGAATAGTGGAAACAGGGTTATCTGAAGGAAACATATCTAGATGTACGCTCTTTTCAGTCTCCTCAGATAGGCATCGCATAAGTGATGACCGCCCTGTGCCGCTCTCTCCAACCAGTAAAATCATCCTTGCATTCCTGATTTTCAAAAATCTAGCCCATCTAGCTGTGATATCGTCTCGGCCAACTAATAATTTGGATTGTCCTGTTTCTAGTGGCCTAGCATGGAAAGGATTGATCCTTAGCGCTGGTATTCCAAGATAAGGTACATCTTCACCCATAACTCGCAGTGCGAATTAACGAGTATATGATGTTTCAGTGAAACAAGTAGTTGGAGAGGCCCGTTAGGACGCGTTGAATCTAAGACCACTTAGAAGAATTTAGATTCATTAACACTTGGTTAACGCATAGTTAACGCGTTAGTTAAAGCGTTAATCGTCGGTTTCTTCATCAAGTAGACACCACCCGCTACAACTGGAGGAACAGTCCAATGCCAGTTGACAAAAGCCGACTTTCAGGTTTCTACAAACTATCTGTGGAACAAAGGAGGCAAATGGTTGCCGAATTAGCAAATCTGAGCCCCGATGCGATCGCTGCACTGGCTAGCCATGGCGAATTGGATGAAATAGCGGCAGACCGCATGATTGAGAACGTAATAGGCACCATGTCATTACCCGTAGGAGTGGCCACTAATTTCGTAATAGATGGCGCCCCGTACCTCATTCCCTTCTGCCTAGAAGAATCTAGTGTCGTAGCTGCAGCCAGCAATATGGCGAAGAGATGCCTCGTCAAGGGAGGGTTTAGGACATCAAGCGATGGGCCAATTATGATATCTCAGATTCAAGTTCTTGAATTGGAGGACGTAGAAGAGGCAGGAGAAGCCATTCTTACAGCCAAATATGAATTGATGGGGATGTGCAATTCACTACCCTCAACTATGATCAAACTAGGAGGAGGCTGCAAGGACATACAAGTCCGTAGCATAGATTCCATTTCTGGAAGAATGCTGGTCATCCATTTGCTAGTAGACACACGGGACGCCATGGGAGCAAACGCAGTTAATACAATGGCTGAACTGATAAGCGGAAAGGTCGAAGAGATCACTGGTGGCAGAGTGCACCTCAGAATCCTCTCCAACCTCGCATCTCAACGCTTGGCTAGAGTTGAAGCAACATTCACGCCAGAAGAGATATCAGATGATGGCACTGCTGAAAATGGTAGAAAGGTCATTGCTGGAATATTAGAAGCACATCATTTTGCAATGGCTGACCCCTACAGAGCAGCAACACACAACAAGGGCGTAATGAACGCAATCAGTGCTGTTGCGCTTGCTTGTGGCCAAGACTGGAGAGCGATTGAAGCAGGATGCCATGCCTGGGCTGCAGTAAACACTGGAGAATACACATCTATGACCAGATGGCACAGAGACGATGAAGGTAACTTAGTTGGGAAACTGGAAACACCAATGGCGGTTGGAATTGTAGGAGGTGCCTCCAAGGTCCACCCAGTCGCTAGAGCTAATCTAGCGATATTAGGTCTGAATTCAGCGCAAGAACTCGCAGGGGTAATCGCTGCAGCAGGATTAGCACAAAACCTTGGAGCAATGCGAGCGCTTGCAACCAGTGGCATTCAAGCAGGTCACATGAAACTACACTCAAGAAACATGGCTGTTAGCGCAGGAGCTATTGGCGATGAAATCGAAAAGGTTGCAAATATGGTAAACTCTCAGCAAGGACCTGTTACTCAACAATTAGTCAAGGAAACGCTTGAATCGATCAGGTAATGATTACTCATCTTCACCTAATTCGAGAATTGTCTGAGTCCCACCATCGGAATCCGTTTCATCTCTCAAAGCAAGTTTACTCTCCATGCCATCTAGCATTCCAGAGGATACAACCATGTCTCTAAACCATGCTTTTACCTTCTTCCTATCAGTATGAGGGCAACCGAACATCTCCGAGAACCGACGAGTAGTAGTCAACCTCCTAGTGTTTCCATCACGCCTTCGACCGATTAAACCAGCCTGTGCGAGTTCCCTGATGTGGTCGTAAGCTCGCTGACCAAGTAATTCTACCAAACGTGATTGTGGCATTGGTTGATGATAAGCAATAAGAGCGGCCGCCTTAAGCAACTTAGGTGCCAATTCAGACTTGGTTTCTTTTGGTAGATGGTTAGCGATTATTGGTTTGACTTCCATCGCCCATTTGCCACCGATCTCTACAACTTGTAATCCTCCACCGCGTCTTCTCTTGACGGTTGCCTGTAGATTGGTCATCGCTTCAGTAATCTCTTCGTCGTCGTAACCCAGTTGTTCTGAAAGTTCATTCATATTCATTGAACGGCCTGCACTGAAAAGTGTTGCTTCGAGTAAAGTTTCTAATGGTATTTCAGACATGTCACTAACTCCTTACTCCACTAACCAGTCTGCTGGGTTTTCAGAATTTGATTCTGCTTCTAATTTTGCTCTTTCTTCTTCCTCAGCGGCAACCCTAGCCCTCTCTGCCAAACGAGCAGCGTGCCTCATCGACTCGGTTTCATCCTGTTTAATAGAATCTGAATCATCAGCCATCAGTTTGTCAGCCAAAGTAGTAACTTCCTCGAAAGTATTTGCATTTGGCCACCGATCTTCCAACATAATTGGATCATCTGGGCCTTCTTGGCTAATCCATGCATAACCCCTGTGGGTAAGGAATAATCCTGCGACAAATGACGTTATTTTAGATTCAACATCATAGCCATACGGTATTTCTCCAAAAGTCTCCACGAGGATGTTTTCCAATTCGAGTGTAACCTCCGAAACAGGAACTTTGATTTCGCTTCTTGAATGGCAGACTTTACGCATTGCAGTCCAGCACCTACGGATATCACCCTCCATATCCTCATTATGCATCCTAGAACCCACATTATCGAGCATATTCTTCAACTCAACAGCGTGTTCACGGCGATATTCTTCCTTCACTTTGAGGATTTCAGCCTCATCACATGCATCTTTCAATGCAGATAGTAACTCACCGAGAGTTGAAGGCCGGCCTTCATCTCTCCTAATCCTTTCACCAAAAAACGAAGGCAGTACTTGATCAGCACTTCCTTCGAGAATGGATGAAGTGAAGATAAACTCCTCATCATCGTATTCAGCTTCCCAGCCAAAATCTGTGAAATCATCTTCATCTTCGAAATCCAATGCAATTACTCTATCAAAGAGAGTAGATGCTTGTTGAGTCAATACTTCCCACGACATACGGATAAGACGACCGCAGGCAGGTAAATCAAGATCTGATGCTTCTTTTCTGACACGCAGTGTGAATAGTTTTAGGAAGGCGGATAGGTCGATATTCCACGGGTCCATTCCCTCTTCTTTGACCAGCGAAAGCACCAATGCTACCGAGCGGTCAAAGGGGTCAGAGAGTACTTGGTGCTCCGCACTTTCTTCTTGTGCAATTCGCAAGATACGGTCTGCATACCTCTCAGCTTCGCTTAGATCTTCTTCTTGACCCATTAATTGGTCAAGAATATCCTGGCGTAAGAACCAGTCGTCTAATACGGCTTGTTGCATGCTCAGACCTCCTTCTCAACCTCTTGATCTTCAACTTCTTGTCCATCGGTTTCATCAGCCAATAACTCTGAGACTATCTTCTGCCTTTCTTCTATTTCCTCAGTTAGTTCTTCTGCTCTTTCAGTAAGTGCTTCGAAACCATTTTCAGATTCATCTTCTTCTATATGATTCAACAATCCGCCAAGACTCTTGGGAGCAGGAAGTGCGTCTGGAACTTCTGGCATTTCATGAGCAATAATCCTAGCTTCTTCTATTCTTGAATGGTTCTTATCAGAAGCATCTGTTGCTTCTTTCTCGGCTTGAGCACCTAGTTCTATAGCACGGTCACGGTCGAAGTCAACAATTCTTCTAGAGCATCCATCTCCACCATGAGTTATCCCGATATGATGGTCAGCTAGTTCGAGAGAAACCTTGCGCAAGGTAACCATGATGAATTGTGCTGCTTCACTTCTATTGCGGCATTCTGTAGCAATCAACTTTGAATTAGGTACATCCAGGTTCTGGTCAACTTCATCAAAGTAGTAGAATGGACTTGGGTCGTGATCTTGAATTGCGAAAATTAACGACAATGAAGCCATCGACTTTTCGCCACCAGACAATCCCTGTAATCGAGATTTGTTAGATTTACCTCGTGGTTGAGCCCACATATCCAAACCTCCTTTGAAAGGTTCATCCGGGTTCTCCAAGAACAACTCACCTCTTCCACCATTAGAAAGCCGATTGTATACTACCTTGAAGTTCTCATTTACTTCCTTCAAAGTGGCCAATAGTCGAGTTTTCCTTTGATTCTCAAGCTTATCTGTGATGTCGATAAGTCTCTTTCTTCTTTCTTGAAGAACTTTGAAGTCGTCTTTCATTTCATCCAGCCTCTTCTTACAGGAATCATATTGTTCAATAGCAAGCATGTTGAAATCGCCATACCTGTCAAGTTTCCTTCGCAAATCATTGACACGCTTTTGGGCATCTCCTACATTTGGCAATTCTACATCATCTTCCGCTACAGGAACTGATTCTGCTGCCATCTCAACAAGTAAATCCGCTAAGTTTTGTTCCCTAATAGCTAAACTACGAGATATGTCTTCAGCCATCGATCTGCTATTTATGGCAGAATTAGCCTTCTGGTTAGCGTTTGCTTTGACTTCTGCACGCTCTTCAACCAATCCTTTCCTCTCATTTTCTAATTCTTGATGTTCGTCGAGTAAAGATGCTCTTTCCTCTTCCTTTTGATTTAGAAGAATTGTTTCCTCTTTAACAGAAGACTTCCATTCTTTTACAGACTTTTCACGACCAGCCATTCCGGCTTGTATTTCATCAGCCCTAGAAGTAAGGTTGTCTAATGTTTGAGTTAGAAGTTCGCTCATTTCCTTGCCACTGTCAATAGTTAATTGCGCCTTATTTGCTGCACCCTCTGCCTCTATACGCAGTGATTGTGCTTCAAGTAGGCGCTTTCTAATTCCATCCGGGCTCGAGTTACTGAGGTCTTCACTTGCTAAATCTCTAGCAGCTTCTGCTTCTAACAACTTCATTGAAGCCGATTCAACCATAGCCAATTTACCGACATGGTCCGATTCGAGATTGGCTAAACGGGTTTCCAGTTGGCTAGCAACTCCTCTTGCTTTGACAAGTACTTTCTCTGCAAGTTCCATTTCTGCTTTGATTGTACCTGCCTTTACAGAATGGTCATCTTCGGTTAATGAGTTGATCTTTGTACGGATTTCGTGTTGGCGTGTTCTTGCTTCACGTAATGCTGCTGCGACTGTTTGAGCCATTATCGAGAGGCGATCTACTTCTCCGCCTAATTTCTCGACTTCACTAGCGCCGTGTATTTTCCCACCAAAGCCTGCTTTCATCTTCTGCTTACTACCTCCAACCATAGCACCTCCTGGTTCAGTAATCTCCCCACCAAGAGTAACCAATCTTACACCGCCCATCAAACGACGGGCAGTTCCGATATTATTGACAATCAAGGTGTTTCGAAGCGAATATGCAACAGCAGTGGAGATTCTAGGATCGTAATCTAGTAATTCGTGAGCGAATCCAATAACCCCTTCCTTATTCGCAAGCATTGCTGCTTTACCGGAAGAGCGATTGGTATGCATTTTGTTTAGCGGCAGGAATGTTGCCCTGCCTAATTTCCTGCTTTTTAGAAGAGCCATTGCTTCAGCAGCAACCTGGTCACTCTCTACTACGACTGAATTCATTCCTCCGCCTACAGCAGTTGCCAATGCATCTGAATGGGCTGAATCTTTTGGAGCGCATAGTTCGCTTATAGTCCCAATAATTCCTTTCAATTCGCCCCGGTCTCTTGCAGCCATTACCGCCGCTGCACCAGGTGCCATGCCGTTACTCCCTGAACGCCTATCCAATTCTGTTCTCGCAGAGGATAGTCTTCTTTCGGCGTCTTGCAATCTCTTATCAACAGCACCCGATTCATCGATTAGCCTCTTCTCTGCAGACTGAGCGCTTCGTAATTCATTTCCAAGAGCAGTGCGGTCATTTTCAGGATCGGCTGTTCCGAGTTCTTCGAATTGTAACTGTACTTCGTCAAATGCTAGTTTTGCGTCATCGACCTCTTCTTCCGCAGTACATAATTGCTCGGCGACCATTTCCGCCTGGTTAGAAACCTTGTCTGCCTCTAACCTAGCTGTTTGAACTGCATTCCTGCATGATTCAAGGTACTCGTTTGCTTTGGATAAAGCCCGTGATAGTGATGCTGTTGCTTCACCTGAACTTTCTAGTGTCACTCTGATTTCTGCCTCTATTGCTTCTGTTTCCTCAAATGCCTTCTTACTGGCAGCCAGTGCCTCATTTGCAGCAGATAAATTCTCCACGTGAGTGTCTAAATTAGTCTTAGCCTCAGAGATTTGCTCTTCTAAATCAATTAATGACTCGCTGTCATCTATATCTGCAATCTCTGCTTCATCGAGATGGTCGTTTTTCAAAGCAAGTGAAACTTGCAGTTTCCCGATTTGGTCGTTAAGGCCACCTTTGTCCCCTCCCATGGCTTCTGAAATCTGCTTCTCCAAATCTCCGATGCGATCATCTAATCCTAGCAATATAGATTCTGCCGCTTTAACTTCAAGTTGTAATTTATCTGCGTCCGCAAGATAGCGAGTTCGTTCATCGGAATGATGTCTTATCTCCTCTTTAGCAGTCATATGTCTTGACTGTTGAAGAATTACATTGGCATTATCGAACTCATCGCGTGTATCTTTTGCCTTTTCCGCCACGGCCTTTTCTTTTTCCAATGTCTTCAGGCGTGCTTTTTGTTCATCTTCAACAAGTGATATCCTTTCGATGTAATCCTCAACTTGGCCTTTTTGACGATCTGCTTTACGGATTTCATCATCATAAGATGTCACTCCAGCAACCGAATCCAGAACCTTTCTACGTTCAACAGCAGTCATGCTGGAAAGCCTAGTGACGTCGCCCTGTAGAACGATGTTGTAACCGTCTGGTCTAGCGTTTGCTTGCCCTAAAAGGCGGTGGAAAGACTTCTGGTTACTTTCTTCACCATTCAACAAATATGTTGAAACGGTATTGTTAGACTTTGTAAGTCGCACTTCTCTAGTCATCCTCACTTCATCAGAATCGATTTGCAATCTACGACGACCGCTTGTAAGAGTGGGGTTAGCGAAAACAAGGGTTACCTTCGCATTCCTAGCAGGCCGGTTAGACTTACCACCATTGAAGATTAGATCTTTAGAGTTTTGAGCCCTCAGAACCTTAGCAGAACGTGCACCTAAAACAAATTGTACAGCATCTCCACAATTGGATTTACCCGAACCATTAGGCCCGGTGATCGCAGTAAAACCTCGGTCGAATGGAATTACTGCTTCACCCTTAAACGACTTGAAGTTCTCGACTTCTAATGACTTTAGATACATCCCTTTCCCTCTTGATCAAGATAATGAAAACTTGACCTTAACCGGGCAAGGGTACGAGGGGGGTCTTGAAGGTTACCCGGCTCGCGCTCGCGAGGAGTGGTTTAGAACACACCGCTAATTTAGCCGAAGTATAGCATTTAGGAGGACATTCCAGTGTTGGAACAACCATTGCACCCTGCGCCATTACACAAGTGACAGGTCCTACCTACGCTATCGCTGAAAGTATCACGCATTCCGCTTTCAAATGCATCCTCATATTTTGAAAGTCCTTGGTAATCCCAAAGGTCCCCAATTGTCTGGTATTGAGAGGCTCCCTTCGAACGCTTTGCTTTGGCTAAGTTCCCAAGATTACCACCTTGCTGGTAAGCCATGTCTAGCTGTTGAATAGTGTACTCTTTCCTTGGCGTTTTAGACCCCTTAGACACTTTTCCATCGATGCGATATTTTGGACCCCTAATGAGAAATATCCCAACAGCAAATATTCCAATTTGAACAGCAATCGGAGGAGCAGGGAACGGTAGCAATGCCGCAAGATCTTCAGATGAAGTACCTGGAAGTTGATCGAATCTATCTGCTAGAGCAATCCCACAAAGAATAACACCCGTTACAACTGCTATTTTCCTAATCCTCAATGCCCAACGACCCTTTCGAGGCCACCTAAGGAATGTTGTGAGGAACATGATGGAACCCTCGAGCAATAACAGCAAATCTGGAGCCTCCCATACACCTGGCGTAGTAACACAATCATTCGCATCACCAGCATCTAGGTCTTTTTGAATATCATCTGTATTGCAACCAGGGTCTGCGACTCTAGCCAGAATCAATTTTTGTGGTGGTTCAAGGCCCATTAAAGCCCCGAATTCAACGTTGGCAACAGATACCGCAATCAGCGCAAGGCCGATGATTGCTGCCAACTTCTTCACCAGACCCATATTACAGCGGTGTATGAACGACCCCTTATTGGTGTCGCTATTTTTCATGAGTCACATTTGAATGTAGATGGCCACACCGCCAAACGGGCTGCGATGTCTAGAGTTATCATTATCGGCAGCGGGATAGCGGGTCTATTCGCCGCATTAAGGCTTGAACAGGTAGGTCATGAGGTGGTAATCATCACCAAACAGAGGCCTGAAGATTCGTCGACTAATTGGGCCCAAGGCGGAATTGCAGGAATTCTTGACAAAACCGACGGCGAGGCCATGCAGGCACACATTGAGGACACCTTGTCCTGCGGCGATGGACTTTGTGATGAGGAGATTGTTCGATGCGTTGTGGAAGAAGCCGGCGACAGAATCCGAGATTTGCTGTCGATAGGAGTAGATTTCCAAAAGGATGGAGATGATTTCCATCTGGTCAAAGAAGGTGGACACTCCGCACGTAGAATCTTACACGCCAAAGATGCAACTGGTGCAGAGATCGAAAGAGCGCTCAACAATGCTGTTTCAACTAGTGAGAACATCACATTGCGGCCGCATACATTAGGTGTCGACCTTATTCAAAGAGTCCACGGGGAGCCAAGTGAAGGGATCAAAGGCATATGGTGCCTGAGCTTAGATTCTGGAGAGATGGAGTCTATTGCAGGAGATGCTGTCCTGATTGCCACAGGAGGATGCGGGCAACTTTGGGAAAGAACAACTAATCCGTCAGTTGCGAGTGGAGATGGCCTAGCAATGGCTGTCAGAGCCGGCGCAACTAGCAAAGATATGGCATTCTTCCAATTTCATCCAACTGCTTTGATGGCAGGAAATAGCAGACCATTTTTGATTACTGAAGCACTGCGAGGAGAAGGAGGAGTCTTACTAGACGACAAAGGATTAAACGCCTATAGAATAGGTGACTTACGTCCGGAAGACTATTCTTTTACTCTTGACTTCTCTCCAGACGGAAGTCTAGCAACTAGAGATGTAGTCGCAAGGGCTTGCGACCAAAGAATGAAGATATCCGGGGCAGATTATGTATGGCTTATTACCGATCATTTAGACAAAGAGGAATTACATTCGCATTTCCCTACTATTGAATCTAAGTTGAATGAATATGCATTGTCACTCGGAGAAGACCCCCTGCCGGTAGCTCCTGCTGCACATTACATGGTAGGAGGGCTTTCGGTAGACATTCATGGAAGGGTTTTGATGGCTAACGATTCGCCAATTCCTGGTCTTTACGGGATTGGAGAAGTAGCATGTACCGGAATGCATGGGGCTAACCGCTTAGCATCAAACAGTTTACTGGAAGCGGTTGTTTTTGCTAATAGGGCGGCAGAACACTTCATTTCTGAATCGGTAAACAATATCGAGAATGTTCCTTCTTGGAGATCAGAAGGTATGCTTGAACTAGAAGAGCATGCGCCTTTAATCAGAGATTTAGAGACATTGAGGAAAACGATGACTGATGACGTGGGCATCGTTCGTACATTCAATAGACTTGAGAGAGCTAAACGCATGCTTGAATTATTATCAAAAGAGGTTGATATGATTTGGAGAAGAAGTATCCCCTCGAGAGAGTTAGTTGAATTGAGAAATCTGGTACTCGTAGCAACCCACATTACTGAAGATGCATTAAATCGTAAGGAAAACCGTGGGCTGCACTGGAACAAGGACCTTATCTGAGTGACTTAATTTGAGATAGTAACATACTATTCAAAGGCGTTGGAATTCCTAATTGTTCGGCCCTAGATACTACTTGGCCACACAGCATATCAATTTCGGTTTCTTTGCCAGACCTAACATCAACCAACATCGAACAGATATTCTCTGATGTCGAATCTAATACTGAGTGTAAACTTTGCAGTAATTCTTGATCGTTGCCAATATTGATGCCTAGCAATCTAGCTACAGATGCAGCCTCCATCATCGTTGATTCTGCTTGAGAAAGCAATGGTTCATGCCGTAATTCACCGTTTTTAACACCGCATATCGCTGCTAATGGGTTTATTGCGACATTAAGGAGCAATTTATTCCAAAGAACCGATGTAACATCTGCATTATAGGTTGCATCTAGGCATTGTAGAGTCTTTGCGAATATATCCCCCTTAGACCCTCCGACAATTAATTTCCCTTTCCCTACCCATTCAATAGAACCTGGTTGCAATCTTTTCACAGCATTGGTAGTAACACCAACTGCAGTATTTTCAAAAGCGTACTCTTTGAGAATCTCCAAATTACCGAGACCGTTCTGTAGCGATAAAACCGGCCCCTTGGTCAAGAAAGTTGCAATTTGAGACAATTCGTCTGTATCCTTGGATTTGCTGGTAATGATGGCCTGATCACAAGAGTTCTCTAATGAGGGATGAATTCCCGCACCGTCTAGACTAACTGTCCATTCATCCGGAGAGATTCTAGCATTCCATTCCCCTGAAATCTCTAAACCTGATACCGCTAACATAGCACCATGTTCTCCTCTGGCATGGATTAATACTTCATATCCTGAAGTAACTAATTTTGCTGCCACTAGACTACCGATTGAACCGGCACCCAATACAGCGATTCGCATATTCAGGCCTCGTGGTTTACTAAGTGGAGAATAACTTCTTCATCGTTTAATTCAAGCCATGAGAATGAAATTCCCGATTCAGGAGCTATAGCAGTCACGGTTGAAGATTGGCCAGCAAGTAGAATAATATTGGTAGAAACATTCCACTGCGGACCATTACCGTCGAATTCAATATTCAATGAGACATTTTCAGAACCTGGGTTTTCAATAATCAATTCATTATTGCTGAAATCAACTGAGCCAATCCAGTTCTGAGTCCTCGATTCATTATTACCAATAATCAATGATGGTCCCCTAGCAACATTGTATTGAAGAGGAGAATGATCTACTATACAGTCGACTATAATTCCTCCAGCAGGAGCATAAAGGCGAATCGATTCATTAGATTCTTCGTATTTGTTAGTGTGAATTGGATATATCGACATGTTCCAAGTATTATTTTTCGGAGGAGAAGGAGTTCCTAAGCTAAGACAATCACCTTCGTGGTTTAATGCCAAAACCGACTGGCTGAATAGTAATTCCTCGTCGTCCAACAATACACCTTCTGAAGGAATTGCTATAATCTCTTCAACATTGTAATCTGCTACAAATGAGACGTTACCAAGATAGAAAGGTTCAACGTTTAACCAGCTCATATCATCACCGGACAATCCATTCAGACAGATTTCTGAATCTCCCTTGGTGAAAGATGCATTACCTTCATCGTCAACATCATCCCAAGTTGTGTATTGAGCACCGATTGATAGGTTGATTGTCTTAGACTTCTTTACATTCAATCCAATACAGGATTTTGGATCATCAATATCCCCATTGAATTCCCATAGTCCTACAGGATATATGTCCTGGTCAGGAACTACTTGATGCTGAATAAATTCATCACCTACACGCCAAATGAAATCCACAGCCGAAGTATTCCATGTTTCATTCCATTGGAAAGTGAATTCCAGTTCAATGGAATCAAGGGGGTCAACATCACCTTCACAGGTGAAAACTACTGATTCACTGCCTGAACCACAATCAATATCAGATAAATAGTGCTCACCATAAGCACCCTTTATCAAAGTTATATCCCAACTCTGTACAATTAGTGAAGGGTTGCTTACTTTTACTACTTGAGTGAATAAGCCATCTTCAATTTTCAAAATATCCTCGTCGACACTCCAGGATATTTCGTCATCCCAAATCTCGGACTCTGCAAATGGTATTTGTGCTGGAAGCGCGAACATGAAGGCCATGAACAGAATAATTCCGATTCTCCTATGATCTCTTTCTGGAAGACCTTTGAAGTCGTCCAATACAATAGGCAATCTAGGGTCACCGCCTTTGGTGATAAGTAATGAAGCACAGATTGCAACGATTGGAACCCAAATACCCCAAGTCGAGAAAGCACCAAACAAGAATGCGAATAATAGTACGACGAGTAAGAGCATCACTTGGGTTGAACTTGAACGAGCTTCAGGAATACCCATTCGAGCGATTAGTATCCTTCCACCTGGGAACGTAGGTATTGGAAGAAGAGATACCCATCCAACGAAACTCAGTGTTAGACCAACTCTAGTGAAGGGGTGTGCCCAAGATGTTTTCAGAATCATTGGGGTTTCACCTTCCAAACTAATTCCAATTAGATTAACCAACAATGGCAACTCAATAGCCAATGGAGATGAAGACAGTGGAACAACACTAGGAGTCAATTCTAGTCCTAGCAAACATAGCACCATAC
The DNA here is from genome assembly GCA_028356125.1 of Candidatus Poseidoniaceae archaeon. GTDB lineage: Archaea > Thermoplasmatota > Poseidoniia > Poseidoniales > Poseidoniaceae > MGIIa-K1. The sequence goes on from JAOMTZ010000007.1 coordinate 34,422, forward strand.
CTGAAACTATCATTAAGAGAGGTGATGAAAGCGATGTATTTCCTAATGAACTACGGTCTGGCCATAACCTTGCATCACTACGTGGCAAAGATGCAAAACCGAGAATACCAAAGGGCCACCAAATCATTGCAGGCCCCGGTATAGGAAACAGGTGTGGAAGGTTTACACCGTGTTTTGAAGCAACCCATTTTTGGAGAAATGAAGCCATTAACAACACAGTGAACAAAGGTAGTGTGTAACCGATTAGGGCATCTAATGAAGCGTTTTCAACAAACCAACCACCAGACGGTCTTGCATCAGACAACCATCTTTCGCCAGCATAGACAGTAGTTAGTAGTGATAAGATCCACATTGTCAGAACAAACCTTGGAGAAGGCCATTGTCTGACTGGATCTGCGATGATTTGTACAATCCATGGGTCATCAGGGTACAATCTAGCATTATATCCCAAGGGCTTGAGATGATTATTTATCGACTCTAGAACTTCATGCATGTCCTCATCGTCTTTTTCAGAGACAACATATGCTGGTGAACGACCACCAATATCTTCCAAGACATAGCAGAATCTAGAAAGTATTCTCTTCATCAACTCACGATGGCTCCATGAGTCTTTGTGGACGGCAATTACTTCATCTTCAGACATAGAATATACCTCCCAATAGTCTTGGGTGCACGGCCGACCTCAATGAATGAATCGGGTACAATATCACTTGTTCTTGAATCGCTTTAGACGGAATGTTTCTTCTCTTTCCATCTCTTCAAGTCTTAATTGGATGAAGACTCTCGCTTCTTCCAATTCAGGAATTACCTTGAATTCAAGAGCGTTTACACGCCTCTTGGTTGCTTCTATTTCTGCTAGAAGTCTCTTCAGAGTTGCTTCCATTTCTGCAGCTTTGACTGTACTCTCAATCAAATTACCAAAGGAATCGGCTGCTTCATCGATATAAGGTGAAGAACCAGTAAAACCAATCGCTCTTTCACCAAATGCCTGCTTAAGGTTGGTTCCGGATACCGATGGTACTACAACTCCCATGATGTTTCTGCGTTCGACTTCAACCTCTGGAGATGCGGAGTTAGCAATTGCTGCAGAGCGGACTTTGAGTCCACCTTCAATAGCATTAGCAAGATCAATCCTCTGCTTGGCCAACCTGTAGGTGTTGGTTAATTCTCTCTTAGCCTCAATCATCTCAGCTAGTAGTTTACGGAACTCATGAAACAAACCGTCACGCTTCATCTTGAGAAGTTTGTAACCATTCTTCGTCTGCTTAATACGTCCCTTGAGTTTGATAAGTTCACTGCGTGTTGGTTTTATGTCAAGTGCCATAAATTTCAACTCCCATTTTTTGGTTTAGTGTACTCACTCACGGTTGTCTGGATGGTACTTATCGATCCACTTTTGGTCAAGACGTACTAGGTATTTGGTGTCAATACTAGACATCAAAGTCCAGCACAAATCGAGAGTCTCTTCAATAGAACGGTCTTCGTAACGAGACTGTCTTAGGAATTTATCTTCGAAAACGCCAGAGAACTCTAGAAGTTGCTTGTCACGCTCATTCAGTGCATCTTCACCAACAATTGCCACTAGACCACGTAATTCACGGCCTTGAGCGTATGCTGCATACATCTGGTCAGAAACTGACTTGTGGTCTTCACGAGTAGTCTTCTCTCCGATACACGAACCCATTAGACGGGATAGTGAAGGAAGTACGTTGATTGGCGGGTAGATACCTGCTTGGTGTAATTCACGAGAGATAACAATCTGTCCTTCAGTAATATATCCAGAAAGGTCAGGAATTGGGTGAGTGATATCGTCACCAGGCATTGTTAGAATTGGGAATTGGGTGATTGAACCCTTCTTTCCTTTAACCAATCCTGCACGCTCGTACAGCATAGCAAGGTCAGTGTACATGTAACCTGGGTAACCACGGCGTCCAGGTACTTCTTCACGAGCTGCACCAATTTGACGTAGAGCATCACAATAGTTTGTCATGTCTGTGTAGATAACCAGTACGTGGTAATCCTTCTCGAATGCAAGGTACTCTGCAGCAGTTAGTGCAAGACGAGGCGTAATAATACGCTCAACAGCAGGGTCATCCGCTAGGTTAACGAACAATACTGCGTTTTCTAATGCACCAGTTCTTTCCAAATCAGCACGGAAGAAATTGTATTCTTCAGCGGTAATTCCCATAGCACAGAATACTACGATGAATTCTTCATCAGAAGCGGTCAACTTTGCTTGACGAGCAATCTGTAATGCGATATCGTTGTGCGGTAGACCAGATGCAGAGAAAATCGGCAACTTCTGTCCACGGACTAAAGAAGTACAACAGTCGATAGCGGAGATTCCAGTTTGAATGAAATCGTGTGGGCTACGACGGCTGTAAGGGTTGATAGCAGCTCCAATGATATCTGCATTCTCTTCAGCAACAATATCAGGTCCACCGTCACGAGGACGTCCTGCACCGTCAAGAATACGGCCGACTAAATCAGTTGATACCGGGAGTTTGAAAACATCTCCCATGAAGGTAACACCAGAATCTCTATCGATCTTAGCAGTTCCTTCGAATACCTGTACAATGACTAAATCATCGGATGTATCGAGTACTTGTCCATTCTTAATTGTCCCATTGGATAATCGCAAAGATACGATTTCACCGAATGCAACAGGTTCTGTCTTATTCAAGAAAACTAGAGGTCCCTTGACGTCTGTAATTGTTCTATATTCTTTTCCAGTCATAATTAATCCCCCTCAGTTATCCTCTACAGTAGCGGCAATTTCAGCAAGCATAGTCTTCACCATTTCATCAATTGTGTCGATGTATCCTTTGTTCAAACGGCCACGCATTAAGTCTGAACGTGATGGAACGTTTACTACGTCCCCAAGTTGAGCACCAGATGCCATTGCAGCCTTGGCTGCTTCTTGGAAGGCAAGAATTGCCTTTGCCATCTTGTATTGCAAGTGGATGTCACAGTATGCATCAACTTCGTGGAATCCATTTTGTTGGAGGAAGTACTCACGTATCATACGAGCAACTTCCAAAGTCAACTGCTGGTCAACAGGAAGTGCATCTGAACCGACAAGTTGTACAATTTCTTGCAACTCGGATTCTACCTGTAATAGTCCAGACAATTCAATCCTGATTTCAGGGAAATCTGGAGCGACGTTATCTCTGAACCACTGATCTAGACTCTGAGGATACAAAGAATAAGAGTTCAGCCAGTTGATAGCAGGGAAGTGACGCTGACGAGCCAGACCTGCATCTAGACCCCAGAATACCTTAACGATACGAAGTGTACCTTGGGAAACTGGTTCTGAAATATCTCCACCAGGTGGTGATACAGCACCGATAACGGTAATTGAACCGTCTTCTCCATTCAGAGTCTCAACTCTTCCTGCACGCTCATAGAATTCAGCGATACGAGTAGATAGGTAAGCAGGATATCCTTCTTCACCAGGCATTTCTTCAAGACGAGAGGAAATCTCACGCATTGCTTCAGCCCAACGAGAAGTTGAGTCCGCCATAAGAGCAACATCGTAACCCATGTCACGGTAGTACTCTGCAATTGTAATTCCTGTGTACACAGATGCTTCACGTGCAGCTACAGGCATGTTTGATGTGTTAGCAATCATAACAGTTCTTTCCATCAATGGCTTTCCAGTGTTTGGATCGATTAGATGAGGGAACTCATCCAATACTTCTGTCATTTCGTTACCGCGCTCTCCACAGCCGATGTAAACAACCAGTTGTGCATCGGAGTACTTTGCTAGAGATTGCTGTGTTACAGTCTTACCAGACCCGAATGGTCCTGGAATTCCTGCAGCTCCACCTTTTGCCAATGGGAAAAGGAAGTCAAGAATACGCATTCCAGTAACTAGAGGGATTACTGGAGGGTACTTCTGCTGGTATGGACGTGGTGTCCTAACCGGCCACTCTTGGAGCATCTGCATATCACTGCCATCTTCGAAGGTACAGATGGTTTGTGTCACGTTGAAATCTCCAGATTCGATAGACTTGACAATTCCGCCCTTTCCAGGAACGACCATTATCTTGTGAACGATAGTATCGGTTTCTTGGACGTGTCCAACAACCTGCCCACCAACAACGGTGTCTCCAACAGAGACTTGTGGTTCAAAGGTCCAAATCTTCTCGAGATCGAATGCATCTGCATCGACACCACGAGTAAGGAAAACACCCATCTCTTTCTCAAGAGTAGGAAGTGGCCTCTGAATTCCGTCATAGATTTGAGTTAACAAACCTGGTCCAAGTGAAACTGAAAGAGTCTCACCTGTGTTCACAACAACTTCTCCAGGGCGTATACCGGATGTATCTTCATACACCTGAATAACAGCCTTGTCGCCGTGTAGTTCAATCACTTCTCCCATTAGTCCTTCCGTTCCAACACGGACAACATCGTACATTGCCGCTTTCATGTTAATCGCAGTAACCACTGGTCCTGAAATACGGTAAATCAATCCCTCATTCTTCATATTTTATTCCTCCATTTTTTGGAAATCATTTCCACAAGTCGACTCCTATTGCCTTACGAATTGTGTCTCGTAAAGTGGTGTCCTCCTCGGTTCCAATTCCTAGAACTGTTGGAGTGACGCTTTCTGAAAGTCTTTCACGTAGACGATCAGGTAGGGCAGATAGAACCGCGGAGTCGACTACCACGATTCCCACACCCTTTGTTGTGAGTAAAGACCTGAAGACTTTCGAAGTTTCTTCTTCGCCTTCAGGGTTATACAGAGTACTTATGCCTGCCAATTGAAAACCGAGCGTGAACTCGGGACTGCCTACAACTGCGATATCCATTCATGTCACCTCAGAGCACGTGTGCCTCCAGAACCTCGGTTGACAGTCCAGCCATACGGCCTCTGACAATCAGACGTAGATCTTCAATTTCCTGAATCTTCGCCGAGACATAGTGTATCACGGGAAGTGCGGATATTGGGTGGAGGTAGCTCATACGCTGCATCTGGGCGCTTTCTCGGTTGCGCAACCAGGTTATTACTGGGTCCAACGTTCTCTCTTCATCAGAAGTAGAGATGACTTGTTGGAATCCATCGAAGTCGAAGCGGTTCGACTGACGTAGCATATCGAGAAGATTATCCCTACTGCCAACGGCTTGGGAAAAATTCCTCTCCTTAATCAAGCGGCCACCAGGGATGAGCGCTTGAGAGATTTCCTCTCCGGACAAGCCAAATGCATGTCCTTCGAGTATATTGATTATATTTCGGTGATCGATTTCACCGCTCAGATGATTACGTAGTATACGTACATCTGGGGCACCGCTCTGAAGTTGATTCAAAGAGTGCTTGAAATAATGGCGGTCAAGTGCGTCTTCGTATGCCTGAATACCTTCATCCTCACCAATAGCAAGCAGTGTCTTTCCGAATGAAAGACGGCGCATTTGCTCGACTGCTTCACGAAGAGTGTTAGACTCTTCAATCATTTTCAGCCATGGTGTATTGACTTCACTTTCCTCTGGCAAGATTGAGTGAGAGACCTTCTTGACATCAACTTCGTTCACTACAGCACGAAGAACTACCTTCGCATTGTGATACTGGAATCTTCCAGTGTAAATCTCTACAAGATTACGAACATTTCCGTTACACAATTTCAGTATATTGGAAAGCTCTGCCTGTAGGTTGTGTGTCAGTGCAGCCTCGACCAAGTCGCTACCAGTAAAATGGCCAGCGTAAAGGTCAATCTCAGTCCTGTAACCACTGTCCGCCACTGCGACGGTTAGTTGATCAGGGGACTGTTGGATAAGTTGACGAAGCCTAGTACGATCCATAAGACTCGATTTACGAGACTTTGCACGTGCGGCTACGTAAGCGGTATTGTTTCCGAGGATTGGCATATTATTCGACTCCGTAGGTTATTCATCCGAATAGGGTCTCATTAACTGCTGCTCTCTTCTCAATCCATGCTGACTCTAACAGTGTGTCAAAGCGCATATCAAAAGAGATAGATTTGTCCTCAGCTTCTAGCACGAAGCCACCCAGGCCTTCGACTTCATCACCCATAGAGTATCCCTTAGCGGCATCCTCTAGAGCAGATCTGTCGATTGCAGTTGGGCGTAAAACCATTTTTCCATCACCCATGGATTTGGCCTTCTTGACCAAATTCTTGAGCAGACTTGCACGACCGGCAAGACTTGCATCGCCTAACTTAGCACGAGCAGATGCTAGTGTAGCATCTAACTCGAAGCGTCGGGCAACTAGGACATCTTTCTGATTAGCTTGGCGAGCAGATGCGACCACTTCTCTAGAGATTTGGTCTGCTTCTTTGTTCGCCTTACCAGATGCATCTTCTTCAATAGAAGATGCACGGGCTTTAGCATCAGCTAGTATGGTCTTCGCTTCATCCTTAGCCGCCTTAATGGTGGCTTTGGCTTCCGCTTCAGCTGAAGCGGAAATATCCTTTGCGAGTTGTTCTAGCGTCATTCATTCACCTCCGGCTTAACCACCGAGAATAGATTCTCGGAGATAGCCAAACTGCTCATAGGAACAGTGGTAGTGCACCTAGAATTACGATAGATTCAGGCAATGCAGTAAAGATTAGCGCTGGACCGAACTTTGATCCGTCTTCTGCTAACATACCGACTGCTGCGCTACCGATGCTACCCTGAGAGTATCCTGCTCCAAGACCTGCTAGGCCAAGTGCGATACCAGCTCCCATGTAACGTCCCCATCCATCATAGTCACCAACAGCTGCTAGTACACCTTGTGCAAGCAGTGTGATACCCATGAGAACAATTAGTGCTCTTAGGCTCATTTTCATACTTCGTGTTTTCATTCTTATTCCTCCTGTTTTGTCCAATTGGGACTGTGATATCAGTGGCCCTCCACATGCAGAGGACGGCCACCTATTGGTGAGAACTCCTGCCCGGAGCCGTCGTAGAACTTGCCCATCCACTCAACGAAGTGTAGACGGACGGCGTGAATACTCGGTGAGAGTAATCCAAGCGCGAGTGCGAATACCTGGACGCCAATCCAGATTACAAAGCAAAGTATTGCAGTTATGATGTCGCCAGAAGAAACAGCATCAGCCATAGCGTGGAATCCCATTTCATTACCGATTTCGGCAATCTTGACTCCAGCAACACCTACTGCCATTATTCTAAGGTAAGAGAGAGTGTTTGCTAGAAGACCGAATGTTTCGATTGGACCCATGATGATTCCACCGAGCCATCCAAATCCTTCGTAAACAGCAAGGCCGTAAATCAGACAGATTACCCCTACAATTACCATCATAGACCAGACTGAGCCTTCGAAGGTGCCATATGATTCATCGGTTATGAAGCGAAGAATGTGAGCTGAACCGCCTATTAGAATCAGTAGCCAAGATCCTTTCTCGAAGAATGCTGCAACTGGACCGTGCGCTCTGAATACGTTGATGAATCCAATAATGAATCCAACAAGAAGGTGTGCGCATCCCAAGTATATTGACAATAGGATGTAATCTTGCAGAGCGCCTCCTGCGCGATGGAATGGTAAATATGTGTGTGAAAGTCCAAACCATTCTTCAAACACAGTACCTGTTAGAGAATGGTGTGTGGCATTGTATAATGCATCATAGAATGCAGCAAACGGCGACCAATCTTCAATTACGAAACCAAATGCCTCTGCTGTTAGTACACCTACAATGAATGTTGCAATACCCATATTCATCAGGATTCTAGCGCCTACTGCACCCAATGGATCGTGGCCCATTTTTGACTTGAGGAATAAGGCGAGTAGCATAATTACAAGACCATACCCTGCATCTCCAAGAATTAATCCGTAGAAGATTGGGAATGTGAATGCTAGCATACTAGTAGGGTCGATTGAACCATACTTAGGCCTGCCAACTAGATTGGTTAGAGCAGATGCGTGGCGAGTTACTGCCAAAGTATCGTACTCTACAGGAGGATATTCTGTTTCGTGGTGGTCATCATGGTCATGATGTCCATGATCTTCAACGAACTTTTCTATCTTAAGATGTGAAGAAACCTTGGAAAGAACGCTTCTTACATGGTCTGCGTCTGCTGTAGGCAACCATGCATCTAGAGCGTATGCATGTGCGCTTGTAGCGCAGAGCGTGTGACCGGTTAGGATCTCATTCTCGCGCTCTAGGTGTTCTTGCACAGCCAGTAGCATTCGTCCATTTGATTGAGCCCAGGCCTGCATTTTGCTCTCAGAGTCTGAAATTAGTTTCTCGGATTTTGCGATATCGCTTAGGGCCTTAGTAAGTAGTGCCGAAGGTTTTCCCTTACCGCTTGGAATTTGAATTGGTTTTGCACCGAGTTCACCCATTGCCATCTGTACTTCAGCAGCATCTTTACCTTGGCAGGCAACAGCTACTACTTTGTCAGCAACGTGCATCTCAACACGGTTTTTCAGTTCGCCGAATACTGAGAATGCTTTACCGGCTTTCGAAGTTTCACCAAGATAAACATCAACTGAAGAAATCTCAGTCATCAGTTCTAGAGGTATGTTAAGAGGAGCTATTGTGGTAAGAATAGCAACTCTTTCTTGGAGGCGCAAAATCTCTGCCTCAGCATCGCTCTTTGAAGAAATAATTTCTGAAATGGCGTCAATCTGTTCTGGGAATTTTCCAGAAACTGCAGACTTAACAGACTTGGAGCCAACTGGGCCCTCTTTGTTGGAACAGTTTAGTACAGAGTTTGCAGACCTTACCTTAGATAGCATCACAGATACATTGTCTGCATCTGGATGCGGAGTTCCAATCTCTATACCATCAGTGTTTCCTGAATAAGCTGTAATGTGCACATTACCTAAATCTGCACACACACGTAGAGCCTCGTCGAGGTCTTTACGTGAACCCGCCATTGTTAGACGTGACATCTCAACAGCGCTAAGCATCAGAACACCTCAGTTAGACATTAGAGAATCGATTACAAGTTGAACAGCCGCATCTCTGCGATCTACTGCTGAAGATTGGACACCTTCAACAACTTTGGCTCCTTCTGCCTGAACGCCTTCTGCTTCTTTACCTGCTTTACTACGAGCGGAGTCAAGAGTCTTGACTGTAGAGTTGACTGCACCGTCTTGTGCGCCTTGAATCATGTCCGCTGCTTCTTTGCGAGCATCTGCGACAATCTTCGACGCCTCTTCCTTTGAGGATGCGATTTTTGCATCTGCTGAATCTTCTGCATCTTTGATGCTCTGAAGTACATTTGCCATACCCATGGTATCACCCTTATTCCCGCCCGACCAATAATGGGTTCATAACCCTCTTGGTCGAAATCTCAAACATTCTGAACCAAATCAATTGGAATACCCCCAAAATGGTCAAATCCGATATCCTTGCCGAATGACCATGTCCGACCGCTCTGGCACCGGAGGTTTCGACCCATCTGGCATCGATGAAGATGCGTGGACTGAATTGGAGAGGCAACTCGAAGCCACCATCCCTGTTTACGACAAGGTCAACAAAATTATGACCCTAGGCTTCGACAAAGGTATGCGTAAACATGTCCGAAGTCATGCCAAAGAAGGTATGAAAGTACTCGAAGTTGGATGTGGACCCGGATCTTTCGCCGTCGGAATCGAAGGAATGGACCTAACATGCCTAGACCCTAGCGCAGAGATGCTAAAGGTCTGCAAAAAAAGGCTAGACCTGGTTCGTGAAGAAAGGGGAGAAACCCCAGCCAAGTATGTTGAAGCTATTGCTGAAGACATCCCTTTGCCTGACAACACGTTCGACAGAGTATTCTGCCTATTCTCATTTAGAGATTTCAAAGATAAGAAGAAGGGACTATCTGAAATTTTCAGAGTTCTGAAGCCAGGAGGCCAGTTGGTCATATGCGACGCAGGGAAAGCGAATTGGCTTCACGGCCTGTTTGGCAGGATATACATGGGGACTTTCGTCCAAGTAGTAGCCAGAATTGTCACTAAAGATCCAAACCACCCATGGAAATGGTTGGCTAGAACATATACTCACTACGGAACACATTCCTATTACAAGAATTTGATGAAGGAAGTAGGTTACACTGAAGTAAAAGCGAGATTGCTATTCCCTGGAATGTCTAGCAGATTCAAAGCAATTAAGCCAGAACAGTAGAGATCACAAGTAATTTGAGGGCGAGTGAGTTTCACTCGACCTTGCGGACATTAACTGCGTTAGGCCCTTTTGGACCTTCGCCGATTTCAAATTCGACGGTGTCACCGTCTGTTATTTCTCCTTCTACTTCGGAGATGTGGACGAACATATCTTTACCTTCGCCTTCTATTTCAATAAATCCGAATCCTTTTGTTGGGTTAAACCACTTGACAGTACCTTGTGCCATGTTCCGCCGTCTATGCATCAAGTACTTGAGTGCTGGGGAAGAGAACATCATTAACTAGCGGTTAATCTAGTAAGCTTTCATTGCGAATAGAGTATTCTCCAAACGCAACACACGTAGCATGCTGAAACCATTTCAAGCGATGCGCTCGACTGTTTCTGGAGTAATTCCTTCCTCAGGAGTAACTCTGTACACCATGATCGAAAGATTCTCCGGGGCATTTCTAAATTTGGACACAATCATTGATGTTTCGAAATCGGAACCCACAGTTCTAACTTTGAAATCACAGACCATGTCTGCAATTGCAGCCATTTCTTGCTTAATTGCAGGTGTAATGGTGTCATTGGACACTGTGATGAATAGTATTCCTCGATTAAGTTGGGTATGCGCCTGCATCATTCGAAGCATCGCCACTACACGACTTGGGTCTTCTCTTTGCATGAAGAAGTCAAGAGAATCGACAACAGCCCGGAAGTACGGCCCCATCGACATAATTTCATTTGTCATTTCGGTTAAGAAATCCTGGGTGTCATCATCTACGAACCTTGTTTGAGATAGCCTTTGGATATCTGGAAGTTTGAACCCCTCCAGCCTGTAACGGCTGGCAAGTAACTCCTTCTCCAAAACTCTGGCATTGAATTCCTCTCCTAAAGTTCGAACTGAGATGTCCGTAGGCCAGCCATATTTTTTGAAAACACGTGCGATTTCGAGTTGGCTCTCGTTAGTTGAAATTAGAATAGTATTATCTGGCTCTTCAGCAGGAGAAGTGAATTGCTTTGCAAACAATTCAGAACCAGCCCCTATATCTGTAAAACCTACGACTAGGAATCCTCTCGGAACACCACCGTACATTGCATTATCGAACTTCGGGACGCCGAAGCTACCTACACTTCCGAAGAAGTCTTCATCGTCAGAATCAAAGGAAACTTGCTTATTCATAATAACAACCTCAGTGAATTACTACTTGCCCACGATCGATTAAATCAGTGCAATATAGGTCTAAATTTGATAGAACCATTGGAGGGACTTGGTCGGGAACATTCAGAATGACTGAAAGTACCTCTCGTTGACGGAAGGTGTTGATGAAGGTGTGGAGATATTCGGCAAGCATCCTTTCTTCGTTGTAAATAGCAAGTGCGTTTACTGAATCGATGAGGACGAAATTCCTCTCGCTGTTAGATATTCGAAGAATGTACAATGTTCTAAGCAATACGCTTTCGAGCATAATTGGACTGTCTATGAATGTGATATTAGGACGGTCGACATCAGTGCCTCCCAATATTCCCGAGGACACTAGGTCTACGAATTCGATATTCGAAACATCAACTCCAATTGCCTCGAATGCCTCGATAATTTCGACTGCACCCCTTGTTGCGCAGATGTATACTCCGCCCATTTCGAACATTTGCATAAGCGGAATCATAGTAGATGCAGTCACCATGAATGCGTTAGAGTTCCCACAGCGAACTTGAACTGAAGAGTTCAAGCTCACTTCAGTCAGTTGCTCCGAAATTCTCTGATCTAGTTCAAACATAATCATGACCCCCATCTGCTAGTTTTGTCATTAACTGCTCCCCATTTCAACATTGGAGTTAGCATTACGCCAAGAGGAGTAAGCTCAATTGCATGTTTAGCGCGACTATGAGATGTACCCCTCATTTTCACTACTTGCAAGAACCTCAAAAGATGACCCATACGCTCAACGTCACCCATTACGATAATCCCGTCAGCAATCGCCTCTTCTACACCGAAAGAAGACCAGTGTGCATTTTCGGTAGCCGAAGTAATTTCAGAGATTAGAATTGTTGTGCAACCCAATGTTGCTAATTTCTTTCCTAAAGTGAACAAGAAATCACGAATCAGTTGTTCGCTCTTAATCTTGTAACAAAGAGTAGTTACGGAGTCTATGACTAATCTGGTGACACCGATTGTGTTTACAATGTCGACTATAGCCTTGATTAGAGCGTGAACGTCATCCAAATCGAAGGATGCTTTATCCAATCCTAACCAGGAATATAGAACGTCCATGTCGAAGACGTTTATCAGTCCGCTGTCAATCATATTCATGTCGAAGAAAGCATACTGACGGATATTCTCAAGCAGTTTAACACTCGGCTCTGTAGCAGTAAAGTGTGCGCATGCCTCTCCAGCAAGAGCCCCCCTAACTAGGAATTCCATGGCCAATGTTGTCTTTCCTGAACCACAAGTTCCAGCGGCTAGAACGGTAGACCCATAGGGTATTCCGCCTCTTAGGATTTCATCCATTCCGTGGATACCTGTGATACAACGGTCGCGGCTGTATACTGTCGCTGGCTGCATGGGTAACACCCAAGCCAAACCATCGCACTAAATGAACGATACGCCAAAATCCCTCAAACTTGGCCCGGTGTTGGAGTTTGTGAAACAACCCAAGATGAGTCTTTAGAAGGAGGCCCACCATTCCATAGCATTGTATTATTAGAAAAAATTCCAGTTGATGGACTCCATTGGATCCTACATATCTGAACCCCTTCGCCTTCATCTTCTTCAGCGAATAGCATACGCAATCGCCCAGAACTATCATCCAAACCATCTAGTGAGCCCACGCCTAGGAAACCAGTAGTTCCCAAATCATAGACTATACTAGCATTGCCAATTTCCTGACTTGAAGGGTCGCCACTAAATAATGCAATTCCGCCTCCAGGAATAACCCCGTCTTTGTACAGGTAGTTCGATGTGCCGCTAGTTCCACTGCGTTCGAAAGACCATCCCTTTAATGACAAAGCAAAACCGTTTTGATTTTCTACTTCAATCCACTCAGGCCCACCGTCTGCAGGCCTAGGGGAAAATTCTGTGACACGTAATAATTTAGGCGCCTTACCGCCATCATGTACTTCCAAACTTACGGAGATTACATCTTCACCGCTGATGAATGTCCTACTTGCTACTGAAGAAGTGCTTGCTGTAGAACGATCGGAGCCTCCATCGAATAATACAAACCCTATTCGCGAAGAGTCTGATGAGGACTTTACCTGAATCAGTAACCTAACTTGTAAGTCATCCGCCAACCCTAGTCCGCTAGTCATCGCTTCAATACTGACATTAGGTAGTGCCGCAATACGATTTGAATCTAGCAATCCATCTTTAATGATGCCAGGCTGCAATACGCCATCATAGAGTTTAGTCACGGGAATTTGGTGCCAATCCTCGGAGGCATTAGTTTGGTCCCTAACACCATCGACATACGGTACAAACCATCCTTTGCCATTTGTTAGCCTATCTAGTCCATCAACAGCCGAACGGTCTACAAGATCCGTGTAAGGGTCATTACTGCCCAATTCTAACTGAGCCAGTGACATGAAGGCTGTCAGAATCATCAGAAAGAGTGTGAAAGCAGAAAGGAATTCTACGACCGCTACAACCGCCTCATCCGTTGATTCGGAAGATTTGCGAGAGCGCCCAACCCCTTGCATAATTACCCGGGGGCATTCAAGAGTCAATAGTGTGTCGCCCGTTAAACCAACAAACTCCACAATACTGTGGTTTTCGACTTTAGTCACCGATTGATATTTGAGGGGCGGATGGTAGGGCAACATGATGTCCAGCGCGCATGCTGTATCTGGCAATGGTTCTTCGAGGAAGAGTATTGGCTTAGCAGCATTACTGATGATTTCCTCTTTAGCAGGAGTCATGTTTGTTCCAACCGCCGCCGCTAGTGTTAGCGGAGATTACGAAATCACTGCATCTATATCCCCTAAACCTGACGACTATATTTCAGCATGGGACCCTATCTACTTAGAGGTTGAAGTGACTAACTCTGGATTCTACTTCAATACTCAAACACGCTCGATTGAATGGTTCGTATGCGAAGGAGCAAAGGATGAAATTTCATGCTACAATGACAGAGAGGAATATGGAATTGGCTCAATTGAACCATTGCAAATAGGAGCCACATTGTCATACACTTTCCCTACCCTATACAGCTCCGATGGTGACGAAGGAGAATTCACAATAGTTTACAGATTCCTAGACGCAGATACAAATTCCTCAAACGATGTAGGAGTTTACAATTTTAATCTAGCAAGAAACCTGGTTGATATTGAGATTGAACCCCAAGACCCGATCTCCCAAATCGAGAATCTTGCCACCTACAATGGAGATTTAATCCTAAATACAGATACCGACTACAATCTCTCGGTAGAAGGGATTGTCAAATCATGTCCTTCTTGTGGATTAGTAGCAGACATTGGTTGGAAATTGATTGATACATTTGGAACTGAAAGAGCGAACTCTTCTGCTCCATATGCAGACCTACCCTCTTCCGGAGAATCATTATTCTCAAAACAGATGCCACCTCTAAACTTTGACACTGAAGGTAAATACACATTGGTATTTGGTTTGATAAATTCAAGCGGCACCCCCTTAGGAGACATGAATTCATACAATAACCTGCAAAGTGTTGAGGTCACATTTGACGATACTGTCGACCTACAGATTACATCGATGTACCCACTAAATGCACCGAATTCAGCGAAATACTTCTACGGTAACGAAAGCGTATCTGTAATAGTATCAAATCTTGGAAACCACAGTGTAGTTGAACCACTGGTTAGATTCACAGTTATGGACTTAGATCAAGAAGTTCAGTCTGAGGAAGATTGTAATCCTGCTGAAATTGTACCCGGGCAATCGTTCGCATGTATATTCGACATGAATCAATTAGGTGATAAGCGCCTGAAGGTGTTTGTGAGTGAAGCACTGAATGAAGGCTTAGATCAAAAGCCAGCAGACAATATTCTCAATGTCATTTCAGAAGTTATAGCAGGCGAAATCAACCCTGCAATACAACAGAGTGATTTCTACGGCACATACAAAACAGCAGATAACATCAACTTCTCTGCATCTGTGTTACCAACTGCTGCAGGTCCCCTTACCTACACCTGGTGGCAAGCAGGAATTATTCCTCTAGGTTCTGGACAAGCATTACAAGTTCCTGCTATGAATCTAGGACTCGGGGACCATTTCATCTCAGTAAGAGCAACTGACGCACTAGGTCAGATGGAATCTGCTACAACCCAAATCACAGTGTTCAACAGTTCAGATATTAGCGTAGGAGATTGGATGAATGGTTCAGCAGTAACACGCACCCACGCATCTATCAATGCAGAATATGATTATCCTGCACCTGGAGTTAACTATCTCACAGGGAATGATGTTGACGCATTGATCAGGATTTCAACAGAAGTCTTCTCGACATCAGCAGGGGAATCAGACCCTGGAATGGACTGGATGGAATTTGACATCAATATCTCCAAACTAATTCCAGACAACATACCCAGAGAAAGTCTCACTATCCATAAACTATTAGGATTCCAACAAGGTAACTGGGAAGAACTAGATGCTGGAAATACTTTCGAATTAATCGATAATGATACTATAAGAATTCATCTTTTGGAAAATATGAATTTACTAATCGTCGGTGAATTACCCTCTCCCGACATAGACTCTGGCCAACCTGAATTAACACTATTACCAGATGGAAAAATGCGTTTAGATTGGTCCCCGACTGGAGACCTAGAAAATCCATACTTCGGAGGATGGAATATTTATCGAATAACCAGTCCGATTACTGCATCTGCTTACTTCCCACACCCTGAAGATGTGTCAAGTGAATTCGTCTGGAACGGATTAATGCAAGGATCGCTATCTGCGTCTCTAAATGGAACCACAGAGTCTTGGGTGGATGAAAGAGAATTACAAACCGGCATGTGTGCCTCATATGCTATAATCCCAGTAGATCGTGCTTCAGAAGCAGATCACATGGAAGCTAAGGTATCCTTAGCCGACGGGATTCCTGGACTTACATGTGGAGATGCAATCGACCCTAGTGCACAAGTTTCTGGCCTAAGAGCATCTCAGACATACAACAACGATACTGCATGCTACGAGTTGTTCATGGACTGGAACCGTTGCTATGAAGTTACACTAACCTGGACATGGCCCGACCATGAACCAGAAGGTAACATTTCTTGGAACTTATACAGAGTTGAAAACCAGCCAAACGGTGTAGACCTACGATATATCGAACCTATAGTTTCTGGGCTCACTAACCAACCTGGCGAAATTGGCACTCTCACTCAATACGGTACAGAGTTTGATGGTATTATGCCACAAAGGACGTACTACTACATCCTGACTCCTTTAGACAACGTAGGTAATGAATTGACTATTGTCGACTATCCATCTAGTAACGTAGAAAGAGTGTATATCGAAGAGCAATACTGGGATTACAATCAAGATCGAATACCAGTCCCTCCTGAACCACCAGAGCCCCCTTATGGCATCGAATGGCTGGGAGACCTAGAGGAATACATGCAAATCGAAATATTCCAAATCGCTGGAGTTGTGATGCTACTTACTATTCTCATTAATTTCATTGGATTACCACTGGTTCTCAAGAAGAAAAAGAAAATGTCCCGTGTATTAGCTAGGCGTGCAGGTAAGAACATTGGTAATGATGAAGATGACTTTGAGGATTTCTTCAATTAATGAAATAGATAGCAGAGGCGGCTGGTTTTTTGTTGAAAATTAATCCGCTTAATGCATGAAGAAAAACTTTCTCAGTCAAACATTAGGGTACTGAAAGAAACCATTTCCTAACCGTCTGCTTTATTTCAAATAGCAAAGTGGGCCGAATGCTTGCGGCGATCGCATAGCCTGGCCATTGCGTCGGATTGCTAATCCGATGGGTCTTCCCACGGGGGTTCGAATCCCCCTCGCCGCGCTTAATTGGTTACTCGGCATTCAGAACTTTCCTTTTATCGTTGACTGAATTCTTCCAACCAATTAGTAATCTGTTGACGATTGGAATGAGCAAACCAAAACCTGCAGCCCAATACCAGACATTTTTGTCAGGAACTGCTACAATGAATACGAATGCAATAAACATCCATGCTAGATATCCTAGCGAACGCATGAAGGATGCAAATGCCAGAGGCATTCTTCCATTAGAATCCAATTCCTCTTCAGGGTCGATTCTCCAAACTGAAATCGAATACCAAATTGTAATTCCTGTAGCGAGAACAGCCCAAGCATCAGGCAACCCTGAATCTGGCCAGAATAGGGGCACTGCCCCTAGTAATAGTAGCAGCAAACAGTATATTTTAGATTCCAAAAGTGTCCTTTTAGGACCCTTGACATCGGGCATCATTGGTACACCGACTTTCGCGTATTCTCCGCTACGATATAGGGCTAAAGCCCAGAAATGAGGGGGCGTCCAAAGGAAAATGAGAATGAATAACATCCATGGCACAGGAGACCCTAGGTCAAGTGGGTTGAGGTTTCCTGGAATACTTGCAGCAGAGGCTACTATCCAACCAATGACTGGTGGAGTTGAACCCGCAATACCTCCAATAACGATATTTTGTGGAGTTCTCCTCTTTAACCAAATAGTGTAAATGAAAACATAGAATACAACTGAAAATGCAGACCAAAAGGCCGCTTTCCAATGAAATGGGAGGAATATTGCGCTACCGATAGTCGCTATTGAGATTCCAAATATTAGCGCATGCCTCGGTGAGATCCAGCCATTTGGAATTGGCCTAGTTCGAGTTCTAGACATGCCAGGGTCGATGTCACGATCGTAAACCATATTGATTGCATTTGAACCTCCTGCTGCTAGAGTCCCACCAAAAATAGTTACAATGCATGCCATTGCCGTATCATACCAAGTTCTATCACCAGGGATTGCTCCACTTCTAGTCATCAAATCATGAGCCATTATTGCACATATTGCGGTAATCTGCAACAATATTACTACTCGCAATTTCATTAATTGCAAATAGATAGTCAGAAGGCTTGGTTTTATGTCACTCATCCTCAGCACCTTCTTCACTCAATTGTAACATAATTAGTCCAACAGATATGCTCAAGAAACTAGCTACTCCAATTATGAGATGAAGTAGAGATAGGCCCTCAGGGAAATCTCCCATTTTGGCAAAAACAACGTACATCCCGCCAACTACAACATTCATCAGCCAAAACCCAGTTGCTAAATCCAGACATTTGTGATATCCTAAATGGGCTTCGAATTCGTTGGTTTTCTCTTTAAACTTCATGCCGCCTAAAATCAATGCTATACCAACTACTCCAGCACCTAATCGATGAACCATTTGAACTAATATTCCGCTAGCATCCATTGTAGGAAAGAAATCGCCTTGGCATTTCGGCCAACCATCCGGGAAACCAACAGAACAACCTTGGTTTCCGTCTGCAGATGAAGAAACCCATGCGCCAAGAATCAGAAGTGAAAATATAGCAATCGTGAGTATCATCAGCCGTTTGAATTGGGATTGCTTGAATCCAGGTGGTGCACTCAGAACTGCCCATTTGACACCTTCTAATTTCCTCATACTCAGATATTGCCAAATCAATATGAAAAGGAATGATGATGCTAAGCCGAGGTGTAATGCTACCGACCAATCCGCATTATCGTACTTGACAGTAATTGCGCCAGCAAGACCTTGAACCATCAACAGTATTCCTGTGAAAAATGAAACCTTGACTAATTTGTCCCCGTAGATTTGTTTACGTTTCCAAATAATCAAGAAATTTGCCAATACTGGAATCGCCATTAGGCTTGCAAGGAAGCGATGTATCCACTCGGTGAATATTTCAAAAGTGGTATATCGATGGTCTTCACCTCGGCTATCAAATTCTTCAGTTTCATTGAACCATTCACCTTGCTGCTCTTCAGAAATATCAAATCCCCAAGTTCCAAAACATTGAGGCCAATCAGGACAAGATTCTCCCGCATCATAAATCCTGATAGTCCCCCCTGCAACAACAATTACCATCGCCATCATGGCTATCGCCAGAGGAAGCGTGGAGGGGCGACGGTACCATTTGGCATCCATTAAACCGTGGGGGTCGTAGGCTCCCTTTTAACAAACCGGACTTCGTGCGCAGAACCATGAGGGGGAGTACACTAAC
Source organism: Candidatus Poseidoniaceae archaeon (assembly GCA_028356125.1). Classification (GTDB taxonomy): domain Archaea; phylum Thermoplasmatota; class Poseidoniia; order Poseidoniales; family Poseidoniaceae; genus MGIIa-K1. Next base: position 53,688 of record JAOMTZ010000007.1, read on the forward strand.
CTGTTTGCTCAGCATAGTCTTGTTTTTTCCCGTATTAGCGGGAGCACACGGCTTGGAAGGAATGCATTCTGAAGGTTACATTGTTGATGTAATAGTCATCGACTTAGAATGTGATGAAAACGAGACGTGCGTGTCCAGGCCGAACAACGTAGTCGAGTACTTTGGAACGGACTGGTGTGAGGAATGCCCCCAAGTTGAGCAGCAACTAAGTAATTTCTCGAACAATGATTCTGTTATCATAAGCCACAGACCTTCTCCACTTGATGACTTTTGGCTGCAAGGGTCTCGAGATCGATTCTTAGAGGTTTATGGACTATGGGGGTATCCTACTTTAGCCATTGACGGGCATTATATTCTTGCAGGTCCCACTCAATCTCAGGAATTAGGTAGATTACTCTCTGAATCAGTTTCAAATTATTCAGGAGTTACAAATGTTAGTCTGGATAATAACTCTCTTCAAATTGAAGGGAACTTTTCTGAGCTACACATAGACGTCTGGACTGTGTATTCTAACGACAATCTAACAAATATTGCTGCAGCCCATTCAAACCTTTCTGAGAGTAATAATGTCAGTATAGATGGAGAGAAATTGATTATCGTCATATCGAATCCAGGATATATTGCATTGGTTTCAGGTTCAACACTTCCTGCTAATGATTACACACCGGACGGAGGTCTTGATGGCCTTGGTGAAGAAGGCAACTCAGTACAAGGTTCTACAATCATCATCATCACAGTTTTGTTGCTAATGATTAGCCTTCCAGCAACCCTACAATTGATAGAAATAATGCGAAATAACAACCAATTAGAAGAAGAATAGGCCTTATTTTGTTGCGCAGGGTTCAATAACAGGGCGCTGGTCGCAAAACTCGCACGTACTGTGCATGAGGTGTCCTGAATGGTAAAGCCAAGACGACAACATACCCGCTTTGAACGCGCAAGAATCATCGGCGCACGTGCTCTACAAATTGGAATGGGTGCACCACTGAATGCTCCAGAAGACGTACTTCGTGAAGCATTCAAGGCAGAATTAGTTTCACTTTATGGATTGGATGAGGCGTCTGTTCGTTTCGTTCTTGACCCTCTAAAGATTGCAATGTATGAGTATGAAAATGAACTTATACCAATCGATACCGATCCTCACGAAGATTGAGTTTGAATCAATTGTCGGATGAATATCCGTAAAAGTCTGCATTTGCAGGTCCAGGTAAAGCATCTCGCTTGACTAACATTGTTCTTACAGCCCACAGATCTGTAAAAATTCTGTATTTTAGTGTCATGTCCAAATAGTCTACACCACTAGAACCACCAGTCCCCATTCTTCTTCCAATCATCCTCTCAACCATTCTAGCATGGTGTGACCTGAATAGTAGCATTGCCTGCTCTAGGTCAACGATTGTGTCAATCAATCTTCTAGGCCATGATAAAAGTGGTAATTCACGATAGGATTCAATGAATAATAAACCAGCTCTAGCAGCAACGACTTTTCCGTCGGGCATTAAGAAATCTTGTGCACCAGAAATTCCTGCTTCAATTCGTGGCCTAATTGTTTCTTCAGTCCCATGACCTATCTTCACCATGTGAGCAATTACTGACTCGGCATGCACAGACATAGATTCTATGTGCTTTTCAGCAAAATCTTGCAGTATGCCCTCATCTCCAGAAACCCCGTTAACTGGAGTTCTAGCCAGCCATTTCTGAACAACATCATTCAATGAAGGCATGTTATCGATTCGAATCATGTTTTCCATCACATCATCACTTAGTTTACCTTCAGAATGTAATTTCCGATTGTGGACCATAGGATCCATGCCTCCGATTCTTTGCTCGGATTCTAGACCCAATAGCATCTCAAGTGTACGCATTTGCCAACTTTCAAATCCAGAAGATGTACCCAACCTATCACGGAATGCTAAGAAATCATGAGGAGAAAGAGTCTGCATGACTCTCCATTGGGAAGCTAATAGGCGGAATATTTCAGAACACCTTTCAAGATGGCTAACTATGACTGGTATCTTCTTTTCATCAACTTCATCTACATTCAACAAATTTAGAGCCTCTTCGAGTTCACGGTTTATTTGTTTGAACCACAATTCAAATGCTTGGTGTACAACGATAAAATGCATTTCGTGGTTCGAAGGTGGAGGATTATGGCCATCTGGTCCTGATTGAAGTGATAGCAATTCATCCAATCGCAGGTAGTTTCCGTAAGTCATTCGGCTACCGGGGGTTTCGCTGCTCATGTTACTCGCAGACTGAGCAGGGCTTGAAACCTTGACGGAGAAAACGCCCTTGGATTACGAGAATTATCTGTTCAAACTATTATTTCAGTATTCTAATTCCGTAATAGTCATTAATGAAACACAAAAGCCGTCGGCATGGGCGTAGACATAGGACTGTTGCGGAGTTGGCTTAATTCCTACGACCCTGAGCAAATCACAATCGGAGTGGTTGCTTCTCATTCATCGCTTCAGATACTACATGGAGCAAGACAAGAAGGTTTCAAGACTCTAGGAATTGCAGTTGGCGAAAATCGCCGAAGATTCTACTCGGCATTCCCAGGAGCAGAGCCTGATGAATGGTTAATGCTCGACAATTATAGAGAGATGTTAGATCATGCAGAATGGTTTAGAGAACAAAACGTAATCATCATCCCTCATGGTTCTCTTGTCGAGTACCTAGGAAGTTCTAATTTCAAGAATTTAGAAGTGCCAACTTTTGGAAATAGAGGAATCCTACACTGGGAGAGCAGTAGAGAGCGCCAAAGGAAGTGGCTTGAAGAAGGCGGTTGTTCAATGCCAAAGGTGGTCGATGACCCACACGATATCGATGGGCCGGTAATTGTGAAGTATGCTGGTGCCAAAGGCGGAGAAGGATATTTCATTGCTAGAGACTATAGAGATTTCAAGCGTAATGTAAACCTCGATGAAGAGTTTACAATTCAAGAGTATGTACTAGGATGCAGATATTACCTTCACTTTTTCTTCGACCCTACTGCCGATGATGGATTCCAAGTTCAGGGCAGAGGAAGCAATGCTGGAAAGAATCTAGGCCGTCTTGAACTAATGAGTATGGATAGAAGAGATGAGTCCAACGTCGATGAGTTCTACAAATTAGGCAGCCTTAGAGATTTGAGAGAGATGAGCCTTGAGCCATCATTTGTTGTAACCGGCAATCAACCCGTAGTAATTCGTGAAAGTTTACTTCCTAGAGCTTTTGAAATGGCTGAAGGAACTGTTGCGGCCTCATTCGAATTAGAAGAAGGCGCAAGAGGTATGATTGGTGCATTTTGTTTAGAAACCATTGTAACTGACAAATTAGAATTCAGAGTTTTCGAAATTAGCGCACGGATTGTAGCAGGCTCTAATCCATTCGTTGGTGGCTCACCTTACAGTGACATCAATGAACCATTTATGTCCACAGGTAGACGTATTGCACGTTCAATCAAGAAGGCCGTTGAAAACGGTAAGCTCGATAAAATACTATCTTGAAAACAGTTTGAGATAACTTCACTCATTTGTGTCGTCATCTGGATCAGCACTACCGTCCCAATCACCGCTTTGTAGAGCCGCCAATTTGGACTTGGCTTCTGCTGCATTAGAAGCCCTAGTTTCAGGATCTTCAATTGTAAACTCACTGATTAACATAATTGGGTCACCACTAGAGATTTTACCATCATACTCTTGAATATCTCCTCCAGCATTACAGATAACCTTGAATGTTGTAGGGTCCTTTGAACGTCGCTTCTTGTGCTTCTTGTAATGGTGGACATATGCTTTGTAGGTTCCACCCGGTGCTTTTCCTTCCGGCCAAACAACATTCTCAACAGGTTTCTTAGATTCAGGACGCACGTTCGCATCAACATCCAATTCTCCTCCACAAGCAGATTCTCTATTTCCACCGTGAATTCTCTCTCCCGATGGACATACAACGTGTAGGTCAAGATCATTGTAGTTGTTCCAAATCAAAGATATCTGAACGTCAGATGATTTGGCACCTTCTCTTTCGAGCCTCTCCTTTAGTTCTTTCAATGCTTGTTGAGTTGCCTTGATTGATTCTAATTCTGATGCTTCGTTTTCAACGATTTCTGCTAATCTTTGTTCTTCAGCCTCAGCGAGCTCTTCTTGACGATTCTCTTCTATTTCAATTGCCAATCGCTCTTCCTCTGCTATCTTTTCGATTTCTTCAGCGACTAGTGCGACTTCCCTCTCTTCATCAGAGCCGCGTTGTTCAGGAGCCTCTAATTCGAACTCACAAACTAACTGGATTGGGTCTCCACTAGAAAGTTCACCTTCGTAATGCGCTACTGAACCTCCAGAGTTTACCACCACTCTGAACTTTGTAGGATCTTTTGAGCGGCGCTTGTTGTGCTTCTTGTAATGGTGGACATACACCTTGTAAGAACCAGGAGGGGCTTTGAAATCAGGCCATACAATGTTCTCCACTGGCTTCTTAGTTTCAGGACGGACATTAGCATCGACATCCAATTCCCCACCACATTCTGAATTCTTGTTACCACCGTGGATTCTTTCTCCGGATGGGCACAGTACATGCAAATCAAGGTCATTGTAATTATCCCACATTAGAGATACCTGTACTTCTGAGGACTTTGCACCTTCTCTTTCCAGTCTTTCTTCCAAATCAGAAGTAGCCGCTTCAGATTCCATCTGAGCTTCCATCGCTTCTGACTCCTTCAGTGACTCAAGTTCAAGCAGCCTTTCTTCTTCAGCTGCCGCAAGTTCTTCTTGCCTTTCAGATTCTAACTCGTCAGCGAGGCGCTTTTCTTCTGCTAAGCGTTCTGCTTCTCTCTCCTCTGCCTCTTTCCTCTCTGCCTCTAATTCTGCCTCACGTTCGGCCTCAGCTTCTGCTTTGATGCGGTTTTCTTCTGCTTCAATCTCGGCTAATCTAGAGTTTTCTTCTTCAATCAATTTGTTTGCAGCATCTTCAGCAAGTGATTTCCTTGCTTCTTCTTCTGCCAATAAAATCGCTCTTTCGTCTCTTCTCTTGGATGCAAGGTGGCGCTCAACTTCTGCCAATTTGCGATCAAACACATTGTGGGCTTCTGAAAAATCAGGAGTACCCCGACGAGTTAAGTCTTGACGATGAATCGTCATAGAACGGTTACTACGGTCATCATCTCTGACCAACATGAACCAGATTCCGAACAGAAAGGCTCCGCCGAGAAAACCAATCATAAGCCATGAAGCAAGGTCCATAACAGGGGCTAATACAAACTGGGACTTATTACCATCGCCTGTAATCATCGTATTAACAGTCAGACTTCTCCTTTCAAGTTCTTATATCACGGCCTAATCACTGGTTCATGCGCGAGGTTCAATTGAAGTGGAATCCTGAGACAGTTGCACGCTCTGAAATAAAAATGATTACCGATGTTGCTTCGATGTACGAAGTAGTCGCTCACCTAGAAGTTACCAAGGTCGGAGTCAGGCAACTTGTTAAAATTCATTTCAAAGAAGGAAAAGGCCCTAGTGAACTCAACGAAATAGACTTCTTGAAGGTTGAAGGACCAATGAATCCTCACCCCCTTCCAAATAGAGGAGACGAGGGATACATAGTAGTGTGGAATAATCACCCATTATCTGTTGCTGCAATTAATTTCGATAGTCTGCATGTAATTCCTCCATATGTAATCGGAGAAGAAGGGGTACAGATTACAATCAGAGGTTTGCCAGAAGGAGTAAGTGGTTTTTTGAAAGCCGCTAGAATACTTCTTCCTCCTGATAGCGTAAATGTTGTCGACATTGCAGAAATCGAAGATACGATACTTCAGGTCCTAACACCAAAACAATTGGAGATCGCAACTTTAGCAGTTCAATCGGGATATTATGAAAATCCACGTAAAATAACTAAAAAAGAATTGTCTGATTTAACTCAAATTCCGCGCTCAACATTACAGGAGCATCTGTCAAAGGCAGAGGCCGCAATGATAGAATGGGCCGTAAATACTCATTTATCTAAGTGAGGAAAGTCTTGTCTACAATACTCCCCCAGCCAGACAATATGGGAGATGCAGATTCTCTACTACCTAACGGAAAAGGTGTTTGGATTCCAATTGATCATGGAGTCTCTGATTACCCGGTCCAAGGTTTAGAAGACCTTGATGATCTGATTGCTGAAATTTCGCATGCAGATGCGATTGTAGCACAAAAAGGAGTTGTTTCCAGATATTCAATGGATGCTAATATGGTGTCTCACCTGTCTGTATCAACTAGGCATGCAGGCTCCAGGTCTAGTGATAAAGTACTGGTAGGGAGTGTTGAAGAGTCACTTTCGCGAGGTGCTAAAGGAGTCAGCGTGCAAGTAAATATGGGGAGTCCCGATGAACCAGAAATGATCGAACGGTTGGGACTCGTCACTCAAGATGCACACTTCCTATCTTGTCCAGTATTAGGAATGATTTACCCAAGGGGGCAAAATTTGGATGTCATGGAAGGAGATGAGACTCATGGAGCAGCACATGCTGCTAGACTTGCTTTCGAAATGGGTTGTGATGTAGTCAAAACAAAATGGACTGGATCTATTGAATCGTTTCAGAAGGTAACAGATTCTGTTCCAATTCCAGTATTAATCGCAGGTGGCCCAGCCGGCTCAACAACTGAAGAAACACTCACTACTGTTTACCAAGCAATGCAAGCTGGCGGCGGAGGTGTTTGCATGGGAAGACAAGTATTTTCTCACGCAACACCTGGAAAGATGGTTACTGCACTTAGAGCGATTATTCACGATGGCGCTAATGTTGAACAAGCCATGCAAGATGCCGGATTGTGATGGAAATGCAGGTTTGGCTCGAATCAGGAACTCGACAAGAGGGTGTTGACCTTCTAGTGGGTGATGATTTAGAAATCGATGGTGCGGCACTGTATATCGATGGACGTCAGGTTGGCCGAGTTGTAGATGTTGGAAGTTCGGATGGCCAGGCGAAAGCAAGGTCAATGTCTGGGAGCGTTGAATGGATTCTTCTTGAACTAGGAGAATGGAAAATGATCCCAATTGAGAATATTATCGCAGCATGTGATGGGGTACCTACCAAAGTTGCAGCACGTATTTCCTCTTCTGAGCAAGTTCTTGGTGCGGCTTTCGCCTTGCAAATTGGAGTTGATGCAATCTTGGTCACAGAAGATATTCTACCAACTGCTTTGATTGCCAAATCGCAGAGAGGAGAGATTTCCGAAGAGGTTGACAATCCGGTTAAAACCGGTAATGTCTCTTTGACAGAAATAGAAGTTATTGAAGTTAAAGAAGGTGGTATTGGGGACCGGGTTTGTGTAGACTTAACTTCGCTCCTAGACACTGGAGAAGGCATGTTAGTTGGCTCTAGTGCAGCGTCCATGGTAATGGTTCATGGTGAAACTGTGGAATCTGAATTTGTTCCTACAAGGCCCTTCAGGGTTAATGCTGGCGCGGCCCACTCTTACATTTTGATGGCAGATGGAAGCACATCATACCTCAGCGAAATCAGCATGGGAGATGAAGTGATGGTCGTTAACTCAGACGGAAATTCTCGCTCTGCAACAGTAGGTCGTGTCAAAATTGAGAGGCGACCATTTATTTTATTCCGCTGGAAGGATGAAAACAATAATCAAGCAGGTGCACTTCTCCAGCAAGCGGAGACCGTTAGGCTTGTATCATCTTCCACCCAATTAATTTCGATTACAGAATTAGTAAAAGAAACAATTTTGTTGGGTTGGACTGGTGGAGTCGGCCGCCATATTGGGATACCAATAAGTGCAGAGGTCAGCGAAAAATAGGTGGCATCATGGCAGTTTTAGGGGTCGGAACAGCAAATGGGAGTTGTAGTCTCCTTCATGCTGCTGGCCTAGGCTATGGCGCATCACTTGCATTGGATTTACCTGTGAAAGTTAGACTTCTGGACAAGGAGTCAAAGAAGGTTTTATCCGACCCAGATGGGCTTTTAGAAGCCGTATTTGACTCTTGGAAAGCAGCCGGGCATAATTTGCCAGAAGGTGAATTGTTTTGGTCAGTAAAATCGAAAATCCCGCCGCGTCAGGGTTTGAAATCAAGTTCTGCGGTTTCTGTTGCGGCGATCAAGGCATTGTGTGATGCTACTGGAATTGAACTAGAAAACGCAGACATTGTCGATATTGCAGCATCTGCACAATTAGCATCTGGAGTTTCAATTACTGGAAGTTATGATGATTCATGGGCTGCTATTGAAGGTGGTTGGAAATTGATAGATGCCAATGCTCCAGATGCAAGGTCTGGCTTGTTACTTGAGTCACAAGGACCACTTTCAGAAGATTGGGCCGTGATTCTGATATTGAGAGGTGCTCGAGAACAGCGACCTGTATTGGAAGACTTTGCATATCAGCAACAAGCGTTCACTCAGGCCCTTACTGCACTACAGGAAGGCAAAGACTTAGTCGCCTTAACTTGGAATGGAAGAGGAGTTATTGGAGCATTGAATGACAATACTGCGAAAAGAATGGCTAATGATGCTGTAATGAATGGAGCTAGGGCTGCTGGAATAAGTGGTTCTGGCCCGGCATTAGCGATTTTTGCCCCATCAATTAGTCGCTCAACTATCGATAGATTGCATAATTGGTATCAAAAATACGATGATGTGGAAATCATGGAAACTACTATCATAAACGCAGAATTTGATGCTATGGACGAATAATCACATTCATCAATAAGCCACACTCCCGATTAACTGTTAATCATGCGCATGAGTCTAGGGGAAAATGTTGTCGTCACTCTTTTTGGAGAGTCCCATGGCCCCGCAGTAGGCGCTCTTATAGAAGGGATGCCACCTAATGTGGAGTTCGATTTAGAACAATTAATCGCCGACATGATTTCAAGACGACCTGGTTCGGGACTTGCTAGTAAAAGAAAGGAAACTGACGAGGTTGACATTATGTCAGGAGTTCACAACGGCAAAACAACAGGTATGCCGATTCTACTTATCATCAAGAACCGAGATGTTCGTTCTAAGGATTATTCGTTTTTACCTTACCAACCTCGTCCAGGCCATGTTGACCACCCTATCAACATCAAAACTGAGGGCGCTGCTGACTTACGAGGCGGCGGGTCATTCTCTGCTAGGCTTACCGCTGGACTTGTTGCCGCTGGCTCACTTTCTAGAACGATTATACCTAGTGAATGGAAAGTCGAAGCGACCGTCGGTGCATTAGGCGGGTTAGAGGGTGAAGAAGGAATTGCTCTTGCAGAAAAGGCTCGCAAAGATGGGGACTCGCTAGGAAGCCGGGTTGACTTGGTAATCTCTGGGTTACCAGTAGGTCTTGGAGAGCCTTGGTTTGACGGCATTGAACCTGCATTAGCAAGGGCTCTAATGTCAATACCCGCTGCTAGAGCTGTCGAATTTGGAAGAGGAGTAAATGCTGGAACCATGAGAGGTAGTGAGCATAATGACACATGGGGACAAGATATGTCCTTGTCAGATGGTGCTGATGGAGCATTGGGTGGAATGGCCAGCGGCGCCCCGATCCGTGTAAGAATTACATTCAAGCCACCTAGTGGCATTTCCAAGCCGCAAGAAACATTCAATCAAATATCAGGAGAGGTAGAGGAGTTAGCAATCAAGGGAAGGCACGACCCGGTTATTGCACCTAGAGCACGCCCTGTTGTAGAGGCTGTAGCCCGTCTTGTGCTAGCAGACCTTGGCGTACAGGGAGGATACATCGATGGATGACATTGTGGTTCACAAGTTCGGAGGTTCTTGCCTTAGAGAAGGTAGCGACATCGACAGGATTGCAGACTCTATACGTAGTATTCCAGGGAAACCTATCGTCGTAGTTTCCGCCCTTTGGGGTATGACTGACAGATTGATCAGAGCGGCCAGAGAGCCACATTACGCTGGAAGGCTAGTTAACGATCTAAAATCACAGCATTTGTTATTCTCGCCAGGGCTTGACAAAGGTGAATTCAAAGAGTTGTTCGACAAGGTTATCTCGGGCATATCTAAGGAATTGGTTAACATCTCAGGGGGAGAATCATCACTTCATTCTGAGAACCTTATCCTGGCTGCTGGTGAAAGACTGAGTGCTTTGGCTGTGGCCCACAGACTGCAAACACTTGGATTGGATGCACACCCAGTAGGTGCAGAAGACATTGGCCTGAAACTTAAGGGGAAAGGCAGAGCCAGTGAGATAAACATACAAGAGTCAGCGAAATCATTAGATCGTGACAAATTGATTGGAATCCCAATATTGACTGGCTGGTTCGGAGAAGGTGAAGATGGTAACTTAGCACTTCTTTCTAGAGGCGGTTCAGACCACTCTGCTGCTGCTTTTGCAAAACTAATGAATGCATCAAAGTTGATACTTTGGAAGGATGTTGATGGAATAAAGAGGCTAAATCCACGCTGGGGAATAGATACTCCTTCGATACCTTACCTTGGATATGGACAAGCTTCTGAATTATCACTGCATGGAACTCCAATTATTCACCCTGCAACGGTTAAGCCGCTTGTTGAAGAGGGAATTCCTCTTGAAATTCGAAATATAAACAATCCAGAAATTGATGCTCCAACTGTAATTGGGCCGGATATAGATGCTTCAACAACAATTGCGATTGGTTGTCAACCAGGGGTTGCCGTAATTACAGACAAAAAACCTCTATCCAGTGAACTAGTATCCCGAATGGAGCAATTAGACGTGATACCTTGGTTGATGCGCTCAACCCCTGAAGGGATGAAATTAATTATTCCAACCCACGATCTACCATTAGTTGAGGATTTACTGACGGGTCGAATTGAATATAGAACTGCTATGATTTCTGTAATCGGTAAATTACCAATTATGATTGAACATGAAGAGGTTTCTAGAAATGATTATGGTACAAGATTAATCATCGACTCTGATGATTTGCCTTCAACTTTGACAGAGTTGTATCACTCTTTGTTCTCTCGCCACGACTGTATGTGAGTTGGAAGGTCTAGTGCGAATAGGCCACCAACTACGATAAAGACGAACAATGTACCCAAGGCGACACCGTAAACGGAAATCAATTCTACAGACTCTTCCATTCTGAGTGCGGTTTGCGCAGAGAATAATGAGATAAATGCTGGTAAGATTGTGTTTACCGATAGGACAAGCATAGCCAAAGAGCCAGCGATTAGAGGGTTGATTACCAGAGAACGATGATACTTGCCGATGATCTTCTTCACGTTCATTACGTATACTTCTCTTGTACGAATTGAAGTATCCAGCATACTAAATCTAAGAACTCCATTTGAAAGTTCAAAGTACATAACCAGTAAAACAGCGTATACTACAACCAAAATGGTGAGTAAGAATTGGCTGTCTCCGAAGCCAAACACATCTTGTGAAAGTGAAACCTTTGATGAAGCAAACCTCATTACAGACACAATAAACAGAACATAGGAGGCTAGCATAAATCTAGCATCTCTAGTCATTGTTCCCCAGAAACCAGTACCTATTGCAGCAACTACAACCATTAGTTGCAGAATATTTGCTGCGGCCATTGAACCGGTTATTGCAAACCAAATTGTACCAACTGCTGGAGTTACGATGTAAGTAAGGACTCCTAAGGCGATTAATACACCGTAGCATCCAAGTTGTAAATTCTGAACCATCTTGTCAGCAGGTAGGAATTTCATCTTAGGAACAAGTGGTCCTCCTAGAAGGCTCTCAATGAAAGACGGAATTTCCACAGTAGGTATTGCATCCTTTGGAATTTCTCCGGTAGAAGCAGCGGTACCTGCTAACTTCTTTCTTGAAGGAGCAGATGAACGGACAGTCTTTCCATCGTAAAGATGTGCAGTATCGCCAGATTTAGTAGCCATTCATTTCCCTCCTCAGAATCCTCTTGCACCTGCTAGTGCGGTAGATAAGAGCATATCTGGCTCCCAATCCATTATGTTGACACCTAAGCCTCTTAATTCACTGATTAGTACGTCTCTTTCTGTTTTCAGAACTTCGTATCCAGTACGGTCTAATCTCTTAGCATCGAATTCAAATTCTAGACTCGATGGTGTAAGTACTGTTACATCGAAGTCGCGAGCTCTGAAGTCTCGCAATGCACTGACAACTGTTGGGTCATCTTCTAAGTTGGATAGAACAATGATTGGACTTCCTTTGTTGATGTGTGGTAAAATTCGGTTAACAACGACTTGTAGAGGTATGTTTCCACGAGCC
>JAOMTZ010000008.1 GCA_028356125.1 Candidatus Poseidoniaceae archaeon
GGCTGCTCTAACAGCAGTTGGAGCATGGAAGTGGGGCGAAGTCGATGCCCCTGCAGACTATGCTGAAGCGATTGTAGCGGCAGTTCTGTTCCACTTATGCGTTCTTGTAGCCTTCAAGCTAGGCGCATTCCTAGTTCTTGGCCTATTGGAGATGGAAGGCGGAGCAAGCAGATTATCCGCTCTATCCGGACTTGCCCGAAGAGACCCTCTAATCGGTACTGCTATGTTCATCTTCATGCTTGCACTTGCAGGAGTGCCTCCTCTTGCAGGATTCATGTCTAAGTTCTTAGTAGTGGCAGGAATTGTTTCTGCAAGCGTTGGTGAACTTTCAACAAACGGGTCAGTATCTTTCTCCGATATTCATTGGATTTGGTGGCTTGCTCTTGCAATGTTCCTAAACAGTGCAATATCAGTATTCTACTACCTGCGCATTGGTGTCGTAATGTTCCTAGATACCCCCGAAGAAGGACGCCGTAAGCCATTGCCTCACGGAGCATCAATCCGTATGGCAATTTGGATATGTTTGGTTGCAACTATAATTCTAGGATTGTCCGGTGACACTCTAATCGACATGTGCTACCGTGCAGCAGAGAGCCTAAATCTAGCTTGAGATTAGTCTCACCCTTCAAGTAGGAAGGGCTTTTGGATATGTTATGGGCCGTAGGCGCGAAGAGAGAGTAGACGAGGAAGAACTAGCTCGTCTAATGGGGACTGCAGAGGGTCAATCCTCTAAGATCCGTGTCAAGATGCCTAACAAAAAGGTCAACGAGATGTTCGCAATCGCTGAACAGATTCTTGGTGGACGTAGAGTAACAGTGCTTTGTGCAGACGGGGAAACTCGTATGGCAAGAATACCTGGTAAAATGCGTCGCAGACAGTGGGTCCGCGATGGAGATTTGATTATCGTTTGGCCATGGGATTTCCAAGACTCTAAGGCTGATGTAAAGCACCGATATACCAAAACTCAAGCACTCTACCTTTCAAGAAAGGGAGAACTTCCTCCGGAAGTTGACATCTTTGGAATGAACTCACAAGCAGATGACTTTGATGATGAAGATGGTCTGTTCTCTTCTTCAGAAGTTACTGTAGAGGCACCAGAAGAGGCACCAGAAGAGGCTGTTGAGGAAACAGAGGAAGATGATGACGATGAGATCAACGATCTCTTCGGTTGAATCTGATTAGGGCCTTTGCCTATTTGGAGGTCTTTGGATGGTTCGTCACACAGAGTGGGATGAGGAATTATCCAAGGATACTAAACAAAGACGTCACAATCGTAAGCGCCGTAAAGTGAGTGCAGACCAAGCACACCTTGATTCTGAATCGAAAGAGTTCATCAAAAGTTTAGACGAGTCTCACGGCTCAGGATGGATGGCAGAAAAAAAGTACAAGCGCATGTTCACTGAAATCGAAGAAGGCCTTTCTGGAGTATTAGGAGAAGGCCCATTCGAATGGGTAGACCGAAGAGTATTCGATGCTGTCTTTGACCGTTTAACTCTAATGAGTTTGTACAAATTGATGAAATTAGGAGCAATCGACACTCTTGATTTCCCTATTGCTAGAGGAAAAGAAGCTCACGTCTTCCATGGTACTGGAGAATTTGGCCCAGTCGCTGTTAAAATATTTCACACCTCAAATGCTGTCTTCAAGAATCTGATTCAATATATTGAGGGTGATCCAAGGTTTGGAGGTCTGAAAAGGCGCCATAGAGACCTTGTTGACATTTGGGTCAGAAAAGAATTCAGAAATCTTTCACGTCTCGACAAATGGGGATTAGCAGTTCCTAAGCCAATCGCTGTTCACAAAAACGTACTTGTCATGGATTATCTGGGGACGCCCACCAGTCCTTCTCCTCGACTAAGAGATGTCAAAGTACTGAATCCTCAGGTAGTTTATGATGAATTAATTGAATTCCTTGCTGTTACTTGGCAAAAAGCAAAAATGGTCCACGGAGATTTCTCTCCTTACAACATTATGTGGCATGATGACAGACCAGTCGTAATCGACGTAGGTCAAGCGGTAGTCCAGTCTCACCCTAAAAGTCAAGAATTCTTGGTTAGAGATGTTACAAGGTTGGTTGAATGGGCAAACAAGAATGGATTGGATGCCAACTTAGCAGAAGCCATGTATGATGTGCTGGAAATGGATTTATCGCACATCAATCCCCGTGAAGAAGAATGAACCCAAATTGCATATGGGTTGAAGAAGGGCAGGCTGCACGCTTTGGATATGCGTCAGTCATTACCGCGTGTTCCGAAAGACCGTATTGCGGTCTTGATCGGTGCCAAGGGAGCAACTAGGCGAGAGCTAGAAAAGGCTGCAGGGTGTAAAAGCCTGCAGATAGATTCTGTAACAGGAGACATTGAAGTTGAGTGGGCAGATGCGGGTGGTTATGACCCAGTCAAGGCTCTCAAACTCCCTGATGTAGTCAAGGCTGTAGGAAGAGGGATGGCTCCCAACAGAGCAATACAATTGTTACAAGATGATTGGTTCTTCGAGATGGTTGATCTCAGAGACCACGTCGGAAAACGCTCTAATCAGCAACGAAGGATTCGAGCTAGAATTATTGGTTCAGAAGGAAAGATTAGGAAAATGATTGAGCAACATACTAACACTGAGATATCAATTTACAAGTCTACAGTCGTACTCGTTGGAGACGGTGCTGGGCTTTCTAGTGCAAGACAAGCAATCGAGATGCTTGCAAGTGGTAGTGAACATGGTACCGTAATCAAGCATTTAGAGCGGGAAAGAAGAAGATCTCGCATAGATGCGCGTGCTATTGATTACATCGAAGCAAAGGAAGATGTTTCTGAACCTGCTGAAGGGTTTGCAGATTTAGTTCCAGGTTTGTCAGATGTTGCAAGTCGAAGAGGACGCCGTTTGAAAGCTTCACAGGTTGACCCTGAAGACGAAGAAGCGGTAGGCAAAATGATGGAACTATCCGAAGATGAAGAAGTTAGTTGGGAGGAGGAGTGACACTCTTCCTCTGGTACCAAGCTATTGCGAATCCAGTAATCAGTAAGGCGATTATGCCTGGCGCAAACGATGTGACGACACCTATTCCTGTTACACTTGCCCCTGTTACCATCATGTGATGGTTATTGTTTGACTCATCTCTTTCATCGACATTATTGTTAGGGTCAATTACTAATCTAAGATCCCACTGACCTGTATTTGGAACTACATAGTTCCAAGTAATCAATTCACAAAAACAGTCATCAGATAAATTTCCGCCTTCTACAACAACGGTTTGCATTGTAGTCCAATCAACATCTGCACTTCTATCCGCGGGAGCTGCCTGGAGATATACAGTTACAGCGCCACCGTGGTCCTTGTTTGCCTCTAGCATACTTGTAATGACAATGTCACCATTAGTATCTCCTGGTCTTACTACCAAGCGATCAACATTAGTTTCAGTCGCATTCCAGTACAAATCTAGACCTGGTAAAATCTGAACTGCGTTAGGAATAGTGACTAATTCATTGCCTGCATTATCGGTAACAACTGCTCGTAGCATCAGATATTGCCTAGATTTTGTGGACCATGATGACAAACCAACAGTTCCATTCAACCCATCTACTCCCACGTCAATCCATCTTCCCGATTGGTCAGGGGTTGCACCGACTCCGTTCAAATCGAATCCATATTGTATTTTGGAGTTAGCCGAATCGATTCCAGAACCTAGGTCTTGTGCAGCGAATGAAACATTCACATAACCTGTAAGGCTGGTAGTTAGTTCTTCAACAGTCCAGCCAATACCTTCTGGTTCATCGACATCAACTTTGATATCAACATCAATTTCATTTCCAATATTTCCTACCTTGTCGATTGCACGTATGGAAATTATGTGTTCACCTTCAACAAAACTCAGTGTAGTGCTAGATGTAGTGACATCTGTCCACACACCGTCTTGCTCGATTTGGATGTAATCAATGCCAGAGCCACTACCGTCATCTGCTGAAGTATCTAGGTCTGAGATTGTGATACTTGTGCTGTCACTCCATTCTCCACCGTCTCCAATAGTCGGTGGGGACATTACCGGTGCAGTTCTGTCAACTCCAATGAACATTGTTTTGCTAGTGGATAGACCTGAACCGTCCCAAACAGTCAATCTTGGATTGTATGTTCCTTCAGCAATCGCACCTGTATTCCATGCCCAACCATAGGCTAGAGTTCCAGGTCCATCATCAGATGGACTTCCTGGTCCTGGTACATTGGCTAAACTTGCGTGAGTTAGATCGTCATCGCTAGCGGACCATGTGAATCCTAATGTTCCATCCGCTTCCAATGCATACCATGCTCTATCGGTTGCAGATGCGCCACTTCCAACCCCTGAGTTTGATAATGCAAATGATGTGATGATAGGAACTTGGTTTACAATATTGAATTCCTCACTGTTGTACCATTCAGTGTGATTGCTCACTGATGAATCCCATGCTCGAACTCTGAATGTCCAAGTTCCGTTAGCATACGATGTAGTATCGACATGCTGCAACCATGGAGTAGTTGTCAGATTGGTGACTTGAGTCCAACTTGTTCCATCTGATGAAATTTCAATTTCAATACTCGAGAGTGTTCCAGTGCCGGATGATGCGATACTCAAGGTGAATAAGCCCTTCAAATCTTGTCCTTGCGATGGGCCATTTGAGTACACTAATTCTAAGTCGCTATCGGCTGCTTTGACCTGCTTAGAATCGGTCAAGAATATCTCATTACTTTGCCCCATAGTCATAATGACTAGGACCAATAGGACTGAGATGAAGCGCCTCATCAAACACCTGACAGCACCACTCGCCCTTGAATGCTCGCATTGCAACACCCCCCTACGGGGTGTGTTGTGTGTTGTTAATATGTAGCCGGAGTCATGGTTACAGTCGGTTGTTTCAAGTGCTACCCCCCGCCTCTTAGTTACATGGCAAGTCGCTCTGTGACCACCCTTATCCTCGCAATGATGGTTTTGGCAGTCATACCTATGCCGGCAAGTGCAGGTGATAGTGGAGGAGTTCAGGCTTCTGAATCGTCAGTTGGAATCAGTCCACAAAGCCCGGTCGAGGGCGGTTCAGTGATTATCACTCTAACCTTACAAAATACAAATAATTTCGAAGCAGAGGATGTACTGTACAAGCTGTACTGGGACGGTGTTGCTACTAATCAACTCATGACTGCTAACACAGTCGATATCCCTGCAGAATCAACAACTGACATTCAGTATGTACAGTCAGGACTTACAGTTGGGGAACACAAAGTTTGGATTATTTTTGAGTATGATGGCGCAGGAGAACAGATGTTCTACCGGGATATTATTGTCAGTGGGCTTGCAGATTTAGAGGCCAGTTTGATTCTTACTAGTCCTTCATCATTGAATTCAGGAGATAGCGTTCTAATTAGTACTCAAATTAGCAATACAGGTTCCCAAGATGCAGAATCAAGCCGAATGATGATTGATTTGGGCAGCCAGAATCAAATCCTCAACGTTCCTTCTATTCTCGCTGGAGAAAGCACATGGGTCAATCATAGCATGTCTGCACCTTCGGCAGGAGAACACCTTGTTGAAGTCACAGTAGACCTTGATGATGCTGTTACCGAAGCCGACGAGAACAATATGTTTAACCAATCACTTACAGTTGATCCGAGGATGGACCTATACCATATTGATATGTTGATAGAGGTTGAATCTGGTGCATTAGAAGGACCTTGGACAATATCTGGTAACATTGCCCGGGAAGGTGGAAATGGTATCACTCAAGTCCCAATGAAACTTGAAATCAAAGATGACAATGGTTTGGATTTACCATTGCCAATTTTCAGTGTTAATATTACAGGCGGGGGATTCACGCAACAAGCTTGGAGTTTTGTTTTGGAGTATCAATTCATCTCAACACTACCATCTGGTAACCACCAAGTGACAGCATTAATCGATCCATACAACTCTGGTTCATTCATTCAAGAATCCACTGACAATGACCGTATAAGCGGATATTTCGACAAGTTCGAAGTCCCTGATGTTTCGGTAGACCCATACGCGATTCCGTCCCAGAACGTGGTTAACAGTGGCAAGAATATCATCTGGGAAGTCGCAGTCACTAATTCTGGTCAGATTCCGATTAGTGGGCATTTGGAGTATACTTGGGAAGGCAAGACAGAGGATTCAGAAAGTAAAACTATCCAGCCTGGAGACACTTGGATTTGGATAGAAACATTACCTCCTGAAAGTGGAGCGCATATTGCTAAACTTGAAGCAAAATGGATAGCAGATAGTTACTCATTCGATGCTAACCCATTCAATTCTAATGCTAGTGGGGAAGTAAATGTCACAGCACAACTTCGACTTACTTGGTCCAAAACCTCTTCTTCATTGGTAGATTCTGATGGAGAAAGTGCATCTACACCATTAACTGATGGTGAGGAATATACTGTTGAAATCAAGTTGTCGGCTCAAGAAACAGGGTCCGTGAATTATTCTTGTGAAAACGAATTGGGAGAAGTTTTCAGCATAATAGGAGTCGAAGTTACGGATAACCCAATTGTTACAATCGAATGTACATTCACTGCAACTGCACCTTACACAAATATCAATTTGATTCCAAGTGACCCTGCTGTAAGTACCCCTATGATTTGGAATATGGACACCAAGGGTACAGGGCCTTCCGTCGCCGATGAAGCAGGAAGTATGTCATTCCAAACAGCAGGTATGATTGCAGCGATTTGTCTAGTTTTGATACTAGTCCTAATTGCAGCAGTGATACTAACTAGAGAGACCGAGGAAGAAGTTGAGAGGGATATCTTCGATTACTGTCCAGCGTGTGACGGAGAATTAGATGGTACAGAGGACCGTTGTCCATCATGTTCCTTCAACCTAAAGAAAGCAAGGAAACAATTCCATGATTGCGGCACATGTAGTGAATCAATACCAGATCTGCTCTCTAACTGCCCATACTGTGGTACTCCTCAAGACATCTCGCTATACTTCGAGAAGCGCGAAAGGAGAGTTGTCGAAAAGGAAACAGTTGCTCTTATCGATGAAGAAGAAATCGACCCAGAAACTATTCATGCTGCAGGTTACGAAGGATTTGACGAAGCAGTCAAAGAATTCGGTTACGATTCTGATGACCTTGAAGGACATTGGGATGATAATATTGCAAAGGCAGAAGCTGAAGTGGAAGCAGCATATGATCGCAGAGTTGCGGCTGAAGAAGAATTTGAAATGGATGATGAAGAGGCTTTGACTACAGTTACTACAACTCTCAAGTCCATAGATGAAACCTTTGAAGGACACAATATCGATGCTATACTCGACAACAAGGATGTCAAAGCACACCTAGACGATGGTGAAGAGTTGAGTGCTAGCGATGCTGAAATTAGAAGTCGGTTGTTTGAGATAACCGGTGAAAAAGGTGTTCTTCCAGGAGACGAAGTACGTGTTGGAATGGGCGTTCAAGACCGTTCATTAGCAGGTAATGAACTGCCTGAAGATGCTATGGATTTCTCATTAGAAGATGAGGATGACGAAGTTAATCCAGTTGCCGCCGCAACAGCTGCAAACAAGAGACGCCGTGGAGTAAGAAGGAAATCGAAGGCTAAGATAGTTGAATGTGGAGCATGTGGTGCAGATATACCTGAAGATGCAAAGGAATGCTCGACATGCGGTGCTAAATTCGAATGATATTGTGCCCGTCAGTACTCACAGGGTTCGTCATCGCGAAAGCTCGGCTGACCCTCTTGACTTCATTCAGGCAATTGGGTCGAAGTGACATTTATCCTTCAACCCATCGAGGCGAGTGGTTCATACCTTAGTTCTCCACAGCAGCATCTAATGAGGCCTCAAAGAGCGATGTCTGCATTCGTCATGTTAGCCATAATTATGGCTTCTAACATAGGATGCATTGGTCTCGTTCCTGCAAGAGAGTTCATGGAGGATTTACGAGATCCGCCAAAACTCGAAACGCTTACAGATAGCGTTCAACTAAATCATACCTTCATCACTACAGACTCGGACTCAATATTCGAAGATGGAAATAAAGTCCAAGAGTTCGAAGTGGTTTCAGAAACCATCGAAATCAGAGTCTATATGGAAGCACAACTCCAAAGTGTGGGAATTGAAGAGTTTCTGGGAATTTTAACAGAAGCACGATTCGTAAGAGCAACTCTCTACGACGCCAATGGCGAACAAGTATGGACTGAAGAGGCTGTTGAGTCCGAGAGGAAAATGACAGCAACATTCCAGCAACCATTAGCTGAAGGGACTTGGAGTTTACAAGTAGAAGCCATAGGATATGGTGAAGAATTCGCAGGCCTTGTTAAGGATTCATACAAAGTTCAGGTCAAGATAGAAAGCCAATGCTGGGAATATCCTAACGAAGAAGACGTCTGCACTTACGACTAAACTAAACTTGAATCACAGGCATAACGCCTTGAACAACTTTGACACTTTCCTTTACGGTTGTGATTCCTTTCTGCTCCGCCTTCAGTCATAAGTCTCTGAACTTCTTTCACAGCAGAGAATAAAGAATGCTTTGCGTCTTCATCCCATTCTATTGAATGTAGGTTTTCAGAACCGTATCTTAGAACGCCATATGGTGGCTTTCTATCGGTTGTAGATTCCACTAAATGTAGGTATGCTAATAGTTGCATTCTGTGGGATTTATGCGGTTTGTCAGGAACCTTTCCTGTCTTTTGTTCTACAGGAATAAATTCTCCTTCTACAATCACTATTTGATCTGGCCGGCCTCTCAACCCAGTATCTTCATCGATTAGTATTCCCGCAGTTGCGTCGTCATCAGAGTAAGCAATGTCGATATCTTCCTCTAACCCTGCATCGATACGAGCAACTTCCAATGCACTATCTGCCAGCAGTGCTCGTTGTAGTTGCCATGATGCCAATAAAGTCCAAAACATTGCAACTGTAACCAGAATAAAACCTGCCTGCTGCTTGTCATCAGCCCACATCAAACCAATTGCATGTAGGCCGAAAATCGTGGCTCCCATTAGCAAACCAGCTTCAACTCTGCCTCCTTGCCCCCATCCACCAATAAACCCAAACGGTTCCAGTGCAGGAGTAATTGCAGTATCTTCTAGGATACTAATATCTTCAAGATTATTGGAATTATTAATCGAGGTTCCAGTCCATTTTCTCCAAGGTAGATATATCGCAAAAAGGCCGACAACGAGCCAAATAAACGCAAGAATTGTTAGATATCGTGCGATATCTACTGGCGTGCGACTATCAGTAATATTGGTGAATATTATTGCGTCCGATATGAATATAATTACGATAGTGAACCACCATGACCAGATAATCAGAGCCTTCTTCAACTGATTTTGTTTTTCTTTGAAACTACGAACCTTTTCGTGAATTTCAGCGTGCTTTTCTCTGCCTGCTGAGATTGCTTCTCCACGGCCAGATTTCCCCTTTCTTGCTAAAGACCAAGATAGAGGGCAATATGCATGCCTTTCAAGATCGCTAGCAGAAACAGGAAGTGGTTTATCTTCAGAATCTCTCCAAAAACCATCATCGCTTTCTTCGGCGGCAACCAGTTTTTCCATTGTCTCAATGCTCAAAATATCCCCCCCTCGTGCACCGAGTCGGGGGCTTTGCAATCAAGGTTATCCCTACGCGTATGATTTCTAACATCGTTATACTGCGCCTTTACCCTTCGATTTCCTTGGGGAAGTGGTTAATTAGGGGTGGACAGTGGCCCGAATGCTGGAGTTATACTATGACTGAACTTCTCATCGACCGTGAAACCTACGAGACACATGCTGTGAACATTGGTACCCAGCAAAAGAGCGCTGATATGGCACAGTTTATCCAAGAGGTACGTGCTGACGGTTTGTATATGTTGGATATCGATATTACAGACGGCAGAATCCGTGCTATTTCTCAATTCTTAAACCGCTACAACGCTGCTAACATCATGGTAGTTAGTGCTCGTCAATACGGACAGCGCCCAGCACGCAAGTTCGCAGAGGCAATTGGTGCTAACGCAAGTGTCGGCCGTTTCATTCCTGGAAGTTTGACCAACCCTGCTCTACGCTCATACGTCGAGCCGGACATGTTGTTCGTAACAGACCCTGCTGCTGACCAGCAAGCTCTACGTGAGGCTGTTAGTTCTGGACTACCAATCGTTGGAATCTGTGACGCTAACAACAACCTACGTAACGTCGACCTAGCACTACCTGCTAACAACAAGGGTCGCAAATCTCTTTCTCTACTTTACTGGGTTCTTGCTCGTGAAGTACTGAAGGCACGTGGCGAAACTACCGACGAGGCATGGGCTGAGACTCAAGATCTTGAAGACTGGGAATCTACTTTCTGAGTACAAATTCCCCCATAGGGTGATGAGATGAGCCAATTCATCTTGCCTAAACCTGGTGAATGGGAAGGCGAAGTTCGTCCGATATTCTTAGCGCCAATGTCTGGTGTTACTGATTTACCATACAGACTTCTTGCAAAAGAATGTGGTGCGGATTTCACAATTACCGAGTTTACCAATTCAACAGCATTGACTCGTGATGCTGCAATGTCTTGGAGAAAGATGGAAACCTGTGAGGAGGAGAACCCTTTCATTCCCCAAATTTTTGGTGGAGTTTCAGAAGATATGGCGCTAGCAGCAGAATTACTTCAGGATAGTGCGGATATTATTGATCTCAATTTTGGATGTCCTGCGCCTAAGATTACGAAAATCTGCGCTGGTGCTGCTTTGATGGGAGAGCCACAGAATCTAGTATCAATGTGTGAACAGATAGTTGACAGAATTGACATACCCGTTACTGCAAAGATGCGCCTGGGTACAGGGCAAGGCAATTTCAACGCTAAAGAAATCTGCCAAGAATTAGAACAGGTCGGCGTGCAACGTCTTTGTGTTCATGGAAGAACCCTCAGGCAAAGGTACTCCGGCGTCGCAGATTGGGATTACATCACCGAAGTAGTAGAATCTGTAGAAGTTCCAGTTATTGCGAATGGGGATGTAGTAGATGCAGAATCAGCTAAAGCGTGCCTTAGTCAGACAAATGCTGCTGGATTGATGGTAGGCAGGGGTGCTATTGGGCGCCCTTCTGTATTCGGAGAAATCAAGGTGGGTCTTGGTTGGATGGAAGAAGAAGATCTTCCTTGGATAGCAGCCTATGACGGAGATTGGCATAGCCAGACAGATGTTGCTAAGCAATTTGCAACTCGCCGATGGTGTTGGAACCGTTACATCGAGTTAGCCCAACAAACAACAGGACTCGAATTAAAATCAATGAGAGGCCATGCTGTTTCCTTCACCAAAGGTCTGCCTAGTGCTAAAAAAATTCGTAGCATCATGCATGGAAAGCAAAGCAAAGAAGAGTTTGCAGCAGCCACAAGCGGATTCTTATCATCAAACTAGATTATTCCCATTTCTTCCAATCGGCCTTTCCACCTTTAGGCCTGTACCATTGAGTTTCACTATTCTTTGGCCATTTTATGTATTCATAACCGTCTTCTCCCACATTTCCCTTAGCGGCTTTCGGTGGTGCCTCATCAGGTGCCGTTGGAGTTGTTTTTTCCTCAATTTCAGGTAATTCTTTTTCCATTGATTCAGTTACCATTTGAGCAGCATTGGAAGTAAGTCCGCGACATTCATCTTGTTGTCTTTCTAGTATATTTCTCAATAATAATGCTTGAGGGATTTTCAGTTTATTCTTACTAATCAACTCGTTAATCTCCTCCTCATAATCCTCTAGAGTCAGAAGTTGTTCTGAATTCTCGATACCACTTTTGATTCTCTTGTATCGCCTTTTCTTTGCAAGCATTAGGTAAACCGTAATCGGGGCAATCAGTAAAGGAAGCAAAAATTCACTGGATAATAAGTCCAAGAATGCTCCAAATGAGATCTCTATTCCATCTGGGTCGTATTGTGTGCTGAAACCTTCGCCGGGAACATAGAAAGTACCTCCTCCATATTGCAGTAATGGGTCGCTATCAGCGTCTAGAGGGTCAGTACCTCTCTGTTCTTCGACATCGTCAGGGAACCCGTCATTATCATCATCTTCATCGAAGAAATCCGGAATTCCATCCTTGTCATTATCGTCTGGAGTCTCGGATGGATTGAATGGGTCGGTCATTGGGTCCATCTGATATTCCCATGTGTTGAAAATACCATCACCATCAGCGTCAGGGTCTAGAATATCTGGTATTCCATCTCCATCCATGTCTTTGCAACCTTTCATCGTGATAGTACTATTTCCATGCTGGCTAGGACAGTCATCGCTGTAATCAAGACCGGGTTGGTCAGTGAAATTGTCTCCATCTCCATCAGACCATGCATTGGTGTCATTAGGCCATTTGTCAAGATTATCAGCCGAGCCATCTCCATCTGTATCAACACAACCAAGAGTTTCTTTCGTTCCTGCCTGGTCCTCGCACTGGTCAGCATTATCCCCTACGCCATCTCCATCGCTATCGAGCCATTCATTAGGGTCATTTGCATCCCAATCTATACTGTCGGCATATCCATCTCTGTCTTTATCTGGACACCCTTTGTAGGGGCCATCATTTATGTCCCCACGATTATTTTTACATTCATCTGAGTTATCACCAAATCCATCTCCATCACTGTCTTTGCTTTCATTAGAATCATTAGGGAATTCATCAGCATTATCACCTATCAAGTCACCATCACTATCTCGCCATTCAGTCGGGTCATAACGGAAAGCATCTGAATTATTTCCGGATTCGTTATCCCCATAACCATCGCCATCAATATCTAACCACTGAGTAACATCATTCGGGAACTTATCTTGAGTATTATCTCCGTATCCATCTCCGTCAAGATCTGCCCATTCAGAACGTAATTCTACAAACAAGTCTGGATTGTTTCCGGATTGGTTATCTCCATATCCATCTCCGTCAGAGTCTGACCATTGAGTCGAATCATCTGGGAAGGCATCATCAACATCTGCATAACCATCTCCATCGTAATCAGGGCAACCTACAAAGTTGCCAGTAGATATGTTGCCATATGTGAAGGTGCAAGCATCGGCATTGTTCCCTATGCCGTCTCCATCTGAATCTATTGTCTCTAACGGGTCATTGTCAAATTGGTCAGTGTTATCTCCTACACCATCACCATCGCTATCAGCACTTTCATTTGCATTTAGGGGGAATGCATCTGAATTGTCACCAGTACCGTCACCGTCACTATCAAACCATTCTCCTGAATCATCAGGGAATTGGTCTGGATTGGTGCCAGTTGAGTTATCACCCCATCCGTCTCCATCTGAATCATTCCATTGTGACTTGTCGTTGTCGAATGCATCATCCCTATCAGCCCAGCCATCTCCGTCACTATCGAGACAACCAAGAGCAGTACCCGAAGTTGCATTGCCCCATTCAAATATGCACCCGTCTCCTTCAAAGCCAGATGAATTGTCGCCATATCCATCACCATCAGAATCTAAATATTGGGAATTTATATTTGGGAATTGGTCTGAGTTATCTCCTACTCCATCATTGTCTGAATCGTTCCACTCAGATTGGTCATTAGGGAATACATCGGTTCCATTAATCCAATATTGTAACCCATCAGCATTCGTCCAGGTTCTCATATCAGAATAGCCATCGCCATCCCAATCATCAGTGTTGCTTGTTGCGGAATTAGGACTAGGGTCTCTGAGGTCACTAATTCCATCACCATCAGTATCAGCGCAACCAAGTCTGTCGAGCCAACTGCTCCCATATTGCAAAGAACACGGGTCATCAATATCCGCGTATCCATCTCGATCAGAATCCGAACATCCGATGTATGATACATTTTGACCATCTGTAATTCCATAGACTGAGTCTCCGTATTGGTTAGTACAATTATCAATAGTATCTGAGAATCCATCGAAATCAGTATCTAGGCATCCGAAAACAGCTCCGTTTCCATTGATTGCCCCTGCAGCATTTCGATTGGAGGCACCATACGTATTTGGGCACGAATCTGGCTGGAATCCAGTAGTATTGTCCCCATATCCATCCCAATCGCTGTCATTCCACTGGCTCATTTCACCAGGGAATCTGTCTCTTGCATCCGACCATCCATCAGTATCATAATCGGGGCAACCAAGTACTGGCCAAATCGAATTTCCAGCTTGAGTTACACAACCATCAGGATTATTGCCTGTAGGAGCATCTCCAAACCCGTCATTGTCAAAGTCACTCCATTGACTTGAATCATTAGGGAATTTGTCAGAATATTTACCCACACCATCGCCATCAATATCTTCAGTAATTCGAAGTAATGTTTGAATTCCATTACCTAGCAACACATGTATATCTCCCGAACTTGAAATCTCAGTTGAATCAATCGAATAGCCTACAAAATTAGTCAATGCCACACTCCATCCCCATCCATAGCCTGTGGCTGATGCCGAAGCATTTGAGGTGTTGACTTGTGCAACGACTGGCGTGTTTGCTGAATTGATAATAAGTTCCTCAGAACCTAAGGTGATAATTCCTGTTGCTTTGAAAGCAGCAATAATTTGGGGCTCAGATTGATTCCCTGAAGACAAAACAATCGAATCTATTGTTCCAGTTCCAGAGTACCTTGTATAGCCATCTCGAGTGCATAATGATTCGTTCATCCAAGATATGTGGTATACTGCGTTTGATGTAGTTGAACAATGTTCAGGTGCGTTGCCACCGCCACTTGTTGTTCCTTGGTAAGGCTGCTGAAAAGTCTGCTTTATTGAGAATGCAAATTGATCTGTATCCATCACATGGCCATCACCAATGCAGTCTCCGCAGCTCCCTGAACCGTAACCTCTTTGAACAAAGATTATCTTTTTCACAACTCCCGCTGAAGATAACTTAGCCATCAATATTCCAGGTGTACACATAGCGTTGGTTCCATATGTATCATCAAAAACTAAACCTCTCGCAGAACCCTGTGAACCACACCAATTTGTAGAAGTGGTACCAGAGTTCTTAGTTTTCCCTTGTCCTATGATGTCGCCACTGCTATCATGCCATACATTTGATGAAAAAGCATCCAAGCTATGTGCGTGACCATTTATGTTACCCCAAGTGCCTGTACAATAATTTGTTGTGTAGCACCCTCCAGTTTTTTTGACCCATTGCCAATCCCCAGTTGAATTTAATTTGCCAACAAACATGTTCACTCCAATAGCTCCATAGTTGTTATTAGTATTTGAGCTGTAAAATGAATCACATCTTTTGTATGAAATCAGGGCGCCAAATGAGATTCCCGCTCTTGTCGCATTGCAATCGCCTACGATTGCTATCGAATTATTAGACCCCCAATCTACATCAGAAATCTCGTTACCGTGTTGGGTAGTCACATTGTTCGACCAAATTATACTGAAATTTTGGTCTAATTTCATCACTAGACCTTCTCTGTCATTAGTGGTGTAGTCGGTATTACCCACGGTCAAATTAGCACCCATATATCCTCCAAGATATAGATTCCCATATGGGTCAATATCCATGCCTTTTATCCGGTCATCGCCAACTCCTCCAACGTGGAAGTAACTCGTAATTGTGCCGTTGAAATCGGTTTTTATAATCATAATATCTTCTGATGATGAATTGGACTGGATGATGTTTGTTGCGTTTAATTGTAATGCACCATTAAAGTGTCCAAAAAATAAATATTCACTAGTGTTTGTAATTGAAAAATCGACCGCAGTGAAGTTACTTGGAAGTGTAAATGAGTCATCCACTACATGTTTTGAAATTAAGGATTCTTTGGTGGGGTCAGCATTATTTTCAGATACCCGTAACTTGGAATCATCTTCATCATCGAGATACAAATCCGGACTGTAATGTAAATTCATACTAACAAGGATTGCCAAAAGAATTGCATAATGGGTACGTCTGAACATATTGTTTGGTTGAACACCAACCCCTTTACTTTTCTGATATTGTATGATTTCAAATCAATTTATATTTGCAGTCCCCAACCCCGAATTATGGATTTGATTTCCACCGCTCAAAATTATTGGGAAACTTTGGACTCATTGGACTGGTGGGCAAAGTTAGCAGTGGGAATATTTGCTTCGATAATAGTTGCGGGATTAGTTCGTCTGATTGCGCACGGCCCGGTTCTGAAAATGGTCAAAAAGACTTCAGGTAAGTACGACGATGTAATGTTTGAATTAGCAATTCCACTAATCAATTCAGGGATAATTCTTCTTGGAATTTGGCTTACTTTAATTTGGGCCTTGGAAGAATCATCGACGAATGAGATGATATTCTCAACACTGATTATAGTGATTCTACTATTTCTTGTCGGTCGTTTCCTTTCACAGACCGTTGACTTCTTCGTTCCAGTTGGGGTTGAAAACCTCAACAGAAGAGCCGATGTTGACCTGACTAGAATGGAATCCTTACTCTCCACAGTTCTCAAAGTGGCAATATGGGCTTCCGCCGTGATGGTAATTATGTCACAATTGAATATCGATGTAACAGGTTTCTTAGCATCTGCCACAATCATATCTCTAGTAGTGGGAATGGCATTGCAGGAGACCGCGTCAAACCTTGTTTCTGGTTTATTGATGGTAACAGATAAACCATTTGAACAGGGAGACAAAATCACGATTATGGGTGTTACTGGTACAGTAATGGATATTGGAATAATGTCAACTAAGATACTCACAGTACAAGATCATCTAGTAATAATTCCAAATAATGTAATCTCTAGTAAAGAAGTAACTAATTTTGCAAAAGGAGGAACGCCAGGTTCTCCCAAAAGCGTTAACTTGCGATTAGACATCGAAGTCGGATACAACGAACAACCAGCACATGTAAAGCAAATGCTTCTTGATATTACTCGTGAATGTGATTATGTAATGAGTGAACCACAACCTACTGCACTGTTCATGAATATGCTAGGGTCATCGCTTCAATTTAGGCTGAATTGTTGGGTTGAAGATTATGCAGATGAATGGGTTGCTCGTGATTGGTTACTCACCAACATTTTGCAAACATGTTCTGACCAAGGTATCGAGATACCATACCCGCATATGCAACTCAAGTATGACCCTGAATTACTTGTAGACCAAAGTCCGAAACAAAAAACCTCTGAAACTAACAAAAAGGCTGCTGAAAAGGAAAAGGCCCAAGCAGAAGCTAGAGTAAAAGACGAAGCAGAGTCAAAGGCTCGAATGAATGAACGTAAAGAGACTCGAAATCAAATCGAAGAATTACGTAATGAACTGAATTCCATAGAGCAAAAAGAAGAACTAACTGAAGTTGATGAGGAGCAAAAGGAGTCAATAATTTCCGAGATTAGTGAATTAGAACAACATCTCCTCCAAGGCGGCGGCAGTGATTGATTTTTGCTAATTCGGGAACAAATTGAAATGATTGACGAGTTTGGCAAGGATATGAACCCCCAACTACAACAGATGTTGATGCAGGATGCGATTATCGTCCAACAAGCCATAGAAATGGGCAATGTCCTTCTTGGAATCGAAGCATCAAACAAGTACGATGTGTTCGGGCCTACTGGCCACAAATTAGGTTCAGTTGCAGAAGTTAAAGGAGGAGCAGGTGGATTCATTCTGCGCCAGATTTTCAATAGTGCTAGGGCTTGCAAGTTACAGATTTTCGATCCTCAAGGTCAAGAAATTGGATTAATTGACAAGCCATTCAGATTTATTTTCTCTGAGATGGCAGCGATAGGAAAGAACACTGAAGGAATGGGAGAAGTAGGCCGTGTAAAGCGTGTTAGTCTGATTGCTAGAAACTACGCGATCTCTGTTGGCGGAGTTAACCAATTTTCAATTAAGAGCAGTTTATTCCAGTTCGGTAGAATCAAATTCGATGTCACTAGAAACGGCATTGTAGTTGCATCAATTGCTAAGAAGTACGAAGGTTTCATGAAAATGGCTTTCACACAGGCAGATAACTTTTCAATACA
Source organism: Candidatus Poseidoniaceae archaeon (assembly GCA_028356125.1). Lineage (GTDB taxonomy): Archaea > Thermoplasmatota > Poseidoniia > Poseidoniales > Poseidoniaceae > MGIIa-K1. The sequence goes on from JAOMTZ010000008.1 coordinate 17,886, forward strand.
ATTCTTTGACAAGAATCTAACCCTTGAAGAAAGATACTCTCTTTTCGCAACTTTGTTCCTTATCGACTTCAACGTCTTTGAACAAAGATGAGATGAATAGTTTCATTCTGTTAGCATCTTTCCGACTTTCTCGATTTTACGAATAATTCGATCGAGGTTATCGATTGATTTCTGCTTCATCATTGAAACATCCATTCCAACTAATCGATGACCCAATGGTAATCTTCCGCCTAGGAGATTAAGCAGTAACATTTGTTCTCGTGCCTCCATCCCTTTGAGTGCTTTCTCCACAGTATCCGGTGTACAGTTGCCCTTTTTCAAATTCTTGAGCAGTGAATTCGGAACAGAAAGCCTCTCGAATCCTCCTTTCTTCAATAACCAATCTTCTCCTCTACGCATATGTTGTGTTGTCATAGCAGACCAAAGCGCAGTGGATAGTCTATCTGTTCTTGCAACTCTTTCGACAAGTCCAGTTGCTCTGAATCTCTCCAAAATACGTCCAACTCTTGCTTTAGGGCCATCCAATTCTTTTGCAGCTTCATCGATTGAAATCGGGGGACCCGAATTTAGCAGCATTTCAAAAATACGAACAGAAAGAGAATCGGAAGCGATTTCTTTTCCTGGCCTTTCACCTAGTAACCCCATATCCGCCATAAATCTTGAAAGTTCACTTTCTCCATCTTCTAGCGGGCCCCATTCTTTGATTCTGATTAATGCACTAGGCTTACCATCAGGTGGTAATTCAATAGCCATAGCGACTTTCTTACCTCGGTTCCAAACATCATCCATCATCTCAAGTCTTTGTGAATGAATTAGATTTGCTCTAACCTTCATACTGGCAATAGCCTTGGTGATTGAGCCTCCAACCAAGTAGTATGTTTTCCAGCCTTTACCCGATGATGTAGATACTAAACCCGCAGATACTAGTCTTGAGAAGTGATGGTGTATTGCGGCAGTTGTTAATCCCAAGTCGTTCGCAAGATCTCTAGTTTCATAACCTCTACTGGCATCAAGAAACAGATGTTCAGACAGTATTCTGTGAATCGGAGAATATGTGCCATCATCTGCGGCATTCTCACCTCTGCGTCTGTGCAGACACAATGTGTCGATAATCCATGAAATTAGGTTATCACGATTTTTCTTACTAGCGGGTAAGGGGATTTCATCCACGCGCAAGTCGAACATACAACTGACCGAATGACGATAGGTTTTGAACAATCCGCAACAAACGTTACTTGAGAGACGATTACTGAATCAGCGCCTTTCATCGGACCAATCGTAATCAAGAGGTCTCGAAGAGTTCCACTCTTCTGAATTAATCAGGTGAGGTGCCATCTCTAGGCGGTCTTCTCTCATGATTCCACGGCGGCGCAGAACCTTGACAGCAGAGTGAACAGTTGCTCTTGAGCGGCCAATTCTTCTTGCTAGAGATGCCTGTGAGCGAGGTATTCCATTGACTTTGATATCGTCAATTATCGTTCTTTGAACAAGAGATAAACCAATTGGCATTTTTCTTGCTGCTTCATTCTCTCCCACATTCATTCCGCGAAGGACTTCGACTTGTGAAGGAGCTCCTGCGAAGTAGCAAGTTCGGCCATTAACTGAGATTATTGTAATGGATTTCCTACTGGTTAGGACATCGAGGTGGTGTCTTAGGGTTCCGTTTGCTGCAGACAGGTTAGATTGTAATTCACGATAACAAAGGCCAGGGCTCTTCTCTAGAGTCCTGATTATCCTTCGTCGAAGAGGATGTTCGTAATCGCTAATCTTTGATTTGACTCCACCTCTTGTGAATGCAAGAGAGGAAAGGCCTGAGCCTAGGCCTACCAAACCGCCAGTAGCTCCAGCGATCCCAGCAGCAAGCCAAGGACGCTGAGAAATCCACTGTCTCAGAAGTGCCATAGATTATATTCAGCGCTACTCACATGTAATGGATTCGGTTGATTGAATCATTCACTTTGTCTTCATTGAACCATTACGAATTTTCAGATGAGCCACCAAAGGAGATAGTAATCTTCCGCATGTTACTCCGTGTTCTGAAAGAATGTATTCGACTCTAATTGGAGGCCCATCATCGACTTGTCGGATTACTAACTCTTCTTCGACCAAGAATCTCAATTTGTCGGACAGTGTGCGACTGGAAATACCTGAAAGGAGTTTTTTGAGTTGGTTGAACCTTCTTGGCCCGGCTATGTACAGTGTAGAGAGGATTTCGATAGTCCATCTACTTCCGAATACATGTAATGCTTCAACAGCAGCTTCGACTTCCCATTCTGTATTCCATGGGCCTGAAGATGAGTGCTTGGCCAAGACTTTTCGAATATGTGTTCCGTTAGAAATTGTATCCTCAATGTGGGATTCAACATCTTCAAGAATTGCACTAGGAAGAGTTAGTGGAGGTTCGGGCATATACTCGGTAAGAGGTGTCCGAAATAAAACATAGTGTAACAGAAACACCATCAGGAGTTCTGATAGGTAGGTTTTCTTCCTTCGATTAGAGCACTCAATCCTTCTAGAGCATCGTCGGTAGAAAATATAGTTTCCAGATTACTCAACTCTTGTCCAAGGCCGTCTGAAAGGTTGGTGTTGCCTGCAGCATTGATCAAATCATTTGCTAGTGAAAGGGCGATTGGAGCAGTGCGAGATAGAGACTTCATCTGACGGGAGACTCCCTTGTCTTCAGAATCAAAACCTTCAGGGCAATTACCAGCAAGAACGGTTGCAATATTTTCATCGCTGTAGAATGAATTTGCAAACTGTACAACTTTAGAATCAGGATTTGCAGGTTTCCCTGGATACTTGTTTTCTGGCTTACCATCGGAATCTAGAGTACGGATAGTAGATTCTACTTCTGAGATATCTACCAGATTTGTAACTAGTCCAAGGTCTGCTGCAGTCTTTGAATCCATGAAGTTTCCAGCTAAAACAGCCCATCTAGCCGCAGGAATACCTGAGATTCTAGCAGGGCGTTGAGTTCCACCTAGTCCAGGGAAGATTCCAATGCTAGTCTCAGGGAATCTAAATTGAGTCTTGCGAGTTCCTATTCTATAATCACAAGATAAAGCCAATTCTAGGCCGCCACCAAGGGCAAGACCGGTTGTAAGCGCAATCGTTGTCTTCGAGGAAGATTCTAACTTGTCTTGGACAACATGTCCGTTAGCAGTAAAGTCGTAGATGTCAGAAAATGAGTCTGCACGGATCTTATCGACGAAGAATTTCACATCAGCACCTGCTACGAATGCTTTGCCTGCTCCATCGAGGACAATTGTTCTAACCGAGTCATCAGAGTTTGCTTTGTCTAGTGCCAATCCCAATTGATTAACTACAGTTTCATTTAGGGCATTCATTGCTTCTGGTCGATTGATTGTGACAGTTGCAATTCCGTTTTCTACAGCCAAATCTACGTAACTGAAATCGAATGATTTGTTCCTTTTCCAAACTTCAGGAACTGGGAAGTTAGCTAATTCACAATAGTCTTCGGCCATTGACTTCGCTTCATCTATTCCCAAACGGTTTGCTAATTCGAAAGGCCCACGAGCCCAACGAAGTCCGACCTTTGCTCCACGATCTACGTCTTCAAGTGAACAAATCTCTTCATCAACAATTTGACCTGCAACTGCAAATACTTGGCCCAATAATCTGACACGGATTGTTTCAGCAGCCTCCTTACTACAATCAACATCCTCGCCAATTTCCCATTGGTCTCCAGCAGCGACCATTTCTCGTAAGTTCTCAGCACCCACATACCTTGGAGTTTCAAGTTGTTCTGCGAGATAGTCGGTAGAATGCAGTGCGATTGGAGGGCCTGTAAGGTTCATCAATGCGAAAGGACCCATGCCAATTCTGAATGCTTTCATAGCGACTGCATCAATTGCTGCAGCGCTTGCAATTCCTTCTTGGAGTAGCAGGCATGCCTCATTCAACCAAGGTACGAAGAACCGGTTAACTACGAAACCTGGGCGGTCCTTACAGATTATTACGACTTTTCCAAGACCACGACAATACTGTACGGTTCTAGCTATAGTTTCTGCAGATGTGTCATCTCCAGGAATAACTTCTACCAAACGGTTTTTTGCAGGGTGGTAAAAGAAATGCAGTCCAACAAATCGGTCAGGTCTACCTGATGCGGCAGATAAGTCGTTTACGGAAAGTGAAGATGTATTAGATGCAAGAATAGTTTTGTCTCCACATACTTCATTCAATGCATTGAAAACAGCAGTCTTGATATCGAAGTCTTCGAAAACTGCTTCAATTACTAGGTCGGTATCAGGGGATGTGTTCTCAGTACCGATTACTCCAGTTATTCTTCCCTGAATATCTGCAACTTGTTGCGGCGAGAAAATCCTTCTCTCAACAGCCTCAGAAAGGAAATCAGCAATAATTGACTGGCCACGTTCAACCCATTGTGCTTCACGGTCTACCATTTGGACATCAAATTCTTCTTGAGCGGTTTTCTGGGCAATACCTGAACCCATGTTGCCGGCGCCGATGATTGCTACACTCTGTACTGGCTGCATAAACACCGCCACCTCAATCACCTCAATGAATTAAACGGCGAGTCGTACAATAATCAGAACAACGAATTGTATGTTTCTTTGAGTCTTTCAGTCCATTTCTCAACTGAGAAATCAGCCGCTCTTGCCCTTACTTCATCGCTCTCATCAATCAATTCTGAGATTGCTGTTCGCCACATTTGGATGTCATCATGAGGTAATATGTGATGCTCCAATGGAATTTCATTGTGTGCTGGTGCGTCAGCAACTAGTGCTACTGTTCCGGCTGCATATGCTTCTAGGGGTGGTAGCCCAAATCCTTCAGCAATAGAAGGGAAAAGTAATGCATCTGCATGTTGTAATGCTGCAATCATTTCATCCTGTTCTAATCTACCAACCCAATTCAGATTACAATCCAAATCATCCGCTAAGTTACACAACTTTCTCTTTGAATCTGGGGATGACTCTGCTCCGATCTTGTGGAGATTTACATTCATTCCTCCACAAACCTCGATCGCAAATTCAACTCTTTTACGAGGCTCTTCGCTTCCAATAATAATTAGATTAATTCCATCTTTGAACCAACTTGGTCGAACTGTTTCCACAGCATATTGTTCAATTTCGATAGCATGAGGTATCCATGCTGTAGCAATACCTGGGAATCGCATTTCACATTCTTGCTGAGTATATTTTGAAACACATACCAATAAATCTGCCCTAGCAATGCCTTGTTTGATTTTATTTAGGTCTCTTTTCCTAATCATAGAAGGCTTGTGATATCCGATTTCCACACCCTCTCTTTGTGAAGGAAACAAGTGGAATAGGTCGTGCACAGTTACGATAGATCTTCCATTTTGAGGAACAAGTCCTGCTTGCTCTTGGTCGGTAATGTGGACTATGTCGTGGGCTTCTGCCCATTGAGCAACCTTTTTGGGAGCGCTTTTCCATCTTCGCCATAACCTTTTGATTGGGTTTTTACTCAAATCATATTCATGGACACTTCCGAGTTGATAATCTTCAACAGAACCCGATTTCAACCTTTCAAGTAGTGCAGAGTGAGTACTACCTAAACCAGAGTATGGAGACATAGCTCCTCCTCTCGCCAGCATTACTCTTCGCAAAATTAACCCTCATTGAATTATCTTCAGATGCTTAACAGATTCCGCAATTCCCAAATCCTCCGGGAAATACATTGTCGCTTCAGGAATCGGAATTGGTACAATTTCTCTTCCGACTAATGCTACTCTACTAGGTGGTGAGTCATCTAGCAACTTTCTATCAGTTAGAGGGGCTAGGGCGTTGGAGAAGTCAAGAATATCTTCATGGAATGGCATGTTCTCAGCAGTCAAGTTTTCTCGCGAATTACCTACGTGAACATACCCTTTGCATTCTATCCAATCTGGGTCTGCCCTGTTGTCTAATGCAGCATATTGAGGAATATGTTCCGGCTTCATATTACGTCCCTTAATCAGAGTATGGCGGCAGACGATTCTTGTGTCTAGGCTTGGTAATAAGTCGATTGTTTCGTCGAACTTTTCCCATGCTGCAGCATTCCATTTTGGACGACATATTTCATCGAAAACCTCCTTGTTTGGAGCATCTACTGAAACATACAATTGTGTTGGAAGAGTATCCAACTTTTCCAGAACTTTTGGCAATGTACCGTTAGTAACTAACATTGTAGTCATACCATGTGAATGACATAGTTCGATATATTCTGATAATCTGGTGTAAAGAGTAGGCTCGCCATTTAGAGAAATCGCAACATGTTTTGGATTCTGTGCATCCAAAAACTTCTCTTTGGGAACCTTCGGGTTTCCTCCGAATCCAGAAAGAAGCCTTCGTTGGGCCTTAACCGATTCATACAACATCTCAAGTGGGTCTTGGTCTGTTAACTCTAAAGTGTCCATGTGAGGCTCTCTCCAGCAATAGGAGCATGCCAGGTTACATTGGTCAACAACTGGGGACATTTGCATGCAATTATGGCTTGCAATACCGTAAAACTTGCCTTTGTAGCATTGACGATCTCTGAGTAAAGATTCCTTTGTCCAATGACAAATCTTTACACCACCGTGTTCGCCCACAATGTGGTAACGTTGCTTTTGCAACTTCGCCTTCAATAGTGGGTCCATGCCTATCTGAGTAGTGTTGCCGATTTCAACCCCACGCTTCATGAGGTGGCATCTTTCGCCTCTTTACTCAATAAAGTGAGCCTCACCTTGAGAGGCTTGGCAGGAAAGCGTTAGCAGCCTTCTCACAAGCGTTTGCAACATCATCCATTCTTTGCAGAACACGATACATGTGCATTGCAGCTAGTGCATCATCGTCACCAGTAGAGAATACATGTGCAGCAGCCTTGGCTTCTATTTCATCAGCAGCGTGCTCTTTCAGGTTTACCTCTTTGATCAACTTCGCAACCTTCTCCTTTGCAACCTTTGTTTCTCCACTAATAGATAGGTCACGCATTGCTAGAACAGTATCTTCGTATACAGATACAGTCTCTGAAACAGCCTCAGCCATCTCCTTCAGCATCTTCCTAGCCTTTTTGTCAGTATACAATTCTCTGAAACTTAATTGTTCAGCCACATTCTGTGCATAGTCCGCAATTCTATCTTGACGAGTTAACATGTGCAAGAAGTCATCCATTGATACGATCAATCTAATGTCGGTCTCAGCCATTCTCGCTCTGAGTTCTGATTTGATATTGTCAGCATCCAATTCAGCATCGATTGTTGCTTGGATTTCCTTGCTAGCGTCCTTGCCATCTGCAGATTTGTTAACTGCATTTAGCATGTGTCCGACTGTGACTTCAACCGCTTCAGCGTGCTCATGGAATAGTTCGAAAGGAGTTTGTGCCTTAGGAGCGTTGACATCGATTGATACTTCACCACTACTTGCCTCTGATAGAGCATCTTCTACGTAGATCTCCCCATCTCTTGTCTTCCACATAACATAACCAACTGTCATGAATGCAATTGGAAGTAGAATGATCATCTTTAGATTGTCACCACCAGATAGGACATAAATTGTTGCGGCTCCGAAAGCTGCAACTGGCACACTAGCAACCCAAGATGCTGCGATCTTTCCAAACACTCGGAAATCAACTGCTTTAGCGCCACCAGCAAGTCCGACTCCTACAACAGCGCCAACCAAAGTGTGTGTTGTCGAAACCGGTACTGCAAGGAACGGCATTGAGAAAATCATAATTGTCGTTGCTGCACCAAATTCTGCTGCAAATCCTCTTGTTGGAGTGATTTCAGTAATTTTCTTACCGATAGTTTCCATAACTCTCCATCCCCAGGTCATTACACCGATTGCAATTCCTGCTGATCCAAGTAAGACTAACCATAACGGAATTGGAGCTTTCTCCATTAACATTCCAGTGTCATTGGATAGTACTTGCCAAACTGCAGCCATAGGTCCGATTGCGTTAGAACGGTCATTTGCACCGTGTGCGAATGCAACATAGGCAGCGGTAATAATTTGTAACCAGACGAAGATTCTCTCAACACCCTTGAAACCTCTACTCTCTTCATTGATGTCTATCCTCCTCAGAATTAGATAAAGGCCGAACGATGCAATAGCACCAATTATTGCAGCCAAAAGAAGCGAGTTCGCAGGGAACCATGCGGTATCCACGAATGGGTTCCAACTACCAACTGGACCACCGTCTGCTGGCTTGTAAGGCAGCCATTCACCCTTATCTTCAATCCATCCATTCGATTGGGCTTTTGAAAAGAACCCCTTGAGGGCTTTGAACTGCAGAGCAAGGCCCAGGACAAAGAAAGTTGGGAATGCTAGAATTGGCGCTAACCACAAAGAACGCTGTTCGGGATTTTCTGCATCCAATATCGTTTTCTTAATTATCCAATATGAGAAGAATGCTACCAGGCCACCCATCAAAGGACTTGCAACCCAACTCATCACCACTTTCTGAACAACTCCCCAGTTGATGTAAGAGGTATTGTGATCGACCTCAAGAACAAGCCCTACTCCAATTATCCCACCGATGATAGAGTGTGTTGTTGAAACTGGGAGGCCAAACCTTGTTGCTATTGTTAACCAAGTTGCTGCAGCCATCATTGCGGCAATGAAACCAAATGCAATATCTTGAGAGATTTCGGGAGTAACTGTCGAGAAATCTACTTCTAAAATCCCTTTCCTAACAGTATCAGTTACTGCATCTCCTGCGAAAAATGCTCCACAGAATTCGAAGATTGCAGCGATAATTACTGCTTGCTTCAAAGTCAGTGCTCGAGAACCAACAGAGGTTCCCATAGCATTTGCAACATCATTAGCACCGATGTTCCATGCCATGTAAGCACAGACAATCAAAGCAAGCCCAATTACAACCATCGTGATAGGTTCCATCAATAGTTTCTGTAGTAAGAGGGTATATCACCTGTGGCCCATGTAATCTATATAGATGTAAATATTGGGGGAAATGATACTGATGTCTTACGGACCTGGCGACACGGATGTACGAAAAGTGCAGTTGACTGGCGGCTCAACATACACTCTCAGTTTACCTAAACCGTGGGTCGATGAAATGTCTCTCAGTCCGCGCGATGGTGTGCGTGTAGATTGGCGGCCAAGCGGAGCTCTCCGTCTGACCCCAATCGATTTGTTGGATAAACAAGAAAAACGAGTCCATATCGATGCAGGAAAGATACCTAACGATTCATTACACGACCATTTAATGGGTGTCTATTTATCAGGTGCTGATAGAATAAAAGTTAGGTTTCCAGTAGTTAAAGAGCGTACTTATCGTAAAGAAATACGCCGTTTCTTGAGAAACACCAGAGGTTTTGAAATAATGGATGAATCAGAATCTGGAGCAGAACTAATTTGTCTGATAAGTGCAGCGGAGATGCCCCTTAGCGCTAGCATCAACAGAATGTATCTGCAGCTATCTTCTCTGGTGAGAGACATAGTTTCTGTCTTGGAAGGAGATGATGTCGAACTTCTAAGCGATGCCGAGGAACGAGAATCAGAAGTAGATGCTCTACTGTATTTAGTTGAAAGGCAAGTTTGTGTCGCACTCGACTCACACTTAGTCGCAACTTCTCTAAAAATTGGGCGTAATCAAGCGGTTGAACATTCGAATTTAGCCCGATCGTTGGAGCGTATGATGGATCATGCATTACAAATGGCATTATTGACAAGGCTAACGCCTAAGGCTGGAATGAAATCTAGTGAACCGCCACTAAACCAAATCATATTGTGGCAAAAAGCAATCAAGCAACTCATGATTAATATTCGAAAACGAGATTCCTACGAGATTGAAGAGTCGAGGATGTCTCTAAAACAGGCGCAAAATGAAATATCGGAATATGAAGAAACACTTCTGGAAAACAGAAAACTATCGGGCGAAGAATTATTTTTCTTCAGAATATCTGAATCCGTACGTCGATTATGTGCTTATGCTAGGGACTTTGGCGAAGTACTTCTGAATCTGAAAATGTATGATGAAATGATTGTAGGAAGCACTTCGAACTAGTGTAATCAATAACACTTAGTTTGTTAAATAAACCCAAAGACCATTATAGGGCCGGTTCCAAAAGTAAACTGGGGAAGCAACATGGACCGCGAACTAGATACTTGGGTTGACGAAGTGATGGATAAACAGCAATACCGTAACGGGATTTTTTCCAGCAATGGAATCCTTAAATGGTTTAGAAAACTTACTTTCGGCTCCCAATAACTGATTTTTAGTATCTCACTTAGATGGGAAATCCAAACACTATTTGATATACAATAACTTGATGCTGGCATGTAGGTGTCATTGTGTTAGATGTGAAGGGGCTAACTAAGTCGTTTGGAGCCGGTTCTAATAAATTGCAAGTTCTCAAAGGTATTGAGATGAACCTCAAGAGAGGAGAACTTGTTGCTTTGATGGGACCATCGGGATGTGGTAAATCTACCCTTCTGAATATCATAGGAGGACTACTTCCTGCGGATTCTGGAGATATCGCCTTGAAAGATCGTAACTACGGTTTGAAGAATCCTTCAGCTGTAGTTGATGTAAGAAGGACTTTGGTAGGATGGATATTCCAGGACTTCCATCTTCTTGACCATCTCTCTGCTCTTGATAATGTAGCAATGGCACTTGAAATATCAGGTGTTTCATCTAAAGATGCTCTCAAGAGAGCAGAGGATGCACTCACTAAGGTGAATCTGAGCGACAGAATGCATCACATTCCAAATCAATTGTCTGGAGGTCAACAGCAAAGGGTTGCAATTGCACGTGCAATAGCGGGCAATCGACCTTTGCTTCTAGCCGATGAGCCTACTGGCAACCTGGACATTGCATCTGGTGCAGAAGTTCTTCAACTGTTCAAGGATTTGTGTCATGATGAAGAAAATCCAATTTCGATACTAATGGTCACTCACGACCCCGACTTGGCTAGTAAAGCCGACAGAATGTTGTTGATGCGTGATGGATTAGTGGCTGCAAGCGACATACGTTCAGCTTGGGGACTTGATGAGGAAGGTGAAGAAGAATGAGTCGGACTTCAGCTACGATGAATTATTTTAGGCACGAATTACCTCGTAAAATCCGAGATGCTCCAGATAATTTGCGTCTTGCTACAATTGGGGCCTGGAGGGGAAGAGAGCGTGGAATGGCTGTTTTCGCAGGTGTATTTCTTGCAAGCCTGGTAATAACAACAGTTCTGTCCTATGGTGTTGGACTTTCACAAGTTTTCTTCGAAGAATCACTTGAGAACAATATCTTTGATGCTAAAGTTGAGTTCGACAAACCCCCCGCCGAAGGAACTGACGGTTGGACTAACAATACTACTACCTTAATCGAAGTCTGTGATGAATTCACTGATATGGAAGAATTTTCAGATTGTACAGTAGTGTATGGCAAAAAAGGAATCCATGGCCAATTTACCTTTGGTAATGAGGATGTTTGGATGGCACTTCCGCTAGGTGTGAAAGATATCAATTCGTCAGACCAATTAAGAACTTGGGGGGCTAAAGATATCTGGGATTACGAATACAATAACGGTCCACCGATTTCCGATGAAAGAGCGATTAGTTTCCTTGGCCCGGGTGCATTTGACGGAGTTCTTGCCGATAGACTATCTGAGAACATAATCTATGAGAGGGGTAGCTGGGCTTCCCCAGAGGATGTCGAGTCAAAGCGCGGAGTTTACATTCCATCAGACGTGGCAAGTAAAGCCGGTGCTGAGGCTGGAGATTTCCTCGAAAGGTTAGAATTTGCCTACACAGTAGAATCTGCTCTAGATATTGATTCTGAAGACTGTGAAGGGGAGATATACAACTCCAGAGAAGTTGAACATTGCCAGGTTATCATGGTAGTTGAGAACTTGACAATTCTTGGGATTTATGATCCATGGCCTCAAGGAAACCCAACATTAGCGGCGAACCCAGTATATGCTACTTGGAGTGTACTGAATGAAACTCAAAGAACTACTTTAGTGGATTATGACCACTTTTATTTCGGGCTAACTTTAGAGCGTTCTTTACTACCAACAACCTCCACAGCAGATGCTTCTGATTGGTTGGAAGATTTGAGCATGAAAGTCCAAGATAAAGAATTTGCAGATGGAGAAGTTGAAATTTACTATGTAGACATCGTAGGGGGAACAATCGATTTCTTAGAAATATTCCTTGGACTGATTCAGGCATTTGATTATGTCATCATGGTACCAATTGTGGTACTATCACTTTCCGTACTGATCTATGGACTTATTTTATCACTAGAACAACGAAGACGTGAAATTTCTATTCATCGCGTCATAGGAGCCACAGCCAAAGATTTGAGAGGAATGGTTCTTCTTGAATTGGCCGTAGTATCATTCGTTGCGTGGGTGGCGGGTTACCTACTTGCTATGGCGGCAGTTCCAGTCGTACTGGCTAGTGTTGGATTCATGAAATTCGAAGCCTTAGGTTTCAATGTAGACCCCGCTTTGAGTTTCGGCGCGACACTGTTCACGGCAATCACCACACTCGGTCTTGCTCTCTTGTTCGGTAGGGCTCGTACTCGTGACTTTATGGAATTAGAAATCGATGAGGGAGTTAGCCGTGTTCAAAAAGTAGCCAAGCCAAAGGTGTGGCTACACTGGACATTATTCTTGGTAGGTTCACTTGGAGCAATCGATACTTATCTTGAGATGAACGGTAGCGAAGACGGAATTCTGACAAACTGGTTTGTTGAAGGTTTGATCAATGTGTTTGGACCGTTCATGCTATGGATTGGTGGAGCGCTATTACTAGGTAAAATTGGAGCAGCAGGGCCTAGAATAATGCAGTTCTTCTTTAGCAGAACTCCTCTTCTTTCCGACGTTAAGAGAGGATTGAAGGGCAGTGGTTCTACTGAATCTGTTAACCGATTGGCAGTAATCATGCTTCTCACGCTATCTATTGTTACACTGGCTGCAGTTCAGGGTTACACTGGAACGCAAGTGGACGAGGTAACTGCAGATTTGCAGGTGGGTAGTGATTTACAAGTTGTGACAAATGAAAACTATTCTGCAACTGAAATCGAATCTATGATTCAAGAAATTAGTGATAATGAAGTTACAGCGTTAGCAGTGACAGTTCCTACAATTTCATTGATACCTAATGGGGGAGAAGCTCTCACTGCATATGTAATACTTGATGAAGGAGAAGATGTACTAAGATGGTTCCCTCAAGCAATTCCTGGAGATGATACTTCAGCAGCATTAGATGCTTACAGGGAAGGTGGCTTCTCAGCAGGAGAAGATGCAGCATATGCAATGGATCTGTGGGGTTCAGGAAGAAAAGGTGGAGACGATTATGGAGACATTTTGCTGTCTGAGAGCAGTAGCAATACAGAAGATGTTGAATTCATTTGGGAAGAAAAGTCGTATAATTTCTCAACCCAATCTGTAGATGTAGCGGAATCCAATACAACCCTCAGATACATCGGAGTGCACGAATTCGTACCAGGAGTACCTGAGGATTTGATGTCTACTAGCGTTGTAATCGGGGAATCTGGATACAGAGAACTTGTCGGCGACAACAGAGTCGATAACTTGTTCTCAAACAACTGGATTGTCAAAGTAGATGGTGTTGAAGGAGAAGATCTAACCGCTTTGAAGAATAACATTGAAGCTGATGAAAGGTTCAACAGCACAATCGATTGGGAGACTGCCCATGATGCAGTTGAGCGTAATGGTGGACTAATCTTTGGTACACCGGGATTACTTTCGCTACAATTCATTGTAGCAAGCGTTGCAGCAGTAGCATCTGCGTTCGTATTCCTGTCTCTAGTTCTAAATCAAAGACAGAAGGAATTAGCAGTCTTACAAGCAATTGGAGCAAGCCCTAACCAAATCATCAGACTAGTATTATTCGAGATTCTTTCAATTGTCATTGTATCGATGGCACTAGGTATCCTACTTGGAATGGGACTTGCATTATCATTCAATGGCCTGTTTAACGTGTTTGGATTTATATTCCAAATATTAGGTTCTGATACGACTTCTGCGATAGATCGGCAATTGGTTTGGCCATGGTTCGAATTAGCATTAGTCGCTCTGGCGGTGTTTGCAGCAGTGGTTACTGCGCTATTAGTGACTACGAGGAAGGCGTTGAAGTCAGACCTTGCTAGCGTATTGAAGGGGGAGTGAAAATGTCTGATAAACCAACAATTCTGGAAGCAGATTCATTGTACCATGTCTACGAATCTAAGGCCGAAGACGGTAACGTTGTAGCACTTAGAGGATTACATGTAAGCGTCAAAGAAGGTGAAGCTGTAGCGGTAGTAGGACCTTCAGGTTCTGGAAAATCCACTCTACTGAAGTGCCTTGGTGGATTGATGAAGCCGAGCGCAGGTAAAGTCGAATTAGATAGCAAGAATATGACCCGGTTGACAGGTAAGGAACTAGTTCAACTCCGACAGGATACGGTATCATTTATTTTCCAAGAAGGAAACCTATTGCCGCATTTGTCAGCATTAGACAATGTAGCGCAACCTCTTCGCCATCAGAAAGTTTCACCTAAAGAAGCGAAAAGAAGAGCATTAGAATTGATGACGGATCTCGGAATAGAACATCGTGCGAAAGGATTGCCATCAATGCTTTCAGGTGGAGAACAGCAACGAGTTGCTATCGCTCGAGCATTGATCACCAATCCTCGTTTAATTCTAGCAGATGAGCCAACAGGTGCACTCGATCCAATAACCAGTCGTGAAGTGCTGAAGTTGTTCAAGGATTTACACGACAATCAAAATGTTGCGTTCTTACTAGTTACTCACTCAAAAGAAGTTGCAGCGTTTGCAGATAGGTCTTTGGAATTGAGAGATGGAAGGTTCGTAGCCGAACACGGTACGGACTTGGATATCGAGAACCTATCTAAGGGTAGGGAATTGATTGTTGACGAAATGGGAACAGTGACTTTACCTCCTGATATCTTGACACAGATGGGAGGCCCAGGTCGCTATTCAGTCGGAGAATTGGAAAGTGGAAAACTATCTCTTGTTGGAGAAAGGATTTCCTCTGTAGGCGAACTTGTTCTAGCGTCATCTTGCCCAGCATGTAATCATGATTACGCTGACACCGACGACCAATTATGTCCATCTTGTGGTTCAAGTAGGCCTATGGTGGAGGCTTAATTTTGAGTTTCTTTAGAGTATCTGGAATCCTAGAAACTATTTCCACCATTTCTTTGTTTTTCATCGCTATGCCGTTGAAATACATTGGCGGGAATGAAATTTTGGTGAAAATAATCGGACCCATTCATGGTGGATTATTCATTCTATACATCGTTCTAGTTTGGTGGGAACAGCGGCAGGGTCGAATGGATATGAATACTGCAATCAAGGGAATGATTGCAGCAATTCCACCAGGCGGGCCAATTTGGTTTGAAAGAAAACTTGCCCGTAAAGAAGCCGAACCCTCAATTTGAATCCGTTCAATATAGGCGGTAAGACAAACTAATGGGTCCCCTTATCGGGAGTTATGTCCAATGTATGGGTCGTAGACTCAAATTGCTTCATTCATGTTGGTTCAATGGCTCCAGACAACTTTCTGAAAGACCTTTCAGGAATATTGGAATCAGGGGACTCTGCTCTCTATGTTACGCCAGGGGTACATGACGAAGTCAGAACAGTACGTTTCCAAAGATGGGCCGGTCAACCGAACCTATTGGAAAAGTTCAGAGATATTTTGATCACAGTAACTATTGATGAAGCAGAGGTAAAAGCTCTCGCTCAGCACATTGGGGAAAAAGCATCACCTCAAGATGTAGATTTATCATTAATGATTCTAGGCTCAAAATTAGCGCATGAAGGCAAGAAAGTAACTCTTGTATCTGATGATTATAAGATGACAACAACTGGTGAAAAGGCAAATTTAAATTTTGAAACATGCCCTCCATCTACCTTTTTACAACGGTTGGCAGACTTAGGTAACAGTGGTCAAAGGTCAAGATTGCGTAGTTTATCCCGAAGGGTACGGGCTGCTGAAATGCGTTACGCTATCAGTAGGGCAGGGCAATATGACATTCAAGCAAAATTGACTTGGATGGTAGACTCATTACTCTCATCTCGTGTTGCTCTGTCAGAAGATGCGGAGGATGTAACATCTTCAGATGAGAGTAAATTGATTTCAGCTCTTAACCGTTCAATAAGGGGAGAGAAAGTCAAGAACTCAATGCTCAACCAATTAGGTCCATTACCCGATATCTGCGCTCCAGTGATTCGATTAGATGAACACCTTTCTTCAATGACTTCGGGAGAAACTTCTGATGATATCAATCAGGCATATGATTCATCAGTTGAATTACTAAGTGAAATTTTGGAGATGACAGGGAATGGTTTGGCTCCCCTAGGAGAAGAGATGGCAGAACTTGCACACAGGGCAATGGCAGGCCATCTATACCGAATGGAATCAGCATTAGGAATGCTATCGAAGATGTCAGGTAATTTGCGTGTATCGCGATTACACTTATCCCGCGCATTATTCAATGCAACACTCGTAGATGATATGGGTGCTGAAATGAGGGCTATGCATCAATTGGGATTACTTGCACTCGCAGCCAATAATTGGCATCGTGCAGCAATGCTTTTCGAGACAGCGGATAGGCAAAGCCAGGTCATCGGAGTTAGCCGGCTTGGACATTTAGTCCTAGCCGGAATCTCACGCCATCTATCTGGCGATGAAGATCTTGCTAAATCCCATTTAGATGCTGCAAACGATATTGTAAGCGAAGACCAAGTCGAAGCGATTTCAGTTCTTACTAACATCGGAAACTCACTCTTAGCAATTGATTGCCCAGGATTAGCAATCGAGATTCTTGACGAAGCAATGGAGTGCGCTATTGAATCAGGTCAACACGATAAATTGGATATGCTTGCAGAGACATTACTACTAGCAAACACAGCATTGAATGACAAAGACATTCCCCAATATGAGGGCCTCAGACAATTACTCGATGGTCTAAATCATATCTCAAAAGAAGCATCTGAAGAGTTTGCTGCTAAGATTTCAGATATCGATCAACGTGCTTCTGAATTATCTAAGCCTCTTGATGAGACTTGGAGTGAATGGCAGGATGCATCAAGGCTGATTCCATCAGGATCACCTCTAATTGTATTGCGAGTAGATGTAGATGAAGCAGGTCGTAACCTGATAATTTCTCACCACTCTGAAATTGGAGCAATCGGTTTATGGCTTCCGGAAGGTGGTGTAATTGCAGCTCCGGGCAACTCTATTATGGTCCATGACAGTCGAATAAAGGTCGCAGCACCAACTGATGAGTTACGTGAAACTCACAATATTAGAGGTGTAGTGGCTGTTGAAGACTCATCAGCGCTCACATTCACTGCGAGTACCGAAGATATAATGGAATAATTATTCGGGGTTTTGTGTTTGATTTTGTTCCTGGAATGAAGTTGGACATGTTCGCACGCCGAATACCTTGTAGAAAGGGCACCATCCAAATACGGATGTTGTAACACTCCATGCGCCAAATAATAGGAATATGATTTCCCAACTGGCGTTTGCAAGGTAGTCGAAGAAAACTAAACCTAGCCCAGCAAGTAATCTAACAACCCTATCAAAAAAACCTATATTCATTTCGATTGCCTTTCCTATGGGCAATGTCCATAATCTTCCCTTATGAAGGGTTGTTATTCTCTTTAGGCGTATGCTCTGAATTGAATCAGAACATGATTATAAATATCAATTGATAAATTTCAGAGCATGAAAAAATCATATTTGTTGGTAGGTGGTAGTAGTGATATGGCAATTGTAACTGCTAAAATGCTTCTCAGTGAAGGAAACAGTGTTACAATACTGGCCAGAGATATCTCTAGAGTTGAAGACATAGCATCGATGGGCGCAAGCATTGTCCAAGGTGACGCTTTAGACCAAGAATCAGTATTGTCTGCATTAGAAGAGGCGTCAACAAACGGTGATGGTCAGATTTCAGGAGTTGCTCATTTCGTAGGGTCGATTGTAATTAGACCCCCTCATGCGTTGAAGATTGATGCATTTGAGGAAGTGATCAGAACCAACCTTACTAGCGCTTTCTTGACATTGTCATTGGCTGGTAAAAATATGTTGAAATCAGGAGGAGGAAGAATGGTCTTCACATCCAGTGTTGCTGGAAGCCTTGGTCTGGTGAATCATGAGGCGATTTCTGCAGCAAAGGGTGGAATTGAATCGATGGTCCGCTCTGCTGCAGCGACATATGCAAAGAGAGGAATAAGGGTGAATGCAGTAGCTCCTGGTCTAACAGACACCAGGCTAGCATCGACCATTTTACGTTCTGATGCCATGAGAGAAGCATCTGCACAAAAGATACCCTTGAATCGAATAAATGAAGCAGAAGAGATAGCCTCTAGTATCCATTGGTTACTTACAGGGGCACCTGATAATTTCACCGGACAAGTGATGCATCTTGATGGTGGAATGTCGCAAGTATTGGCTTGAGGTGATGACATGACTTGGCATATTGCAATGAAGGAAAGTAAACTGAAACCTGGTAAGAAGAAAATGCGCACTGTTGCGAAAAAAATGGTACTTATCGGACAAACCGAAGATGGTTATTTCGCTACTGAAGCGCTGTGCCGGCACATGCGATGGCCACTAGCATATGGCGGGAAAGTGAAGGACGGATGCATACGCTGTCCTTTGCATCAGACAACTCACCAAATCGATGATGGTGAACTCGTTGAATGGTCCCCGTTTCCTCTATTCCCACCATACGGAAAATTGGTCGGGAAAATGAGTAAACAGAAAAACCTCAAAGTGTATCCCACCAGAGTTAAAGACGGAAATATCGAAATTGAGATTCAGTAGAACCGTTTAGTAAATCAGTTAACATTAGTGGCATAGAATAATCTCTACCAACTTAAAAATGTGAACCATTATCCGTTCATCTTAAACATAAAAAGGCACTGGAAAATTCATGCCAGTAATAGATGCATACAACAAAGCCTGGGAAAACGGAGATGTCGAGGAACTTGAGAAACTCATCCACGATGACTGTGTGTTCAATCCACACGTCGGAGGTATGACTATGAGCAAGTCCGATATTTTGGGATTCGTTAGTGGTGGAAACACCCCTACTTCAGAAAACAACCGAATTCTGTTTGAGAACGATGAAGTTGGAGTTGCTCATTCAATTGTTCACTTCGCAAATGGTTCAGATTCAGAAGCAGTCATGTCGTTTATGAAATTCAAAGATGGTCAAATCATTTCAATGGAAACCGGTGCTACGCCAATTTCTCCTGATTACAAGTTAATCGGAAACTGACATCGGATCTAGTTTGGGCATGGGAATATTCATGGATAATACATCGTAATCGGAATGGTGTCATAAATGACATTTGATTCAGAGTACGAACCCTTTTTCCAACCACCTGGCTGGATTGTAGGGCCTGTGTGGGCTGTACTTTACACTTGTATTGCAATTAGTTTCTTTATGGTTTTAAGCAGAAGAAGTGAAATAAATTATTCTAATATTGCAATCGCATTATTCCTTACGCAACTTGCTGTGAATCTAGCTTGGCCTTCCGTCTTTAACGATACCAAATATCTCCAGTCGTTAGTAATGATAGTTGTAATGATTGTATTTTCAACAATCTATGCCTATCTGATATACGATACAGAACCAAATGCGTCTTACCTAATTTGGCCATACATTGTCTGGGTTACCTTTGCAGGAATGATCAATGCTGCTTACTATCTAGAATCTAGTTGAATTTCAAGAATCCATTTTCACGATGCATTTACCCTTTGCTCTACCTGAGAATGATTTGTTGAATGCACCAACCCATCCATTCTCTTGGTCTTCAGAATTGAAATCCCACTCGTTGTCCAGAACAGCCTTAATTGTACCATCTGTAAGGTGACCTGCAAGTTCTGTGAGGTCTTTTTTGCTAGGTGAAAGGAACAGATAGGTCCAATCTGCATTGATTGCTTTAGCAGCTTTGAACTCCTTGCGCTTCTCTCTCCTCTTCAAGAATAACTTGAGGATCCAAGCAGTTCCTCCGATTCTCCTTATTTCATCCAAGGTTGGCATCCCTGAGATCGAAACAATCTTTCCACCCGATTTGATGATATTTGTCATCTCAAGACTCTCTGCAGTTGTATCGAAACAAACATCGAACTTCTTGTCATCAGTTCCATAAACAGATACAAAGTTTTCAGATTTGTAATCTAGGACTTCATCTGCACCTAGGGTTTTGCACAAATCAGCCTTTTCTCCTTTTGATGCGGTAGTAACCACGCGTCCTGCTTTGAATACGTGCTTTGCTAATTGAATGGCCATTGTACCAACTCCACCGGCTCCTCCTGAGATGAAGATGGAACCTCCTTCTTTCAATCCGGATGTCTTCAGTACCTGTAGTGCAGTCATTCCTACTAGTGGAATTGATGCGGCTTCTTCAAAACTGATATTTTCCGGTTTAGTGACTACATTGGAGGTATGCGCAACACAATATTCTGCCATCGAGCCTCTGAACCACGGAGTCTTCTTACCATCGCTTACATCTCCAAATAGACGAGCAAATACAGGCTGTCCTACAGAAAAAACTCCTTTATTATCGGCTTCTTCAACAACTCCTGCAACATCATAACAGATTACATGAGGGAATTCAGCAACTGGTCTAACCATTTTCAAGTCCCCTGACAGAAGGGCCTTATCTACCGGATTAATCGCTGATGCGTGAACCTTGATTACTACATTTACCGCTGTATCAAACCCATGAGGGTAGGCAACATCCACCTTTTTGAGATTAGCAGGATTGCCGTATTTACTGAATGCGATCGCCTTCATTGTTCTTCCACTAGAATTAGTCTTCATTGTGTTGGCCTAAGACCCTCTCTACATAAGGCGGTGAGTGTCACAGGTGGCTTCTTGTAACAATGTTGTAACTTGTGTCTTGATAACAAAATGTAACCACCAAGGGACATGTCCGCTGAACAATCGCAACGTATGATGTCAATGTGTGAATCTGCAAGAGTTCATGTTGACGAATTACTTGTTGTTTTAGCAAAGTCGAAGATGCTTAACATTCTTTACATCCTTAATTGTGATACAAAGCCCTTGAGGTTCTCAGAAATCAAAAGGCGGGTAAATTCCTCATCTACCACGGTAACTCGCAGATTAGGGGAGTTGGAAAAGCACGACCTTGTTACCAGGACAGTATTCCCTACAGTTCCTACAACCGTTGAGTATTCTCTTACTAAAGCAGGAATCGCCTTACAGCCAAGCTTGGAATCGCTATTTGATTGGGTACTCGACTTTGCAGACGAATCGCAAAACTAATCTCAAACTCTTGCCATCAATCCCATATTCATTGGAATTGGTGCAATGAAGTTCTTGTGAATTGGGTTGTTAGCATCATTTCTGTTGATGTGATGGCTTAGAAGAATCATTGCGGCGGATCTTGGTAGCAGCCCTTTCCTGAATTGGTGGATAACTTCTACGATCTCTTTCTTGTCTTGCTTTGTCATGTTTGGTAGTTTCCCAACGACTCTCTCCATAGCGTGAGCGATTCGTCCGCGCTTGGTTAGTACGGACAAGCCCTTCTGTGCTTCTGTCATATACTTCAGAGCCACAGATTCTGGATGCTCGTCGTTATCGAATCCTTGTGCGATTATTCTTCCTAGGGTTCTCTTTACATCTGGAGCGCGGCTCAGTAAGAACAACTTGTGTTCTGCATGGAATTGCATAATTTTTTGTGCAGTCCAGCCTTCTTCACCGATTGTTTGCCATTCACTGAAAAAGTGTACGCGGGCGAGGAAATGCTCTGCTTGTAGTGGGTCTGTCAATCGACCTTCCTCGATTACTGGAATGTGGGGGTATAACGTGGTGAATACCTTTGCAAACATGCCAACACCATCTCGGACTGCTTGCGGGTTATCACCACGATATACCTTAACTCGCTCAAGACCACAGCTTGGTGAATCCTTCTTGAACACGAATCCACTAATACCGACCGACATTAGATAATCAGATTGAATCTCTGAATACTCTAGCATCTTATCAGTGAAATCTTCACCGTTCTTTGGGTTCACTAGCGAAATTCTCTCTTCACCTTTGACTAGCCTGATGGTTGGACGTGGCACCCCCATGCCGATTCCAACTTCAGGGCAGACTCCGATCAATTCGAGGTGTTCGCTCCAAACTCTGTTGAGCACCCTAAACTCTGCTGCATCGCCATTATAGCGAACTTTCTTTCCAAGTAGACATGCTGATACTGCGAGTTTAGGCTTACTAGACATATCCATATCCTTAGTGGGTGAGTATATGAAAGCCCGTTTTTCTCAACGAATTTATTCGATGCAATATGGGCAAGAAACTCCACGTACGAACTCTGGGCTCTGCGCTTGTTCAGGAGTTAATGGCTCTCTGCAAGCCCAGCAAACCTCGGAATCTGTAACGCTAAGATCGCCTAAGACTCCTACTCTCCTGTCGAACACGAAGCACTCTCCATCCCAGTGCGCTCCACCAGTCTTTTCGAAATAGTTCAGGATTCCACCATTGATTTGGTAGACTTCCTCATAACCTTCGTTTAGCATTACCACGCTTGCCTTCTCGCAACGAATACCGCCTGTGCAGAACATTACTACTGGCTTATCCTTTGGAATATCACATTCCTCTACCGCCTTAGGGAATGCTCGGAAACTTTCGATATCGAAATCAACAGCTCCCTCAAAGGTCCCCATTCTAACTTCGTAGTCATTACGCGTGTCGAGAATTGTAACTTCTTTTCCTTCATCTAGCCATTGTTTGAACACTTCAGGGTCGATGTGCGTCCCAGTATATTCGTGAGGCTTTACAGTAGGAACTCCCATCGAGATGATCTCTTTCTTCAGGCGGACATTCATCTTTCTAAATGCGCATTCATCGGACTCAGAGTACTTGACCCAGATGTCCTCAAACCTAGAATCCGACTTTATGTGTTCGACAAAAATGTCGATTTTATCTCTTGGTGCTGATAGGAATATGTTGATTCCCTCTGGTGACAAAAGAATGGTGCCATAGATTCCATGAGAATCGCAAAACTCCTTCAGTGGCGCTCTTAGTTCTTCGAATTTCGGCATATCAAGAAACTTGTATGCTGAAATGTTAGTCCACATTGAACTCACCTCAAGCGGATTTTACGCCTTCAGGCCATAGAACTAGAATCAGGGTTTTCCCTCTTGTTCTTGGTGTGTGAGTAGTTTCTCTATTCATCCAGACAATTGAGCCTTGAGGATATGTGCCGTCTTCGTCCCAAACCTCTCCTTCGAGGACGATGTAGCATTCTCCACCAGGATGGCTGTGAGGCATGAATGCATCCACTTCTACCTCCGAATTGGCTTCATACAGTACTAGTGATGTTTTTTCTTCCCGCTTTAGTTTGCCCAATCGGACACCAGTCCCGAAATCTCGCCAGGAAATATTCTCCTCAAGCCACTCGCGGTCAATGCTCATGCTGAGCCAATCAGATAGTCCGTGCCAGAAGGGCATGTTAACCCGAATGAACACCCCATGTTTAGTATTGTGATAGCCAAATAGTCATTTAGGAGTATAATATACCCCCTATTGGTCAGGATGAGAAAACAACGTGATTTACCGGTTACAATGTATCGAATTTTACTCTATATCTCCAGAATGAAAAACGCTGAAGATGACTCTCGCCGCCTTGTCAGGATAGAGAGAGCTACAGGAATCGATCGTAAAGAATTACGCAATTACCTAGAAAAAATGGAGGCTAATGAGTTACTTGAGTCGGTAGAATCTGGTAAGAAAGGACGCGGCGGGCATCCAATTATTTGTTGGAATATCACTGAGTCGGGAAGAATGTGGCGTTCTGATCTTGGAAGATTCATTCAGCTAGGGCAAAGATTAGAATTCTATCCCGAGTCATTCTTTTATCTTCCCTCAGACGGATTTTAGGTGGTTCTTTTACCCCCTATACTCTTCCTCTTCTGTATATATCATGCACCGACATGGGAGGTTTCATGGCGGACAAGAAGAACCCGGTTGACAAGACAACCAAAGGCCTCAGTTCATTGATTGATGAATTTACCAGTTCTATCAAGGAATTAGTAAATGCAGGTGAGGAGACTGTTATTCATTTAGCAGTCGGAGGCGGCAGAGCAATATCTGCCGTTGTGGATGCTACTGGTACAGTAACAAAAGTAGCAGTTGAAACCGCAACCAATGTTGTTGGAGCAGTAGGCGGGGGAGCTTATCGAGCCGTAAAAAATCTAAGCAAAGATAAAACAAAAAAGGAGGAAGATGAATGATAGGAAAAACATTGATGCTAACATTAAGCGTTGCAGTTGCAGGATTTGTAGCAGGTGCAGCGACAAGTGGTTTCAAGCATTATTACAACAGATTTGCAGATGAAGAAGATCTAAACGACGGTACGATAAACAAAGTGATTATTGTAGCTGACGAAACTAAGAAAACCAGGGGGCGAAAGAAATGATTCCTTTGATATCAGGTGCGTTTAGTTTACTTTCAACGACAGTAAATGCTGTCAGCATTGGAGCTACTGCCGGAATGACTTACGGATTAGGTCGTAAATACGGACGTAAGATTTGTGAACTTGCAGATAACATTGAAGGACGTGCCATGAACTTCATCGCTCAAACATCTGAGTAATTCAAAAACCGGCTACCAATGGGATATTCGTGATCGAAGCAATTTCATTACCAACATTTCCTCCTGGGAATGTTTGGGACCTGTACATATTGTTCCTTTTACTACCGTTTTTGATGAGGGCTGTGTTATTGGCAAGACCCTTTTATCGTGTAGTTAAACAGCTTTCACCACATGGTGGTTGGTTGTTAAAAAGAGTACGTGAACTACCAATAAAGGGCTTAGGAATTATCGCATTTAATGAGGTGATGGCATTTTGTCTTCCAATAATTTTGGTTCTTGTTCTCAGAATGTTTTCGAACAGTCTTGGCTGGGATAATTGGGGAAGTACACCGATTGTGGGTTTAGCAATCTTGATTGTTTTAGGATTATTTTGGATTCTGTTTGATCTAATTCGCATTGCTCGTATTAGGAGAATGCTGAAGGCAATTGAAAAACAAAATATTGCGAAATTGCGAAAGGTTGCAGATGCAGGATTTGGGATTCGAAGTTGGTTGAACAAATTTTCTAAAAAAGAAGAAACTGATGCCGACAAGGCGAAAAGAGCCAGTAAATCAGTTGGCAAGAAAATTGGATTAGCACTTTGGAGTGCGAGAAAGGTAACCCCTGGCGGCCTAGTAGCTGCTGTTGCAACAGGAGCGGCAATTGAAGCCGCTAGAGTTGGTGCTGGCAAAGTTACTGATATGATCGATGAGAAGATGCAGGACGAATTCGATAAAATAGCTAAATCAAATACCAACACTTTGATACAATTATTTGCTAGAGATTTCCTGATGGGAATTGCTCCATTACTCGCATTGTGGCTTATTCCAGCGCTATTACCTTGAGAAGGTTGAAGGGGCATAGGCTCGCCCCTAGGAATGAGAGACATGGCGCTCCTCATCCTCATGCGACACGGACAATCAATGTGGAATGCTGCCAATTTGTTTACTGGTTGGGTTGATGTTCCGCTAACAAATAAGGGAATCGAAGAAGCGATTTCTGGTGGAAAAGAAATCGCATCCCTTCCAATCGATGAAGTCCACGTCTCAACCTTGATCCGTGCACAGATGACTGCAATGCTTGCATTAGCTCAACATGATTCTGGGAAAACTCCAATCTTCCAATACTCTGCAAACGGAGATTCGATGAGTGAGAATGAATCTAGAATGGTTGAATGGGCTCAATCAAATGATTCAGGAAGAAATACTCTTCCTGTGCACGTGTCATGGCAACTGAATGAGCGTATGTATGGGGATTTACAAGGTTTAGATAAACAAGAAACTCGCGACAAATATGGCGATGAGCAAGTCCACATCTGGCGCCGTTCATACGATGTACCTCCTCCTAATGGCGAGTCGCTAGAATTGACAGCGGCGCGAACAATCCCTTATTTGCAATCAGCAATTATGTCATCACTAGAAGAGGGAAAGAATGTGTTTGTAGCCGCTCACGGAAACAGCCTTCGTTCAATGGTAATGAATATCGAAGGGTTGTCAAAGGAAGAAGTACTGAAATTAGAAATACCAACCGGCCAACCTATCGTGTACGAATGGAGTAATGGCAACTGGTCACGCAGGTGATTCCTTGTCCAAATTATGGCAATGGGCTCCTGCAATTTATCTTGCGGGGTTACTCTTGATGAACATACTTAGCATTCCATTCGGTGTATCGGAAATGCCAGATGAATGTCCGGAAGGCTCTATGAATTGTGATTACAGAACAATTCAGTTAGATGTTAGCGATGAAGAACTCGATGATGCAATCATGGATTGGGCTCGTGAAAGGTCGTTTACGACAACATTCACCCCCGGCCATGTAGTAGATAGATCCCTCGTGTTTCAATTTCCAGATGACGTCCACTATTCCAATGAATGTGGAGCAGTTGATCTATTCAGCAAGTCAAGATTAGGACGTTCAGATCTTGGAGTGAACAGTGAAAGGTTAGATGAATTAGAAGAATATCTTCTTGATTATGATTTCGAAACTACTTGTCAGTAGGCGATTCCATCATCGTTAACGAATACGACATTGACTCCCAAACCTGCTTTGTGGAATGCTATCAATTCGAGAGAGTGTATACGATGTCCAGTAGGTGCAACCCCCAGAACCTTCCTCTTGTCTTTTCGTGAAAACCATGATTTCTTTTCACCAATAACTCTTCTTTCCCCTTCAATTCCATCGAACCAAGGTAGAGGCCCTTCTGGAGAAAACTCAATCCCTAAAATTAGGTCGACTCCGTCCGTGGATTGAGCAGCACTAGCATCCGCCTCGCTAGGTATTGCTGGACAATTTGGATGAGTATGGAGCCAATGTGTGAATCTTCCAGCCCTAGGGCCTCTGTCACTTCCAAATACTTCATCTGTCCATTCTTCTGGTAAATGATGAACTGAAAATGAGTCGCCTCTGTTGACCATTGCAGCTTCATTTATTCTGTACCCTTGGCCAGCAAACAGGTTCTTGCGTTGCTTTTCACCTTGGAACTCAACTTCAATTTCTGGTAAGTTTTGTAATTCAGAAACATCTAATCCAACAAGAATTTCGTCTGGAAGGGCTTTGAATGCCCATTCTAGAATATCTTCTAGGATTCTTGCTGGAAAGTGAACTTGCGCCACATATTCTTCTCTACGGTTGTGAGATTCGTCATTGTAGATAGCGATAGCATCAGCCAACCAATCGCTCACCATGGTATGGCGAACCAGTGCTTAGACATGAAGAAGTCGCAAAACTGTACTTGTTCGGGTAATACTTGAATACCCCCGGTACCTTATTGACACCATGGCGAAGAAAAAGGGAGGATTCGGACGTTTCCTCGGTGCCATCACAGGTAGCCCGTACGAGCGCTTGCAAAAGCAAATCGACAAAGTGATTTCAGAAGCGAGTAGTGACAAGGCTCTGGCTAGAACTTTGAAAAAATTAGTCAAAGCTATTGGCGACCAGTACGATGAAGAAAACATCGATGAAGAAGAGCATGATTTATTGCTCGAATCAATAGAGGAAGCGGACCCTGAAGGTCGTTCTTTTCCAAAACTAACCGATGATAGTGATGAATTCTATGATGGAGGAGATATGCCAGATTCTCCCAAACTTAATCTTGGAAAGCGCAAGAATCTAGATGACTTGATGAAATCCCAAGGTTCAGAGTTTACAGGTTCCTTCGGTAGAGATGAATTCGAAGAGTTCCGCCAATCCATGTCTGCAGATTTCTATGCAGAATCTGACGATGCTATTGCGGCAGGAGATCACCAACATGAAATCCGCACTCAGAATCGTGTGTTTGCAGATGCTGAAGATGGAATTGGTCAACTGAAGAAACAGATGGCAGAGGAAAGTGGCCTTGATGATCCTAGTTCGGATGAAGAAGCAGACGAGAATTACTACACTGACGATGATGGAATCGAATGGTGGAAGGACGATGACGGCTATTGGTGGTACCGCGAGCCTGGTCATGATGATTGGCAGCCTCACGAGTGAGTACTCCAAACATCTAGTGTAGCTAGTTCAAATTTGACAATCCCAATGTTAGCTCCAATTTTCAGCATTGCATTATTTGCCATGCTTGCTGAACTCATTGCGATTATTTTACTTGGTCTATCAATTTCAGATGCAAGCAACTTCCTCAACACATCCAATCCTTTGATTGGGGGCATATAGTGGTCAAGTAACAGTATGTCTGGTGAATACTTTGAGATGCGTTCTAAACAATCTTGTGAATCCCAATACTGCTTCAATTCAACATTTGTCATATTGACGCCGCCACTTACGAGAAGCGCTTCAATGTCAACAGAATCCTCGAAGGCTAGAACCTTCATTCTTCAACATCCCACCAATTAGGGACATCGAACCATTCAGGTGCATTTTCACTTCTTTCTATTAGTGGCAAACTCAAAACCGAAGAAGAATCAGCATTGATTCCCATCCCAATTGCAGCACATGCACTTGGAAGGTAATCTTCACCAGTTTCTGTCAGAACTATCGATATCTCATTTCCAGCAGGTATGAGTGCGTCTATTGGATTGAATTCCATTTGCATCAGGTAAGTCGTGAAAGGAGTGACAATTTTAGCTTCATGTCCGCCATCTCTGTATCTAACATCCATAGTACCATGCCCAATTCGTAAACCAGTAGTTGAATCAAACATTGTGGCAAATACTTGTCCACCATCACATAATCCCGTGGTTACTGAAAGGTGGAGAGTAGGTAATCCTGAGATGAACCTATCTTCTTCAGATGAAGGTACTGTGATCGTCATTTCGGATGTAGCGCTGACTGTATTCCCTTCCGCAGTAGTCTGGTCTAATGGAATGACTTCCCACTCCATATCCTCTGGTGGCCAAGTATCTTCTACGTGCCACTGGCCATCATTACGTTGCATTTGAACATGCAAATCAGGCATTGGACCGTTATCCTTGAGCCAGTATTCAAACCATGCAAATAGGTCTACTGCCCAATCCATTCTGCTCATTTGTGGAAATGCTTCTGCGCCATATCCTGATGTTAATTCCCCATGGCGGTCAGGTTGGTCTGGATAATTGTGAGCCCATTGGCCCATAATTCCTCTAGCCGGAATACCTGCATCTCTCATCAATTGGTATGTCGGGAATGCATGGTATGGGTCAACATTCCAATCTTGCATTCCCCAAACTAAGTATACACTGCCTTTGTAATTCTCTAATACATCAGGTAAATGCCTTCTTTCATCCCAATAGTCATTCCATTCAGCGCCGCCATATTGAGCCCATAGTTGAGTGGTAAACGGATTTAGTGGGCCAGTTAAATCATCTTGGCAAACTCTCAACTCATCAGTTGTTAGATCACTGGTTGCAGCCTGATATGCTGCATCATAACCTAGGGCTCTAAATTCACTAGAACCGTTTCGATAGAACATTTCTTGCACGCCAATTGAGCCTGAAATTGGTACAATTGTCTTCAGATGTTCTGAAGGATTTTGTGCGGCTTCCCAGTTGGTTGTACCCGCATATGACTTGCCCATTAGTCCTACATTTCCGTTAGACCACTCTTGTTCACCCAGCCAATCAACTACTGCTTGTATTCCGGTTTGCTCACCTAAGCCTTTGACATCTTGACAGTGAGTGGATTTGCCAGTTCCAAAAGTTGAAGCTTGTGCGAGTGCGTATCCGTGGGAGATGAAATTTTCGTGCACCCAAGCGCCAATTCCTCCATCGGGAACTGTGTTTGGATTGGAGTCTTCACCAACTCCTGGCATTCCTTCACCGCCGAAGTCATAGTAAGGGTGAATTGTCATGATTACAGGGACTTCTTGCCCTTCAGGCACATCTGGTAACCACAAAGCAACATGCATAACATCTTCCTCAGGGAAACCTGCATCCTCTTCAGAAGCAGGTAATTCGACAGAGACATAGTGTTCTGTGTATGTTAGAATATCATAAGTGCCATTTACGGGTAATACAGATCGCATTTGTGTTAGATCTAAGTCCATGTTATGTCGGTCATGTAGTGGGGTTTGCCACCATTCATATGACTGCGCAGAATTATCATTTTCTAGAACAACTTCTCCGAAACTTGTGCCCAAAATAAGAAACACGATAGATACTGCAATTGTTGCAGCGAAGGTGATATTGAGTGCTCCACCATCCCCCGTTGGGATGATTTCTGCATCGAATACTTCGTCTTCCATCATGAGAGACGATGAGAATCTCACACATCAGCCTTCTCTAGAGCCGTTCATGACAAAATCATCAAAGAGTTGCTAACTTAGCGCCAATCATGAGCGAGCAGTATACAGTGGCAGGCCAGACAATTCCGACTATAACTTCTGGATATGGCGGCTTTCTCATTATTTGGGGAATCGTAATATCGGTAGTTTCCGATTCTGACTCGATAACATCTTTCTTCCCTTCCTTGTTAGGAATACCTCTTCTTTTATCTGGTATTCTTGCTGCAAAGATTCCTGAGAAAAGGAAGTTGTGGATGCATATTGCTGCAACCTTTGGATTATTGTGCGCATTAGGAGGTACTCGCTTTTTCATGGTCATGTCAGATGGGATTAATTACGCATCAGGTTCGATGCTAATGCTACTATTAACAGGCTCAGCATACACCTATTTCTGTGTGCAATCTTTCATTCATGCAAGAAAAGCACGTCAAGAATGATTTCATCATGTTTGAGTGATTGGAGTGTTACATGCGAGCCATTGCAATTCTGCTAAGTGTGCTCGTTCTGAGTCCAATTGCTGGTGCAAATTATGAGACCGGTGATGAAGACTGGAGAGATTTCGAAGTCGATATGTCGGGCTGGATTGATGGGCCAGAATTAGAAGGTTCACCTATGGACGAGCCTCGAGCAGGAGATGCAGTATTGGTAATCGAAGTCGATTACAAACCTAGCCATCTTGGTGCATCAGTACAAGGTGAAATTGTGATTGAATTATTCGAGGAATGGGCTCCTGAAACTACAACAAATATGATCAAGAATGTTGAGGCTGAGATCTACAACGGTATTTTCTTCCATAGAGTAATCGATGATTTCGTTACTCAAGCAGGAGACCCGACTTGCAAAACAGTTGCAGTTTATCCAGCTACAAGTGCACAATGCGGAAGCGGAGGAACAGGAGAAAATTTGGACATGGAACACAATGAGAATTTGTCTCATGTTGATGGTGCGATAGGAATGGCACGTGGGCAAGACCCAGATAGTGCTGATTCTCAGTGGTATATCGCTGAAACAGAAGCTCATGGATTAGATCCCGAAAACAGAGACGATGAGGGATATGTCACATTTGGAATTGTAAGAAATGGAATGAGCCATGTAAGAGCAATTGCAATGGTGCCAACATCAGATGACCCTACAGGTGAAGAGATAGTAGTAAACCCTGCTTCTTCTGCAGGAAGGCCAATTTGGGAAGTACATATTTCGAATGTTGAAATGATTGGAGTGATTCCAGGAGACACAGATTCTGAAGATGTTGAAACCCAATCTTTCTTTTCAACAGCAGCAGGTAAAGTGACAATCTCAATGGTTATAATCGGAGTTTGTATTGCTAGCTACGTGATTTTCGTAGGTAGTAGAGAAGAAGAACCAGATGCAATTCTTCTGGGCCCGGAAGATTAACTAATTTTCAAATCTAGAACAATATGCCTAATGCGTGGGCAATATTGTTTGACGTCTTCTAAATGAATACGAGTAGCAACTTTACCACTCACAGTGGAAAACCATTCAGTCGTTTTCTCAGCCCACTCTTCAATCTCATTTTCATGAACATTCATGTGTACGTGAATTACTCCACCCTCTTGTTTCAGACAGTTAATCGCTAATCCCCATGTTTTCATCGATGAAGGTATTAGCCCAAGGATTACTCTGTCTGCAATTCCAGATAATTGCTTCATTGTATTGCGGTTATCTCCTTCATATATCGTGCATTTGTCAGAGACAAAATTTCTCTGTAAACCTTTACTTAGTGCTAAAATACTGTCAGGGTTTATCTCACAAGCATGAACATGCTCTGCCTTACCGCGAGTTAGGAATTGCAATGTGTAGTAGCCAATACCGCAGTAAGCATCGACAATTACCTCTCCTTCAGTTTGCAACTCACCCATTCTTCTTCTCTCTGTGACATTCCCAGATGAGAACATGACGGCCGTAGCATCGAATTCATATTCAACAAAATTCTCTCTATGTACAACCCATCCTTCTTCACCATAGACCAGTTCTAACTGAGACTTTCTTCTTATTCCAGAATCTATTTCTCCCTGGATTGCTATACGTTTAGCACCAAGGGCAATAGCTACTTTTTCTAAGGGCCAATCTTTAGTATCTGTTCCATTCTGGAATATTGCCATGTCTCCCAGTTTTTCCCATCTGCGAGGGGGATTATCTAAAATCAGCTTTAGTCTCTCATGGGGGTTGTGCCTTTCAACACAATCAAACTTCAACTTTAACTCACCCTCCAAAACAGGTATTGCTATCATTTCTTTGTAAGGCATCGGCTTCAAATTAGAATTTATTTTTCCTTCATCCTTCAGACGTTGGTACTCATCTGAGGCCACATCTCGACCACACAAGTATGCGCTAGAGAGGGTCATAATTGACTGCAGGTTGGCAAACCATGTTAAATGTCCCAGTGTAGGAATGGGTGGTAGCATGAAGTCGAGACTAGCATTTTCTCTAATTTTCTTATTTGCAATTTCAATTCTAGCACCTCTTGCTAGTGCAACTGGAATGCAAGCATGTACTATCAACGGTGGAGTCTGTGATACTTGGGATAAAGCAGATGATGGTACTGAAAATCAACAAGATTGGATTGAAGGAGTTTACGAGTTCGATTTGGTTGACACCTCAACTATTGAGATGGAAATGTCTTGGGCATTATATGAGTTCAACCGTTCCACATTAGGTCTGGATGGTGCTGCCATGAATGTAGCATTAGCAGCCGAAGGAATGAGTGCACAAGACGGTGCACCTGCCGACCTGATTCGTAATTACTTCGACCAAACAACCGCTGGTGCAGGCACTCCTACCGTCAAGGAAAAGTTAGTTTCAGAGGTTAACGATACTATTGAGGAGTTACTGGGTAATGGTTTTGGAACTGTAAATGAAATCTCTACAGATTACGTTAATTCAATTTCAAACTCAGGAATAACCACGACATGTAGCGATGACCCTAACACAGATACTGCTGCTGAGAGTGGACTCTCAAACAATGTATTTGATCCTCCAATCTGCTTCACAGTGTCAGCAACTGTCTCATTATCCACTTCTACATTCAACCTTGGAAGTGTGGACCCTTTGACTCTTGATCGAGTATACCGTGGTATGCTAGTAATGGGCTCGGATATAACATCTGAATTCGAGTTGTTTAGCGAACCTGGTCATTCCTCAGTATTCGTGATTAATCCACCAGATTTCGCAACAGTGAAAGGTGTTGATTCAGGAGGAGTTCAAGTTATCAGAGCAGGCCCTCCATCATATATGGCTGCTCAATGGCTAATCGATAATTTGGATGCACCAATTTTGGGAGAGCGAATTTCCCAAGACGTTAGTGTCGAGATCGGTCATCGTAATTCAACTCAGACTAGCAGCGTAGAAGTTACTCCTTTGGATACAGGTATTACCTTGGACGTCACTCTAGATATGTCAGATGAAAATTCGGCATGGATCGATATCATTGCAGGAATTAACCACATCGATAAGAGTACTATGGATGACTGGGATATTTCTTTGGTTGACGTAACTCAAAATGCTAAGGTTCCGTGGGTTACATCTGATGGTATTCGATTGGCTTATCACAATGACTTGATTGAATTAGACGACTTCGCTGATAATTTCCCCATGGATAGAGTTGGTAATGCAGTAGAAGATGCAGTTCCAGGTGTAGGCTCAGTCGAGATAAATAGTCCAACATGGGTTTCAAATTCGATAGCAATTGGTATACCTGAACCTTCAGGGGGTCTGAATCATACTCATTCAGGATGTCCTGAAACGTTGCCTCCGGGTACGGTGGTAAACTATTGTATTGAAGGACCCAATGCTATGGACGGTAACAATCCAATTTACCTTCGCGCTTCATCGAATTCATTTGAATTACATATTCTCGATTTACTAAAACAGGAAATAAATGATTCAACTGGAATTTTGGATGTAATTCAGGAAAGTGATTTGAAGAAACTTCTAGACTCAGGCTTGAGTATTGAATCTCAATTCGGGCAGGACCTATTACAAAAAATGATTCCGAGTGAACTTCCTCCCACAGAGCTGACACTTGAGTTGATTTTGCCGGTATGGATGCAAGCAGCAACAGGGGAATCCTCAATTATTTTGATAGAACGAACTAATGGTATGGACGAACTTACAATCTCTATGTCTGGACCGAATGCATACGATCCTAGACATGCCATTCTGGATGATGATGACAACGAAATATGTTCTGCTGATAGAGCAGATTGGTCATGTGTAGATCTCGATGTTGACTTTGATGTCAGCGACTTAGACTTCAACGAGTGGGGGCCGAGTATTGATGTCACAGCATCCTTCACAGCAACTGTAGATGTATATCGAGTAAAAATTCCAGATAAAGTATTAGAAAAAATGCAATCTGAAAACACAACAATTACCATGGAGGTAATCCCTTCAGATTTGATTCGTCTAGGATTAGATATCACTGACAGGCTGATTGAGCCTCGTATTGAAGAAGTGAATTTAGGTGGAGATGAGAATGCTACAGTCGAATTGACAACCAGTGGTCTTGAAGATTTCATAGATGATCTTGGTCAAGAATTAACTGAAAACATCCATCGGAAAGCCAAAGAAATAAGCGCAGAAAATGATAATGCTGAATTAGATTTGTCTGGGATTCAGATTATTACATCCTTAGAAAATTTAGGAAATATCGGAGCATCAATGGGTGATGACACTCCCATCAGATTATCTGTTAGAATACCGGAATTTACTATGGAAGCGGGTGTTACAAATGGTTGGGGTGGAATCACAAATGGGGATCCAACAGTCGGAATCACAACCGCATTTTACTCTCCAATACTCAATATGGCTAATTCTTTCAGCAATGCATTCACCAATTTCGGATTACAATTTTTACAAATGGGTGGCTCTGGATTAACTTTAGATAATAATGGCGCACCTTTTGAATCTTTGATTGAAGCCACTGAAATCGAACATGAAGAAACCGAGTCGGAATTGCGTGGAGAAATTACATTCGTTCTTCCAGATGGCATTACCCTAGAAAACTTCCAAACAGCAAACGGCTGGGAAGAAGTCACTACTGAGGATGGGCGACAGAAAATTACAATCTCTCTTGAGTCTTTCACTGCAGGTGATGAATTTGTTTTCAGTGTCAAAGTATCATGGTGGTTTGTGTTTATGCAAATTTGGATTTATCCAACAATTCTATTGTCATTGATCATTTGGCGAGTTAGAGCTAGAAGGAAGAAGAAGAAAAGAAAGAACCAGGCCCTACATGATACAGAAAACAAGATTGTTTCAAGTGGTAAAGGAGGACTTTCTGATTCTGATTTCAATTCACTAAGCAGTGGATATGACCCTTCTACTCCAAGTAGTGGCGATTTTAACATGTACGATGATGACAATTTGTACGACGACAAATGGAATCAGTGAAGAGAATCATAAATTCTCTTGGCCAAGGATGGGCCAATCCCAGGAACTGTCTTCAGGTCCTTCACAGTTGCATGACTGATACCTTGTCTTCCGCCAAAATGCCTAATCAGGGATTGTAATTTCTTAGCCCCAAGGCCGCTGACATTTTCAAGAGGGTCTGACAAGCGACTCTTTGCTCGACTTTTACGATGGAATTTATTCACAAACCTATGCGCTTCATCACGAGCATGAACTAGCACTCGGCCTCTTCTATCCAGAATAATGTCTTCTAGTCCTTCTCTGTGAATCGTTTCTTCTCTTTTGGCAAGACTTGCTAGTTGCATTCGATCCCTAACTCCATGCTTTTCCAACAATTTAGCGATGATGGATAGGTGAGTTTCCCCTCCATCTATGAGCAATAAATCTGGCCAATCTTCAACTCTCTTTATCCAGCGCTCGACAACTTCCCTCATCATTCTGAGGTCATCCATAGCATCCCCTTTCACCGTATAGGTGCGGTATTCTTTCTTCGCAGGCCTTCCATTGCGAAGACAAATACTTGCCCCGACTCTTGAATCTCCAAGTAGTTGCGCCATATCGAAACAAACGATATGGTCAAGTGAATCCATGGATAACAATCTCGCTGCTTCATCTGCAGCTCTCTGTTCCAAAGAGCCAGATGCCTTGTTCGACATTCTTTCAATTTGCATCTCAGCATTTTGTCTTGCTAGGTTAGTTAGGGTAACAAAGTCTCCACGTGATGGAGTTCTATTTTCGACATTTGAACCTCGTCGCTCAGCAAGCCATTCAACTATTGTTTCATTTAGTGGGATTGGAGTCAGTAATAGTCGAGGAGGTCTCCTGTTTGAATAATGTTCAACGACGAAACTTGAGATTGATTCACCCTCGTCCCCACGATGGATTAACGGCCAAGCTTCCTGACCTTTGATGGCCCCGTCATCTGCATGAATGACTACGATTGCCGCAAGTTCGCCCTTGACACCAATCCCAATTGCATCACAGTCTCTGTATACGGTCGAAGATATCACTTGCTGACTTGTGACAGTTCTCACCGCTTTGATCATATCTCTAATTGAAGCAGCCCTTTCATATTCTTGATTAGTTGAAAATGTATCCATTTCTAGAGCGAGTTCTTCGATCAAATCAGTAGCATCTCCGTCGAGTATTCTCCTTACGCTAGCAACTCTTTGAGAATAATCTCCAGCTGTTATACATGGTCCTGCGCATAGCCCGATATGCATTGCCAGACAACCTTGTGGTAGCAATTCTTTGCAGTCTCTGATTCCGAAATGCCTTCTCAATAGTTGGACAACTTGTTTTGCAGCACCCGCATTAGGAAAGGGTCCCCATTTCCAAGAGTCATTTGGAGGGTAGCGTGTGTACATGATTCTAGGAAATTCTTCTTTGGTTAATGAGAGATACGGGTATGATTTGTCATCTTTCAACATAGAGTTGTATCTTGGCCTATGTTGCCTGATTAATTGCCTCTCCAGAATCAACGCTTCTTGTGGAGAGTTGGTTACTATACATTCAATTTCATCCGCCTTGTTAACTAATTCTGGAATCATTGCTCTATCGGGGTTTGAGGCAAAGTAAGAACGGATTCGTTGTGAAAGAACAGTTGCTTTTCCAACGTAAAGTACTCTTGCTTTCGATGTACGGAAAAGGTATACCCCTGGTTTGGCCGGGAGATCGACCGTATCAGGATCCACCGGCATGAATCGCTTGTAGTGTCGGTGGATGAAGAATACATCGCCAATCAGTTAGGGGCAAGAAACATGATTGATGAGCGACAACGAACTAACATGGTGACCGGACCAGAGGCAAGAATTCTAGCCCGGCTTGCTACATTTCCATCAAGTTTAGACTCTGCATGGGATGTTCCTAGAGAGATTTGCCTTCCTGGTTTGTCCGAATATCTAGGCGTCGTTCGTTCCGCATTACACGCACCTCTAAACGAATTAATATCTAAGAATTTAATCGTTGAAAGGAAAGCCCATGTTATTGGTGGAGGCAGCCGAAAAAGGAAAGTGTATCACATCACAATTGCAGGTCGTGCTGAGTGTGAAGGCATAGAAATCCCATCTAAAGTTAAGATTGGAGAATTGTTAGGAAATCCTCCAGCACAAACTTTGTTGAAGGGTAGGAACTCTCTAATTAGTAATCTGAAAGATGTATCAAAATTAATCCTCACTGGCCTTCCAGGGATTGGTAAAACATCGTTATTACGCTGTATTGCAGATGAGTTGGTAGGGGAAGGCAAAACTGTGCGTTTCGCCACTATGGAATCATTCAAGGATATTACACAAATTTTTGCAGAGTGGGGTCTTGAACATAGTAGCGAAGAAGCAAATCTAAACCTAACAAAAAATGAAGTGTTAATTCTAGATGAGTTACAAGAAGTAAATCAAAGACATCTTGCCAGGTTGGAACAATTTGTACAAAAATCACCACATGTTATCATGGCTAGTCGCGCTCCAATACCGATTAGTGAAGGTTTTACAATTGTAGAAGTGCCTCCATTAGAAATTGAAGATGCAGTTACATTATTACCTGTTCATTTAGAAGATCGAGAGTTAGTTGCTGAAAGGTTAGGTGGGCACCCATTAGCCTTGCAAATGCATGATGAAAAATCAGAATTACCAGAGGCAGGTTCAGATTTACAAGAATGGGTTAGAGATGTAGTGTTGTCCAATCTGGGTCAAGAGATAGTAGGTTTGGACGAATTATCGTTATTGCCAGTTCCGGTTCCTTCAGATTTATTACAACATGAAAATCATTTACTAGAATTAGATGACCATGCTCTGATAAGGTGGTTAGAAAGTGGTGTTGAGTTACATCATCTAGTTAGAAACGTACGCTCGACTATGCTTACTGAAGCCGACCACGAGAAGGCCGCAATCTATTGGTCAAGAATAAAAGGAGACCTAGCTAGATTAGTTGAGATGCATCATATATTGAATTCTGGTGGAGATATCGAATCACATTTGCTTTCCAACGCTGAAGCCTTAATGGTAAGGTCTAGTGCAGGGTTAGCGACATTGATTGGAGACGCAATATATCGAAGTCCATCGAAATCATTGCATAGAATTGCGGCGATGGTTGCAATCGAGAGGGGAGAGCCAGAAATGGCATCTGAACATTTAGTTAATTGTGATGCTCCAGATCTGGCATATTCACTTTCGTTATTGGAGGGAAATACTGATTTGCCAATTCCAGAGAACTCCGATTCGAGGCTAATCTTGTCGGAAGCATCTAGAAGGTTAGATGATAGAATACCTGGCCAGGCTCCCGGTAATGACATCATCAAATTATTGGATAAACTCGATTTCAGTCAAGTTACTGATGATATGAAGAAAATCATACTTGTCGCAATTGCCCACATCCGCCACTCATGGCATATCGCAAATGAAAATTGGACTGAAGCTGCAGAGATAAGGGATAATTTAGAATCCATTTCTCACAGTGAAGATCCTCAACTAAAATCACTTAAACTGCGCGATGAAATCGCTCAATCAACTCCGAGTTCATCATCATTTGATAACTTGGTTGACACTGTCTTTTCGAGGTCAGGATTACGTGCAATTATGTTACAACTTTCCATAGTCCAGAAATGTGATGACCAAAGGGCAGCATCACTTTTGAATAAGATAGAACTACCAAGTTCAGCATCTCAAAACAATCTGAATTCTGCTAGAAGAATAGCAGCCAAAATTTGGTATTTGCGAGCGGTTTACAAGACACACAACCCATTCTCATCTCTAGCAGAAGCAATCTCGCTTTGGAAGCGTGCACTTTGTCCTAATGCGGCCAAAGATGCAACAGAAATGATGCATAAATTACTGTGATTATATCTCGGCACCAAGCAAAGTTTTGGTGTCAACAATTCCTGAAATAGGCCTAATCTCTTCAACAATAACTTTGGTCAGTGTGTATTCGTCATCAGCCTGTATTTTTGCAATCAGGTCATATTCTCCAAATAGCATCCAGCGATTGACAACGTGTTCTATTTTGTCCAAACTGCTGCGAACATCATGCTCACTTCCAGGGTTAGTGGTAATTAATACAAATCCAGTAGCCATTTTCTCACCTCAATAATCAACAGCAATCATCGTTTGAGTCTCTCGAACTCCAGATATCTGCCTAAATTCTTTCATCAGCATCCCAGTGAGGCCTTTTGCATCAGCAGATGAAATCCGAATTAGGAGGTCAAATTCCCCGTAAAGGACATGCACTTCTGAAACACTAGGGTTGCCTGAAAGTTCCAAATAAACCTCTCTTTCTTTGGTCGGCTCAGTCTTAAACAGGACGAACGCTTCAGGCATTAAACAATCCACATAACACCCCCTATTCACTGTGCCGATTTAACTTCTAAGTTTAAACCTAGAGGGGGAACAGTCTAATGCATCGAGGGTGTCGTGGAAATATGATGAGTAAAAAGTCAGTATCTGCGGTTGGCTTACTCATTATTTTCTGTCTGTCATCACAATCACCAATTTTCTTGAGTGTCGACGAAATCAGTGAAACTAGTGGGCGTGCGCAAACAACTTGGTCAGGAGAAGTTGTTCTCAATAATCATCACACTGTTTCAGTTACTGATGAACTGATTATTTCGGCTTGTACTAACGTAACAATGTCAAATGGAGTTAGGATCTTTGTCGAAGGTCGAATTACAGTTGAAGGAACAAGTAATTGTCCGGTTTACTTTGACTATGCGGGTGGCGGTGACCACATGGGAATTCAGTTCAATTCCACTTCAAACGGTAGAGGCAGCAGAATAGACAATGCCTCAATTATTCACTCAACTTATGGACTCACGATTTACGGGTCCGACCCTTATCTTGCCAATGTAACAATCTGGAATGCAGATGATGTAGCGGTTGACATGTTCAATTCCGCAACACCTACTATTCGTGATATGGTCATAGATGAAGCCGGGCAAGACTGGAACTTCCCTACATACTGGAGGTATGGAATCGGACTTTCAATAGGGGCTGGTTCGGCTCCGAATATCGATG
Organism: Candidatus Poseidoniaceae archaeon; assembly: GCA_028356125.1. Classification (GTDB taxonomy): domain Archaea; phylum Thermoplasmatota; class Poseidoniia; order Poseidoniales; family Poseidoniaceae; genus MGIIa-K1. The sequence continues at coordinate 58,589 of JAOMTZ010000008.1, forward strand.
GTTTGACAATCACCGATGCGGTTACCAGGGGTGTCAATTTGTGGGGTAACTCTGGCGGCCTACTACGCAATATTACAATTTCAAATATTACTGGAGCAACACTCGCTGAGGCAGCAGGGATTTGGGTAGAAGATAGTGTTCCATTGTTGGAAGGCGTATCAGTTAACCGCTCTGATCACGGTGCAATAATCCGCCACATCGATGATGGCATTACTACCAGGGCAGTAATCAGAGACTTGGATATTCGAAATTCCATGTACAAGGCTCTCATAATCGACAAAGAAGACCACACAAATTACACAAATTATCAGAGTGCAATAATCGAGGGTTTAGAGATTAGTGGAACCGGTGGGCCCGATGCTAAGACGTCTGGTCTTGCTACTGCTACAATTGAGATAAACGCCACAGGTGCTTGGATTGAAGATGCTCATCTTGAAGACAACGACGCTGTTGGAGTTCAGTTATATTTCGTGGATTCATCAACTATATTCACAAATCTTTCAATCAATAATACTGGAGGTTCTGGAAGTGGCGCAGATGGTGCAGGAATATCGATACGTTCTTCTTATTTCGCAGCTAAATTTGACGGACTTGAAGTTTCGAATTCTACAGGTCCAGGAGTATTTGCTTTGAACGGTGGAGCAATTCAAGGAAACGATTGGAACCTTCATGATAATGGTCAAGAGGGATTCTACTTAGAGAGCGCAGCAACTATTGTTGACGGTTTGACACTAGACAACAATGGTAACTCAGGCGTACATATTGATGATGCAAGGTACGTCTACCTCTCTAATCTTTCCAGTTCTAACAATGCAGATGCAGGACTCGAATTCAACCGAGCGAATGATATTGAGTCTGGTTCCGGAGACGTCAGTTGTGTATCTTGTGTTTCAATTGGCAACAACCGCGGCGTTGTAATCACAGATTCAGTCGATATTTATCTTGAAGATTTACAGATACATGACCCATTGACAGGGCCTGCGATATCGATTGATAATAGTGGTTTGAATATTGGTTCTCAGGGCGGATTGTTCCATTTACATGACGTAGAAGCTTGGGTGAACAATAGCGGACCTGGAATCGATATCGTTGCTGCAGAAGGCGTGATTGATGGGCTCGACATCTTCGGAACTCATGGAGGACTCATTTGGGATGCAGACCATAATGTTGAGAGAGTCAGCGTTCTATCAAATGCTAATTTCTCAGGAAGTGGTTGTCTCAATCTCTCAAACCATGACCAATTGTCAGGGTCAGGGAATACCATAACATCTAGTTGCACAGGTGAACTTACATTCACCAATGTTGAACTTAATTGGACAAAATTCAGTGATCTCGGTTCACATGTTCTAAATTTAGATACAGATTCACATTTACATTTACATCAGCCTACAAACATCGGTTATTCTAGTGCCAACATTGCTGGTAACGGGTGGATTGAAGAGGCGTGGGATGTTGAGGTATGGGTTGTAAATAATTACTCAAATGGAATTCCAAATGCAGCAGTGCATCTTGGTTTTGACCAATTAGAAAATTCAATATCAGAATCAACAAACAACATTGGTACTGTGACATTCTCCGATCTAAGAGGTAAGAAATACACAAGCGTTGGACAAAGCCCTTACACCACAGTTACAATCGATTGTTCTTATGATAGTGTATCTAACTCTACTAGTATCTCCTTGTCTGAAGACAGGATGGTCTGGTGTCAACTTCCTTTGTCAAATCAAGCACCTTTCATAATTTGGGACACTCCTTCAGATCAGAATGTTTACCCATCACAAGGAGATATTTTATTCAACGCTAGTGCTTCTTGGGACCTTGATGATGATGAACTAACCTTCGCGTGGACAAGCGACCTAGATGGTGATATCTTGGCATCATGCACCGGTCAGGGTAATCCATTCAATCCTAACAGAGGGTTTGCATTCTCTGTAAATTCGGATGGTGTATGGGGTTGTACTCTCTCAGACGGAGTACATGATATTACCCTGGAAATATGTGACGACAAGGGTAACTGCGTTGATGAAACAAGAACGATTGAATTATCTAACCAAGACCCTATTATTGTCGTTAACACAGACCCTTCACTTTCCCCTTGGGGTGAGTTGAAAACTCCAATTACCAAACCCGTGGAGTTCTGGCTAAATGGGACTTATGACCCTGAAAATGATACTCTAGATTGTTCATGGTCATGGCCTGGAAACAATGTGCAACTAGGTGATTGTGTAAACGGAACTGGATACTTATCATTCGCAAATATGAACGACATGACATTCGATCTCACTCTATCTGTGTCTGATGGAATAAACCCTGTTAAAGAATGGGTAGTTCCAGTTGAATTGTATAACGAAGTACCAATTTCTTCTTTCGAGGTTAGCCGTGAAGGTAATTTATCTGAAGATGAGATTACTCTGTTAAGTACGACTGTAGACCCTGAAGGAGACGAAGTCACCTATCTTTGGGAAAGTTCTCTAGATGGTATAATCTCGAATCAAAGTACTTGGCAAGGCCACCTCTCAAGGGGCGCCCATGTAATCACCTTGAGTGTTAATGACGGAAGGATGGAACACATCAATTCAACATCTCAGAACTCGACTATTCTTACAGTAGAAAATAGCCCTCCTAAAGCAGTTATATCATCGCCCCAAGCCGGCACTAGTCACGATTCTAGCCACTTATTCGAGTTCAATGCTTCTGGTTCAGGAGATTGGGATAGTGCTTGTAGCACATTCCCTGACAATATATCGTGGCATTGTGCTGAAAATGAACCAGCAACTGGTTCAGAATATCTGATTTATTCTTGGTATTCTGACATCGATGGTCTTCTTCAAGAGGATGGCTCTGATTGGTTAATTTTCGAAGGTCACTTGTCTAGTGGAACGCATACAATCACCTTGATGATGGATGATGGGATTCACTCTCCTGTGACCAGCAACGTGATTGTTGAAGTCGCACCTTCTGCTCCGGTTCTCATCATTACAAGTCCTGATTTATCATATGGGTACAATTCTAGTGATTTGATCGAACTTGACATCCGTCAAAGCATGGATTATGACGGTGATAATTTTACATTCAGTTTGGAAAGCGATGTTTCTGGTATTATCCTTACAGATGAAAGTCCATTAGAATTATACATTATTACTTTAGCTTCAGGTGAACACATACTGACATTCACATTGGTTGACGAAACAGGTTTGTCTAGGGATGAGATAGTCAATTTACTGGTGGTTGAATCCGACCCAGATGCCGTAATCTATGAGCCAGTTAACAACCAGTATTACGAACCCGGGGAATTAGTTATGTTTGACTCGAACGGGACAAGCGATGCTGATGATGACATTACTAGACGAGAATGGCGTTTGCACGTAGCAGGTGAAATATACCCGGTTGTACTGTCGAACGATGCTTTCTATTCTACGAAATTAGCACCAGGGGTGCATCATATTTCGCTTTTCATTGAGGACCGGAGAGGCGGAATTGATGAACAACATCTCAACATAACAGTTGCATCTAGCAGCCCAGACCTTTCTAATTTGACAGCTACACCGAAGACCGCAACGGTTGATGAACTCACTAAGATTTCAGTTCGAGTCAAATTAGATGACCCGGATGGTACAACTCAATTGCTTAATGCAACAATTATCAAAGAGCCTCAAATTTGGTACTTCAATTTGACAGATGATGACGGTGACGGCATTTGGACAGGAGAAGTCGAAATACTACCGGAAGGCGATGGTAAAGCTCAGGTAAAAGTAACTGCATTCGATGATGAAAGCATAGACTACATCAGTATCAATATTGAATTTACAGAAGAAGAAAAAGATAACACTTCGCTGTATGTTGCAGGTGCTTCAATAGGAGGATTCCTTCTTCTATCATCGGTTGTGGCTTTAGTAGTGATACGAAGGAGAAAGCGTCTAGCAGACATAGATCTCATAGATTCATGGGGAGTATTTGGCGGCGAGTCCAAAGAATACTTAGAAGGTGATTTGGACGAAAGCCTAGTTGATAATTCTGCTGAAAACGTTGAATAATCCCATTTTTCCGCAGCCCATACCTTGATTACCCAGTTATCATAAGGTTTAGACATGAGGAATCGTTTCTCGAGAATGAATGCCGTTTTGCTGACCGTACTTTTGTGTGCATCTGTTTTGCCACAAGGAGTCGCTGCAGAAGATGCTACAACTGAACATTTCGCGTTTGGAATGGAATATGATTGGACCAACATGGACACAGACTTTGAGTCTATGACTGGCTTGCCGCTTGATGAAATCCTAGCAGATGTCATGCAGTCTGCAGATGATGCAGGAATGGAAATGCTCATCCTAGAAGAAATCACAGGTACTTCTTCAATGATTGTCGACCAATATGAAGATGGAACAATGATGTTTGATGCTACAGATGGATCTTCGGTTGAAGTAACAAAGCACATTACTGAATTGACAGTTCGCCATGGCTCACTTACAGATATGGCAATTATCACTGAATGGTCAGATGCTCGTGCAGGTTGGGATTTAACAATCTCAGCTGGCTCTGAAGGTATATTCAACGTCGATGCTTACTATATCGAGTACCGTGATATCGATGGACTAATCTATGGCCATGATATCGATATGTCTCTAAACTCTGACACTAAAGTAACTTTTGATTTAGAAGGGCACTTCGAAGCCGATGATGGCGACAAAGTCATGCCTCTTGATATCCATATGGAAATGGGTGTCGCTTACGGAGTAACCGAAGCAGAAAGTTCGGTTATCTACTCTGAACCAAGCACAATTTATCAGGAACTTTCTAACCTTGAGGGTGGGGAAGAATTGTGGTGGTCAATTGGAGACTTAGACGACGATGACGATTACATTTCGTGGAATGAGTACGATGCATCAGAATGGACATGCGAATGGACAGAAGGAAACAGGTACATGTGTGATAATGGCGATTGGGGTGACATGTACGACTACTGTGAATACTATTCTCAATTCGAAACATACTATTGTACTGAGGATTTCGGTCACAAATCTGATTATGAAAATTCACTTGGATGGACTCATTACTATGATGGAACAAGTCCAGAAGATGGCTCCTCTGACGAAGTTGAATCCCACACAGGTTCTTTCTCAACATCTACCGGGTTCAACTTTGAACTGACAGGTTTACCTGCTGAAGAAATGGGATTCCCACAAGGTAAGTGGGATGTTTCAGCAAGTGATTCCACAACAGATGCTGGTGGATTCAATGAGGATTACGATTGTGAAATGGGAATTGAATTGTTCGAAGGAACTCAAATGATTACTACCGATGGTGACCAAATCGAAGTTATGCAAGCATATACTTCTCCTCTTCCTTGGGGAATGACATGCCACGTTGCCAATCTATTCTACTACGCATTCATGGGAACTGAAGATGCTGCAACTCTTGAAGATATGATTGTAGACAGCACAGAAGAGATTGCAGAAAGCCTGGAAGGAAATGGCGACGATTATGAGTCAAGCGACATGATGTCCATGGAAATGAGAGTCTATTCCCAAGAAGAAATAGAACTCCAATTAGAGGTATGGGATCTGGATTATAACAACAATTACGAAGTAAACATGGTACTGGTTGACTCAGATGGAATTACTCAAGACACAGGCTCCTACGTAATCTCAAACAGTGGGTATGACTGGGACAGTACGGAGATGTCTACTAGTTCATGGGGTGAACACTGTGTTACTACACAACTGAAAGATATCACAAATAACCAAATCGTCGATACTGTTGAAACATGTACTGAAGTTGCTCAAGAAGCAGAGCCTAGTCAACTTGTAGAAGATATTGTTGAGGGATTCTCTGAATCTACACTAGAAAATGTGTTAGAGAACTTTGGTGAAAATTTGGAATACAGGCTTGATGGTTACGAAGCCGACTTCCCATATGATGATGGAGATATGTTCGTACTTTGGGACAACACCAACAATATGGTAGTTGGATTCCAAATGGTTGTCACATCTGATGATAGCAACCTGTGGTACACTTTAGTCGGTCCAGAATCTGATTCTTACGGAGATGCACCTTCTCCAGTTTCAATAACATACTTCTCTGGACAGCAAGCCATTGTCCAAGAAGCAGATATTGCTGATGACTCTACTCTAGAAGATTTAGTCGATTTGTCTCAGCACAACGATCAAATTATCGAAGAAGCTATTGAAGAATCTCTACAAGATAACAGTCCAGAAGCAGGCGGCCCTGCAGATGGTTCTGGAGATGAAACTGCAGCAGATGAGGACAGTGGATTACTTCCTTTCATGTCTCCAGTTCTTACAATGACAATGATAGCAGCTGCAGGAATTGTTGCTAGCCTAAGATCTCGTAAAGAGTGAAGCAAGAATTGAAACCAATGATGGCTCTCCTTCCTCGTATGAGGGAGGGGAGACCATATGGCAAGTTGCTCCTTCATGCGTTTCAAATAGTGATTTTGCTATCACTGGTTCAGGTAGTCAATACTCAAACCTGGTATACAGGGGTAGTGGATATCGAGTATGCAGAAGGCTTGCCCAAAGGGGCGGGTATGGAAGTGGAATTAGAGGTCGATCAAAATAGTGCGGATGGTAGTATTCACATTGACGGTTTCATCACATTCATGCAATGGCAGAATGATCGCAATGACACCTCTATCCCTTCTGATTCAACTGATGTAGAAGGCAACACAATGGAACTAACTCCTCTTTCTGAAGTTCAAGAAGATGTTCCGTTACTAACAAAGATTGCTCCTGCATTAGCTGTACTGATGTTTTGTCTTACATTTTTCCAAGTAAAAAACCGAGCATTAATCGGCATTATTCTCAATTTGTTAGTTCTGTGGATTGTTATCTCATTGGTTGTAATTGCACCTTTGGGATACCTCGGGGGCATGGATTTTGGAACAGGCCAAGGCCAGGATGATAACCGAGAGTCAACTGTACACCAGTCATTGACTGGTAAACCAGTGTTTGACATAATCAATGGTGAATTTGATTATGAATTTGTCAATAAAGGATATGATTTAGGATTAGTTGATGAATCAGAACTTGATGATGTCATAGCCAATCCTCCTGGCGAGGATCATCGCTCTTATATTGAAATGGATGGTGTGGCAGGAATCCATTATGGCTCATTCGTAGTGCAACTTTTCTGGGCTTGGGT
>JAOMTZ010000009.1 GCA_028356125.1 Candidatus Poseidoniaceae archaeon
CTACGATGGCTGCCATGGATTACACCGTAGACAACTACCCAACCAGCCAGGTTTTCGCTCATGGAACAAGTGCTGGCTCAATCGGCGTATGGAATGTAGCCGTTGCATACTCGCACGAAGACATCTACCTTACTGCAGTGGTAGCGGATTCATGGACATTTGATCTTCCCCGTATCTTCGAGATGTTTGACATCTATGTCGGTGTTGATCTCTATCCTTTCAACGGAGGAGATCTACGTAGCGATGGTATGGAGAAACTCGGGTTTGATTACGAGGGCTATGGCATCTATCCTGAAGCGATGATTCGGAATGGATTTACTAATGTGCCAATTATGTTCATTATCGGTGAACTCGATCCTGCCTGTGGGGGGAAATTACCAACAATCCCTGCAGCTGAAGAGGCTAACTTGAGTAATTGCCGTTGGATGTATGACAATTTGCGGCAGACGATTGATGCACAACCGAATACACCCCATATCTTGGATTTTGATCCCGACGGAGGCCATGTTGAAACAAACTATGCTAGAACTCCAATCAACGACAGAGTAGATGCTTTCCTCGAAGCGATTTGGGCAAATGACCCTCCACAGGTCTTTGTGCGAAACAGTACGGTTTGAGATTCTACTGAAAAGGGTTGAGACTTGTATGTCGAAATTGATGCGCGGAAAAACAGTTGTAATCACAGGAGCAACCTCTGGAATTGGATATTACAGTGCTCTTGAAATTGCGAACCTCGGAGCACATGTGATTCTCGTGGGAAGAAATAGTGAGCGAGGTAAAAGTGCAGTTGAAAGTATCACAAAAGAATCGGGTAATCCTGAAATTGAGTTCATTATGGGTGATGTTTCAACAAAAAAAGGTGTGTCGCAATTGGCGGATTGCATCGATCAAAGCGTTTCTAAAATCGATGTCCTCATTAACAATGCAGGCTATCTTGGAAACACCCTCAAATACAACAAGGATGGTTTGGAGATGCATTTTGCAGTAAATGTGGTTGCACCTTGGAACCTAGCCCATGCTCTCTTGCCTAAGTTGAAATCCTCCCTCTCGCCTCGAGTATTGAATATCAGTGGTGGGGACAAACCTGCCGCAATTGTTCCAACAAATCTGCAGGCAGAGAAAAAGTTCAGAGGTTTAATGACATACACTCACTCAAAAAGCATCTTGGAAGGCATGTCGATTGCACTCTCTAAAAGATTGGAATCAGAGAACGTGAGTGTAAATATCGTATTCCCTGGAAGAGCATCAACTTTAATGACACAATCGTTGACAACAAAGGGACTTCCTGGTCCAATGAAAATCATGATGCCATTCTTCAAATTATTTTTCCGAAGTGATGGTGGCAAGAGCGCTCACAAAGCCTCACAATCAACGGTCTTCGTGGCAACTGATTCCTCATTGGAGGGCGTAACAGGGCGTTACTTTGACACCAAATCTAATGAACAAGAGCTCCATTCTTCGGCGTATGATGAACACATACAGAAGCAGATCATTGATGCAATTGAGTGTTCTTGATACCTTTGTATACCCATGCAACACCCTCTGTACACCCACTGTATAGGCATCTCATGGTAGGGTAGGGAGTGTACTGGGGGACTGAACACCCATTGTACTTCTCCATAATGTCATGAGGGGTTTGGAAGAACCCTTACGATTTCGTGGGAATGATATGTCGCTTGTCTGAATTATCTAGATTGACGATTATCTTTTATGCTCAATCAACAACCAAGGTTCATGAAGAACAAGCTAGCGTTGGGTATGGTTTTGATTTTAGTCTTCCAGATAATATCATTTTTACCAGTCCAGTATGGTATAGAGCTAAGTGAAGACAATAATGAAGTTTCATTCACTTCAACGATAAGTCAGAATTCATTTTATGTGGGCCAGTCGGAAATAGCACTGGTTGATTCATCACACATTGTGATTTGGGAGAATGATAACTTAACTTTGAGAAATTTGAGAAACAATAGTGTAATTGATTCAACATCTTGTGACAGGGCAATGACATTCTATGGTACAACAGAATTCGATAATCCGTTCTCAATAAACAAGACTCGGGAATTAATAACATGTGAAAACACTGTATTGGAGTGGGACGCAACAGGATTTAGCCACAGATATAATGGAACTTTTTTCATGGGCGCAGATCCTGTCTACAACACGACAATTTCAACATCCACAAGTGCGGGGTGTAGCAATAACGAATATGTGTTAACGATTTTCATCTCGAGAAACAACACTTCGGTTACACAAAATAATCACTGTGTCAGGACAACCGGCAATGGTGGGCCTTGGGACATAATACTTAGCGATGAAGGGAAGCATTACACACTCGGTGTCATGGGTGCTGCTTGGCCTTCAAATGAGTATGTATGTCTTACAAGTAGTATGCAGTGTGTTATACAGCAATACAATAGTGGAAATTATCATCGAGTACCAGATATCGTCAATGCAGGAATGTCTATGCAAATAGTTGCAAGTGGCAGTGGGGCGTCTGCTCTGACCACGTTTCGGATTACAAATCCTTACAGCACAGTTGCTTTTTCGGGGTACAATATTGGTGATACGGACGTTCAAGCAGCAGCATTGAATCCAAGTTGTAACATGGCTGTGGTTAACAATGACATATATCTAAACGGGACTATAATCAACTCGGGAGTTGCAGGAATTACGTCGATTGATTGCTTAGATCAAAACAACTACTCCTATGTTCAGTTTGGCGTCGTCAAATCAGTATGGCAAGATGGAGATCTTGACGGAGTAAATGATTTGGAAGATCAATTCAATTCAGATTCGACTCAGTGGTTCGATTTAGATGGAGATGGATATGGTGACAATCCAATTGGAACAACCCCCGACAGTTGTCCTAATGTAATCGGTAATTCAACGATTGATGAATTTGGCTGCAAAGACAGGGATGGAGATGGATATTCCGATACAGGTGATGCTTTTCCTAATATTGGGGTATCTTGGAGTGACTTAGATGATGATGGGTATCCCGACCAAGGAGCAACCGATGATGTGGATGACTGCCCCACAACACCTGGAGAATCTATGAGGAATGGAACTCTTGGTTGTCCGGACACAGATTTCGATGGATGGGCAGATTCCGAAGATGCTTATGACAATGAATCCAGTCAATGGTCCGATCAAGATGGGGACGGATACGGTGATGAACTCAATGGATTCCAAGGAGATGCCTGTCCTTCAGTAACTGGCAATAGTACTGAAGATAGATTCGGGTGTACTGATTCTGATGGCGATGGTTGGTCAAATGCTGGTGATGATTTACCTCAAGAACCGACTCAATGGAAAGATCGAGATGGTGACGGTTATGGTGAGAATCCACAAGGCGTCAATCTGGATTCATTCCCTGCTGATGGAACACAATGGAACGACACAGATGGTGACGGCCACGGGGATAATCCGTACGGAGCCGGAGGAGATTGGTTCCCTGATGACGCAACACGCTGGCAGGACTCAGATCGTGATGGAGTCGCAGATGAAGATGACGCATTCCCGAACGAAGTCACCCAATGGAATGACACTGATGGTGACGGATACGGTGATGAAGAAACTGGTAACCGAGGCGATGCATTCCCAAACGATTCAACACGCTGGCAGGACTCAGATCGTGATGGAATCGCAGATGAAGATGACGCATTTCCGAACGAAGTGACTCAATGGAACGACACAGATGGTGACGGATACGGTGATGAAGAAACTGGAAATCGTGGCGATGCATTCCCTAACGACGTTAATGAATGGGCTGATTCCGATATGGATGGGCTAGGAAATAATGCAGATGCATTCCCATTTGACCCCACTCAAACTGAAGACAGAGATGGTGACGGCATGGGCGACAATCCAATGGGTATTGGAGCAGACAAGTTCCCTGATGATACCACACAATGGGGAGATATTGACGGTGACGGCTACGGTGATAATCCACTTGGTAACAATCCGGATGTTTTCATCACTGATGCAACTCAATGGTCAGATGCGGATGGCGACGGTTATGGAGATAATCCAACTGGAAGGTTGTATGACCAATTCCCGCAAAACCCAACTCAATGGGTTGATGATGACGGTGATGGATTAGGTGACAACCTGAATGGCACTGACGCCGATCCTTATCTAAATGACTTCGACAATGATGGCTACAATGACAGCATCGATACCTTACCTAAACTATCATCTCCGGGAGATTTAGATGCCGATGGTTGTTTGGATGAAGACGATGCTTTTCCCTCTAATTCTCAAGAGTGTTTGGACAGTGACGGAGATGGAGAAGGCGACAATGCTGACGTTGATGATGACAATGATGGTTGGGCGGATACTGATGAAATTCGGCTAGGTACTGACCCATTCAATTCTGCTGAAGAACCAGTGGAATCATTCGAGATTGTGATTCCCGGAACTTCTGTTGGTCTAGGTGCTTGGGACTTGATTGGAATGTTTGGCGGTATTCCGCTATTCGTTTGGATCGGGTTTGGATTCGTTACTCGTAATACACGATGTGCAAAATACGAAGCAATGCTTCGTGAAGCGAACACTCGAGACGAGTTAGAATCAGTGGCTTACAAGTGGGAATACTCGCTTATGCTTCGTATGCTGGGGCCTCACCAAGGAATCCGATTAGAACGCTTACGAGCTGAATTAGATGATGTCTTTGAGTCGCAAAACCAAAAATTGTCTTCGATCGACAATCATGAATTCGACCAGACTAAAATGGTCGTTGAGGAAATGAATGATACAGAAAAACAAGTTCCAGAACTAGTTGCGCAGAGTGATTATCCTTCAATCGAAGATACAGCGCAGAAAACAGACGAAAATGGATATGAATGGTTCACCGCCCAAGATGGGACTAATTTCTACAGAACAATTGGCTCTCAAGCAGATTGGACTAGGTTAGAAAATTGATTCGAACCCTCAAGACACCCTCTGTACATACAGTCCAAGCGTCGGTACCGACGCGTGAGTTTCTCACGCGTGGGTATCACAAGGGTTTGGGTAGTGTCGGGCCAAGAATTATACCTATCAAGAAATCAGATTCTAATATGGTAGAAGTAGATTGTCCTTTATGCTTCAAGACTGTAGACCTTGGCGGTGATTCAAAAGGAACATATGAGTGTCCATATTGCAATGAGGATTTCGATTATGAACCGGAAATTTTTCTAACTGCTCCGATAATTATCGGTAAAAAAACCAATCATTCCGAAGTTTTGAACCTTCTATCTGAGATTTTTACATATTTCGTATTAACAGTAACAACGGTAGGGATTCTAAGCCTAATTAAGTTCTTCGAAGATCGTAGTATTAAGAAAGAACGGTTGGAGTGGCAACGCGAATATTCCAACGGCATACTTAATCCAGATTTTTTGAGTGGTTCTGGAATTAAGGTATATCCTAATTTGGAAGCAGAATTGCTTCCAATTGCCAAGGACACTCCATCGCACAAATTTGGAAAAGAAGACATCACTGGATTGGTGTTTCACCAATCCATTTCGGGCCTATATTATAACCCCGAGTTACACATAATCTCAGACGGTCATTTTGTTGCAAAAATAAATCTACGCGGGAATAAGAAGAGTCGTCGCAGGGAAGGTTTCGGTAGAGATTTAGCAGAGGAAATTTGTGCGTTGTATAAATTAGAAATGGATGAAACCAAGGCTTATGTATCGTCTGGAATGTAATGCACTAATAACTAAAGACATATCATTCCCCCTAAATCGCAAGGGTTCTGTCAAACCCCTCAAGAGATTATGGAGGAGTACAATGGGTGTTCAGTCCCCCAGTACACTGCCTACCGACGCGTGGACAGTATGTACAGAGTGGCGACACTGGTTAGCATACTTTCAAACAGTGTTTGCATCTTCACCCAGTACTCTTCTGGTTTCACTAGGATCGATGAATATCGCTCCTATAATGACTATCGTTTCCAAAACCGCCGAGATAAGGAAGAGCGTAGGATAGTCAAATCTACTAGCTAATGGGTCTGTTAGTTGATAGCCAATAATTGCTGACAAATTCATCATTGCCATGTATGCAGTAAATTGCGTTCCACCAACCTCTCCCCAAGTAATTCTCATCATCAATGAATACACGTTGATTGAAACCATAGCCCAAAGTAATGTGTGAATCGACCATATTGACATCATGAATAAATTGCTGTCCCAGAGGGATTCGCTCATGCCCCAACATGCAGTGGTTAGGGCGGCCCCAAGAGCAGAATAAATCATTACAGATTTACCACCAAACTTCCTTCCAAGTTGACCCCCTACAATATATCCAATCATGGTCACAACCAGAATAATACCACCTTTGGTAGCATTGAATCTTTCTTGAGACCAATTCAATTCTGCTAAGAATAATAATGGCAGAATTGGTACTAAGAAGAATGATAGTGAGATTACTAAACTTAACAAAATTCCAATTTGCGTTGAACGTAAAGAGAATGCAGTTTTGACATTCGACAAGATTTCTTTGAAAGTACGCTCTTCTTCTACTACTTCTAATCCATTAGGTGCTACGGTTTCTAATGCAATATCCTCTTCCCAAGGGAATAATTTCTCACCAGGTCTCTCTCTCATCAATAATGGCACTAGCATGATGACTAGTAGAATTGGAATCTGGATCAATATGGCTCCTGTGATTCCAACTGTTCCAATTATGGTTCCCAGTCCGGCTCCGCCGATTATTCCTCCAACGGTTTTTGATGTGAACATGTAACTGTTGACTTTCTCCATTTCATGCGGTTTCAGTATGTCAACCGCAAGAGCATCGGTACTGACATCTTGTAGGGATGTGAATATGTTGTAGATCAAAAACATCACTGCTACTAACTGAACATTGCTTGCAGGGTTAGGGATGAATAACATCGAAGATAGAATCAATACCATTCCTGTTTGTGCAATCAAAATCCAAGGCCTTCTTCTTCCTAGTTGTCGATATTGGAATCTATCTATGACTGGACCCCATAGGAATTTCAATGACCAGGGCAATGTCCCTAAAGTCAGTAAGAATGCTAATTCTTTTGCAGCAACTCCTTCTACTGCAAGGAATGTTACAAACGTGACAGTGATGAATCCCCAAGGTATTCCTTGAGCCACATACAGAGCACACAGCGTCAATACTCTCGCACGATAATTGTCAACCAACGTTTTACCTTCAGATTCAGATCCTTTGGAGCCCGATTGCGCTGACTCTTCTTCCAATATCATGCCCAATTGAAATCGATCACGTCTGATTGAAATGAATCCAACGAATACGAACATTCCTAAGAACCAAAGCAAAAATAGTATTCCGGATATACTACCACTGCCTACAGACATAGTGGATGTAGAATCTTCTTCATCAGCCATATCTGAATCGTTATTATTCCAATCTTGCCAAGCTAGAGTTGCTACAATATCCAGTCCGGTTTGCAATCCCGATTCTAAATTATTTCTTCCTCCTGCCATTGTGTTGATTACCGTAACAGAATCGCTTTGCGAGTGTTTTGGAGTTTGTTCACAGGAATCCCCTTCCTCCAACAGATACTGATGCTGACCTCTTAGCCAGGTGGCTGTGTGGTTATGCATTATGAAATTGAAATGGTCAGAGTTCCCCTTTGTGTCATCGATAACGCGAACCCATTCATCAGGGTGCGAAAGGTCGGTATTGATTTGTTTAAGTTGGGTTTGAAAATCCTCAGCATTGGAACGCATATCTTCTGTAACTTCCAATCCATTATTCTCATAATAAGACCAATCAGATACTGGAGAAGTGAACATGTATAGTGTCCAAAAATCTTCATCACAACCCGAAAGTTGGCTTGCAAGAGGGGTAGGGACTGGCCAATTTAGGCCAAACATGTCGAGATTGACGTAGGTGACATCAACATAATCAGGAATTTGCTCAGTAACGAAATGAAGGCTACCCATACCTCCTCCTTCAGAAGAAGACGTACCCTGCCACTCCTCATAGTCCCACCATGCCAATTTCCATGTATGCGTTGGAGTTTGATTCCATTCAGAAAATGTTCTCGCTAATTCTAGCAATGAGCCGCTTCCTGTCCCATCATCATATGCGCCTGAACTTGTACAACCAGTGTATGTTTGTCCAATTAGAGGTGGAGGAGAATAACAAATCGCATCATGATGGGCACCAACTACTATCCATTCGTCTTCTAGTGTGCCATTGATTGTAATGACCAAGTTTTCACAATTGTTGCATTCCTGAGTTTGGAATGCTTGTCTTTCGACATAGTAGCCCATATCTTCTAACTCTTCAGCGATCCAATTCCTTGCATCAAAATTAGCTTGAGTGTCGATTTTCCTATACCCAAAGTCGGCCATTTGTACCATATTGTCGTATGCAGCACTTCCTTCAGGCCATGAAGGGGGTTCTTCATCGGCTTGTGCATTGACATCATTTGGATATGCAATTGCACTTGAAAGAGAAACTTGGAGCATCAATAGGCCCAAGAGGATTGCAAAAACAGACCTCCTGTGCATACTCTTCGGTAATCGCTGTGAGTCATAAGGTCTGCGAGAGACTGTATTGGTAACTTAATCTACAAGAAAAACCGATTTTTCCAATCACTCAAGGCCAGGTACTGGATGAACCCACCCAAATGTATCCTCGTCTACTTCATTCTGGATGTTAGTTAGGGCATTGTATAACTTGAGAGTTAATTCTCCAGGTGTTGCCCCATCGGAATAAGTAACCGTTTTGTCACCGAGTGTGATTGAACCAATAGGTGAAATTACAGCAGCGGTTCCACAGCAGAAAGCCTCCTCTGCACTCATTGCAAATCCAGCCTCGACCTTTTCCTCGACCACTTCATAGCCCATGTGTCGTGCAAGTTGAATAATCGAATCACGTGTGATTCCAGGAAGAATAGTTCCGGTTAATTCAGGAGTATACAATACTCCGTCCTTCAGACAAAAGAAGTTGGCAGCTCCTACTTCTTCGACATATTTGTGTTCTTCAGCATCCAGATAGATGACCTCTGCATATCCTGCGGCTTTTGCATTCTTAGATGGCATCATTCCTGGTGCGTAGTTACCTATCGCTTTGACTCCGCCTGAGCCACCTGGTGCGGCACGATGGTGGTGGTCACTGATTAACAAATTAATACAGGACATTCCACCTTTGAAGTATGGCCCAACTGGCGTTACATAGATCATGAAAGTGTATTCAGGAGCAGGTGCAACGCCCAAAATAGGCCCGCTGCCATTTAGCAAAGGTCTAACATACAATGCTCCTTTACCCATTGGAGGTATCCAGCGTGCATTTTGTTGAACACATTGTTCTACAGCATCTATGAATATTGATTCAGGGACAGGGGGCATCTTCAATCTGTCAGCGCCTCTTTGCATTCTTCGAGCATTCTCTTCTGGACGGAAAAGAACAACTCTTCCGGCATTGGTTCTGTATGCCTTCATGCCTTCGAATAGACCCTGTCCATAATTGATTACTCCAGCAGCAGGCGAGATTGAAATGTTACCGTATGGTAATATTTCGCCAGGAGCCCATGGTGCATCGATAGCGGTTTTAGCGATGTACATGAAATCAGTCTCTGTCATAGAGAATGTCAAAGAGTCCCAATCCACCGGTGCTTCGCTCATTATCACAGACCAGCGCCCACCGGTATTCAATGATTGTGCGCAAATCGACCCAAAGTGCTCTTTCGACAAGTTGTTGTCCTATTGACTCTAGGAGGTAACATGCGCTGGAGCGGTGATGTCGCAATCATTACCGGGCGATATTCATCAATTGACGATTCAACAGTAATGGAATTGTGGTCACGCGCCCGTTCTGGCGAGTCGGTATTATTACGAGTTCACGGTGTGCGAGCTTGGTTTGAGATTACTCCCAATGGCAGATGGGCAGAGGGCGATGAACCCCCCTCTCTTCCAGATCATTTTGAAGAAGTGGTCGAAATATCAGAGCCAATAATGAAATGGACCGACCTGGGAATTAAACCGGTTTGGAAAGTATATGTTAGTCAACCGTTCATGGTTCCAAAGTTAAGAAAAGAGTTGTCAGGAAGATGGACGGTCCTATCAGGGGACATACCGTTCGTCAATCGCTTTTTCTTGGATGGAGATCTTTCGATGCATGTTTCTGTTGATGGTGAAGTAGGTCAAACCGAGCACCCTGTAGATGTGTGTTTAGAACTGACTATGGATGATGTCAGTCATTGTGAGCCATTCCCAGCGCCATTCAAAATCTTCTCTTTCGACCTTGAGACCTCGATTGCTCACAACACCATTCTTTGTGCAGCGGTAGTCACTGAAGACATGGGCACAGGAGAAAGAACCCATCATACCTATGCCGATGATGAAGAATCCATTCTCAAGCAACTTACAGAACTTGTAAGGTCTACTGACCCAGACATTATCACAGGATACAATATTGACAATTTCGATATGGGGCGAATTGTTGACAGAGCCAACCTCATCGCTAAGCGGGATAAATCGAAGAAAGTCGAAACAATGGGTTGGGGCAGAGTATCTACTTCCGAAGAAGGCCGTCGTAGAGATACCCTGTATCCAACAAGGGGAGTGTCTAGGGCATGGAACGTTGGTGGCAGGTGCGTAATGGATGCATGGTGGCAGGCAAGACAGGCACTGAGACCTCAAAGAGAGACATTGAAGTTTGTCTCAAATATGCTATTCCCTGATGATGAGGATATGCAGAAGATGGATGTAGATGCTTCAAAGATGGACGAAGAATGGGCAAATCGCCCTGATGTTGTTATCGAATATTGTCTGAGAGACGCTGAACTTCCGTTAGATATCATGCACGCTATCCAAGCCTTCAGGCGTAAAGAAGCAGTGGCAGCAGTAGCCAAAGTATCTCTAGACACAAGTGCGAATGGAACCACTTCCCAATTGATAGATTCACTAGTTATTAGAATGGCAGACAGAACCGCAATAGGAGTTCCTTTGACAGGTTCTGCGGACAAAAAAGAAGGTCAAATCGAAGGCGGATATGTTCACGATGTAAAAGCAGGACTTCACCGCTGGGTTGCGATTCTTGATTTCAAATCGATGTATCCTTCTATTATGATAGGCAAAAACATCTGTTACACTACAAGAATTGATGATAGTAGTACCGACCAGCCAACCGAAGATGAGATTTCTTATGAGTCTCCAACAGGTGCTAAGTTCAGAAATGAGAAGGGGCGAAGGGGAATGGTTCCTACGCTGCTTGAAGATTTGATGTCGCAAAGAGATGTTCACAAAGCAGGAATGAGGGGTGCCAAAGATGATGCAAAGCGGTCTTATCACGACCAAATGCAATATGCGGTAAAAATCCTCATGAATTCTTTCTACGGTGTTTTCGCAAGCGGCTTTTACCGTTTCACGCACAGGCAGTTAGGTGAATCGATCACTGCTTGGGCTCGCCAAAACATCAAAACAATTATTCATAAATTAGGTGAAGAAGGTCAGCATGTCGTATACTCAGATACAGATTCAATTTTCGTCAAGACACCTGTTGAAGGTGTTGCAGACCCAGAGCAAGCGATGATTGAATTCGGGCACAGTACAGCAGAAAGGTTCAGCGAAGAAAGTGCGGAATTAGAATTTGAAACCGGGATGTCGGTATTCTTCAGCCATGGGGCCAAGAAACGATATGTTGGCCAAGTGGTATGGCCTGAAGAAAAGATGATGATCAAGGGATATGAGACTCAGCGAACAGATTCCTTCAGATATCTTACAGATGGGATGAAACAGATGTTCAGACATGTATTGGCAGACGATTCCGATGCTGCAATTAACCTAGCAATAGATACAATTGCTGCTGCAAAGAGCGGCTTAGTGCCCATCAGAGATTTGATTATGAGCAAATCTTGTAAAGGCCGTTGGGACAAAAAACGGGCAAAATGGGATTTCACCAAAGACTATGCCAATCCCGATTCGATGATTCAGGTTAGAGCAGCAAGAGCACTAATCAACAAAGGTCTACCATTCACCCCAGGTATGAAAATAGCATACATCGTTACCAATGCTCGTCAAAGGCCTATGGAAATCGAGCCTTGGCTAGAGGAAGACCCTGTGCTGAACTATGATGGGCAATTCTATGCAGATAGGCTAGCTACTGCTTTTGGTAAAGTTACTGAAGCATTCAACTGGAATGCAAAGGAGTTACTTGCCGGAAACCGCCAAACATCTCTATTCTCCTTCTGATTTTAGGGTCATTAAGGGCAAGCATTGAATGGGACTATGTGCTCACCTTGTAGTGATGAAACCTATCTTGATGGCTCTGTTGTTCATTTCAGCCGGACTCGCGGGTTGCCTTTCCGATGACGAAGAAACCTCTACCTCTGTAGAAGCAATATTCGATTATGACCCCGATAAAAACATCCGAACAGGGATGGATATCGATTTCGATGGCGGTGCATCACTACCTTCAGGTGCATCACTAACTTACAAGTGGGATTTCCAAGATGATGGCTCATACGATGAAACTGGAAGAAAGGTGACATGGTCTTATCCAGACTCAGGTAGTTATGATGTCACTCTAACTGTATCTGATGGAACTAATTCTAATTCACAAACTCGTTCTATTAGAGTCATAGATGCGGACGCATCTCTTCCTAGTGCAGAACCAGGTTCTTATTCACCAAACAGTGACTGTGACGGAGAGTCTGTATCATCGGGTAATTTCTATGTAGTGTATGTATGCGAAATGGATCGCAGCACATCTAGCAAGAATATCTTAGCAACTACAACTATTGAATTGGATGGCTCCGATTCAGAACCCTGTGAAGATTCAGGGCCTTGTGATGACTATATTTCAGACTGGACCTGGGACCTTGACCTCGAAAGAGACGAGGATGGAGATGGCAATTCTGAGAACGACGAAGATCTTACAGGCGAAACAGTCGATTGGAAAGAAGTAGCACCGGGTGAATACAAAATCGCTCTAACTGTTACTAACGGAGAAGGGCTAACAAGTACTGAGGATACAACAGTATACGTAAACTACGTAGGTAGGTGGAATGACTTTTCAATCGCAGGAAACACCTCTAACAGCCCAATTGATATCGAATTCTCATTCCCTGCAACACAGGACTCGGATTCAGGTAACACAATTCGAAGAGCAACAGGTGAACTTGTTTACCTGAAAGAAGATGGCGATTGCCAACCAGTCTTTGGAACTAATAACTGTAGAGCAAAACTCGATCTTTACGGTTTCAATTCAACCGATGAAGAAGCAGGAAATACCAGCGCCATTGGAGTAGACCAGCGACAAGCCGGTGATTGTGAGTCAGACACAGATTGTGTGTGGTTACAATTCACAGGTTCCTATCACTTCAGTGAAAGCCAATGGAAAGATGGTGAATGGACTATGACAGTACGTAACGAAAAGGTAAATGATTTGGATATCGAATCCATGACGATTCGACTTGTCTACAAATAATACACTGAGGCTCCTAAAACCACCATTTCACACTTAATCATTCTACGTTATCGCGTCGCGCTCTTCAAATAGGGGTGGAATGTCGGCAAGTTGCTAAAGGAGAGAGCAATATGGGATCTCAATGGGAAGATAAGAGTAAACCGCACCGCAATATCGTGTTCATCGGACACGTAGACCACGGAAAGTCGACCACTGTAGGTCGTCTTCTTCTGGACTCAGGTCATATCGAAGAACACGTTATTGAAAAGAACGAAAAATTAGCCGCTGAGTCGGGTAAGGCTGGATTCGGTCTTGCTTACGTCATGGACGGTCTGAAAGAAGAGCGCGAGCGCGGTATCACAATCGACGTCGCACACAAAGAGTTCTTCACACCTAAGTACTACTGGACTATCATCGATGCTCCAGGTCACCGTGATTTCGTAAAGAACATGATCACTGGTGCTAGCCAAGCAGATACAGCTGTACTGCTATGTGCTGCTAACGACGGTGTAAACGCTCAGACTAAGGAGCACGCATTCCTTGCTAAGGTATTGGGTGTTGCTGAGTTAATCATACACGTTAACAAGATGGACATCTCTGGTGTTGACTGGTCAGAAGACAAGTACAAGTCTGCATGTGAGCAAGTTACTAACTTGTTGAAGACAGCAGGTTTCGCAAGACAACTTGACCGTATTCCAATGATTCCAGCATCCAGTCTTAACGGAGACAACGTCTTCGATAAGTCTGACAAGTGTTCCTGGTACAATGGACCTACACTATTCGAGGCTATTGACGCAGCACAAATGCCGAACAAGCCAGTTGACAAGCCACTACGCCTACCTATTCAGGATGTCTACAAGATCTCCGGTATTGGAACAGTGCCAGTTGGTAAGATTGAAACCGGAACTCTAAACGTTGGAAAGACAGTAATGTTCAATCCTTCACAGAAGTCCGCTGAAGTCAAGTCAATCGAGATGCACCACACAATGGTACCTAAGGCAGAACCTGGAGACAACGTTGGATTCAACGTACGTGGTCTGGCTGCTGATGAAATCCGCCGTGGCGACGTTGCAGGTTACACTGACACAGCACCAACATTCGTTCGTCACGACGAACACTTCGTTGGACAGATTCAGCTTATGGACATTCCAAAGGCAGTTTCTGTTGGTTACACACCAGTATTCCACGCACACACAGCTCAAGTCGCTGTTAAGTTCATGGAACTACTAGAAAAGACAAACAAGGCTGGAAAGGAAGCTAACCCTAGTTTCTTGAAGTCCGGTGATGCTTGTATTGTCCGTTTCCAACCTACTAAACCAATGGCTATCGAACAGATGGACACCTTCCCGGAGCTTTCACGCTTCGCTATCCGTGACATGGGTAAGACCGTCGCGGCTGGTGTCTGTATGAAGATAGAAAAGAAGGCTTGAGACCCGACTGGACTAAGATCCGAATGGAATAGGTGAATATCATGGCAGCAGTGACCATCATCAAGCTAACTGGAGAGAACCATCGAGACATCGATGCAGTCGCATCTCAGATTAAATCAATCTGTGACAACGGCGGTATCAGTCTACGTGGCCCAATTCCACTACCAACTCGTCGCCTTGTGGTTCCATGCCGCAAAGCACCAGATGGTGAAGGAAGTGAAACCTACGATCATTGGGAGATGCGCATTCACAAGCGTCTTCTAGAGATGGATATCACCAGCGGAAAGGACGAAAGCGCTCTAAGACAGGTCGCTAGAATTCCAATTCCTGACACCGTGAGCATTGAGTTATCAATGCGCTCGATGAACTGAAACTGACCTAGAGTCAGAGCGCATTTGCGCTAACCCCGATGAGTGGACGGAGAGTCCAGTTCTAACGAACTACTCTCCAAAACGACTTTCCGTCTACTCATCAAAAACTCTTACAAATTTATTCTTGAACGGCGCTAGCGTTCACAGTGTTGCAATTTCAGCAACACCTGAGTCAACCAAATAGTTAGCAGTCATTTGGTCTAAGAATAGAACATCTCCTGCTCCAAGGGTGATTTCCCCATCTGCAGTGATTATTGGATCTTCCATGGATTGAAGGACTCTGATTCGAAGCATCTGATCAGTATCTGGAGAATCACTTTCTACAATTTCCGGTTCATCATCTACTACAGCATCGGCTGAAGCCCAAGCATCAAAGTCCATTTCTTCTTTCTTCTTGGAAGGAGCTAATTCCATTGCTGCAGCGTGATTACTGATTTCTGGAGCATCAACTACTAGTGATGGCTCTTCTACTGGCTGCACCCCTTGTAATTCAGGATAAGCATCAGCCTTTGCAAGAATTTCTTCCTCATCAATTTCAATATCCGGCAAGGGGGCGGACTTGTCTTCTAATGCAATAGGAGGTGGTCCTTGGCCAGTTAGTCCACCACTATCTGGAATAAACGAGTCGAGTTGTGTTGTTCCTGCTGCTAAAGTCACTTCTTTGGCAAGTCCCTCAGAAGCAAGCCCCATCTGCATAGCATTCCAATTGACAGATTGCTTGAATCGATTAACTTGCTCTGTAGCATTAGCGTAAAAGTCCCTTTCAGAGGGGTCATGTCGAGACCAATCCAGATTTGCTAGGTCTTGTCCTTGTGACCCACCTTCTGTTCGCAATGCCATGCTTGCTGAATGTTGCATCATTGCAACAAGTCTCTTTCGTGCAAGTTCAGATGCCGTTCTCCTAATGTTTGCTTGACGTTTTTGGATTGTCTGCATCTTCATCGACGGTCCGACATTTCTGTAAACATTATGGATCTCCATTTCGACAGTATCGAGTAACTGTGCGACCTTTGACCAGAAGTCCTGGCTTGGTAGTGGCATAGGTACACTTCTTCCAACTTGCTGTCTAAGTGTGGAAAAAAGTTGTTCCTCAATCTCTTTTGCCTGAGCAGGGTTGAGGAAGGTCCGCTCGGCCATGCTAAATGCCGTGGCGCGGGCCACCTATCAACCCTTCAGCCAAAATTACTGAACATTAGGGACGAAGATTCAAACCCAGCAACCATGGGTCCACCCTAGGTGGACCCAGTGAGACAGGCTTGCGTGATTGTTTTTCTAATGCTACTCACCCCGTGGGCAGCAGCAGATATTTCAACATGGCAAGGGCCTACCTCCTCTCCAAATAATTCAGGTCCAGAGCCATCCAATTCAACCTATGAGGGGTTTGTTTTGCCTTCAAACTCAACTATTACAGGTTCTAGTTTTGAAGTGGCCCCAAATTGGATTAATGCCGAAGACAATGGGTCGATTTGGTCAAAAGATTCTCCTGGTGGCTTTTCTATCGGAGACTCTAATCAAACCTCATACCTAACCTCTAACGGTGAATTAACTCTAGCTCCAATCTCTACTTATGGCGTAATGACTGATTTTGAAACTAGTATCCCACAATTTGGAACCTGGTCTTCACATGGTGATGAATTCTGGATGCCAGTTAACCTCTCAACAGTCGCCTATGGTCCAGTAAATGCCACTAATGGATATGTCGTAGCAGGAACAAACGGTTCAATACAACCTGGAAGTGAAGGTTTCATACGTTCTCAGTTTTGGCCAGTACCAGAAGTTGTAAGATATTTCAATCTGACATTCGATCGGTGGAATTCATTTGATTTGGATGATATCGCAGAAATTCATTATTCAGTCGACAATGGAATTAATTGGGTAACAATGGATAATTGGACTGGACAGTCAACAAATTGGAGTAATGAAAAGTATTCTTTGGATTTATTAGTGGCAAATTCCAGTAGTATCGGGTTTAGGTATTTTGTGAAAACTTCAGTTAACTCAACAACCGATGTTGGTCTATTCATTGATTCATTCAACCTTTCAAACCAAGGAGATCCTTACGGGACATGGTTCCATGGTAACTCCAGTGGTGGGTATTCTGCGAATACAGATGGGACTCTAATAATCCCAGTAAACCTTTCAGGACTTTCTGTACCTCTGGAATTAACCTACTGGTCTAATTGGGATATTCAAGGTGGGAATTCAGACAATATGCTTGTCATGATTTCTCAAGACAATGGCTCATCTTGGACAGCAATGAACCCAGTTCCCGGAGTGCCCGGCCAAGGAATCGCATCAGGCGGTGCTTCATACACTCAGCAATCATACGGTTGGAGAGAGATTCAGCACCCTTTCCCATCATGGGCATCAACCAGTCCAAATGCAGATAATATGCTGATGCAATTCAGAGTAAGAACAGATGCCTCTACCAATTATGGAGGTAGTTCAATAGATGGTTGGGAAGGCATCATGATTGATGATCTACGTGCACTTTCAGGAGTTGGGACTGCAAATATGGAAGTTAGGGAACTTGGGAATTTCACAAACAATACCGGCCACTATCTGGAAACTGTACAAGGCTATCCTAACGAGTGGAAGCATGTTGACTGGGAAGGAAATAATGGTCCATGGCATTCTGCAGACTCGTTTGAGTCCATCCAAGAGTTACCATCGGGTTGGAGAGTTGATCAGATAAGAGGCGTAGATACTTGGGAAAGAGGGCCTATCGACAACTCCAACGGATATGGTCCGAATTCAACCTCTTGGCCTAGCGGGAATAAAGGAATGGCGATTAACCTTGATGATGAATATTCTAACAGTATGTACACACACTTAGTATCACCAAATTATTACATTCCAGAGGGTTCTACTGCCAGGCTAACTTTCAGTCATTGGATATGTACTGAAACATCATGGGATGGAGGCACGATATTCACATCAGTTGATGACGGGCTAACATGGCAGCATTTCGGCAATAATATAACTGGATTTTATGAGAGAACATCCCAAGTTAATACAAACTCTCCATTTTATGGCAAGGGCATTTTCGATGGTTCAACTGTGGCTAGTGGGTGTGGAAAAAACAATTCAAACCACACCTTTAGCCGAATAAGCGGAGATATCTCAGATTTAGCTGGTGATAATGTTAGAATCAGGTTTTCATTCTTCTCCGATGCTTACATCGAAGAAGATGGATGGTATATTGACGATGCAGGTATCGTAATCGACAGATTCCAGTCCAATGGGACTTGGACAAGTCCGTTAATTGATGTTGATGAATCGGGCTGGGCAAGGCTAACTGCATTATTTGAAGAGCCAGAAGGAACGAATTTGTCGGTAGACGTCCTCGACGTAAATGGAGATATAATTCCCGGTCATAGCAATCTATCTCTTCCATTTAATTTAGACATTGGAGCATGGGAATATTCACAATTAAAATTCAAACTAAAGTTTTCTACAACCAATGAGTCTCTAACTCCTAGAGTTCATATTATTCATCATGGCGCCACCGAATATTTCAATCTTGAATCTCTCAAACGTATGGATTCAGGATTACCCATATGGGTCGAAGACCCATCACTTGCTCCGCCATCTGGCGAATATTCAATCAGTATCCAAATGCCAAATTGGCGACCCTTTTCAAGTATAATTGTTGAATGTGAAGGGAATATTTCAGCATCGATAGCCGAAATAGCCAATCGCGTTCCAATACTGGGGCATAGTAATCAAACTCCTCCTTCGAGTAACCAAGTTAGTTTGATTGACGAGAAGGAATGCGGAGAGATTCTAATCAATCCATTCGGGCCAGCTCAACAGATTACATTGAGCCTAGTAATCCAAGCAGGTGAAGAATTTACTTGGATCAAGTTAGAACCAGTTACTCTCCGTGCTCCAGTTAGTCCTTCAATCGACATGGGGGATAATGGCGATGTCGATTGGGCGTGGGATGGAAGGTTCCACCATGCGACTGAATTACATTCGTTATCGGTTGATGGAGTCCAAATCACATTAAATGATTCCAGAGGCTTCAGTAGCATTTACTCCAATGATTTAGAATTCTCAATTTTGTTACCTGCAAAAAACATCTCATCGTTATCATGGAATTGCAGTGACAATCTCTACTGTTACAAAGGAGATATTAATTTCATCACAAATGGTTCACAATCTCCAGTTGTAGAAGAAAATCAAATCTGGATAAATAACTCTGGATTTATGCATTACATGACAGAATACAAATTTTCGTTCTCAGCTTCTGATTCGACGGCATTCAAGTTAATATCCCTGAATTACATTTCAGGATTTAATCATACGATTCAAATCGATACACCATCCAACGATTTACTAACTGAAAGTCAATTAGACAAATCAATATTGTCAGTTAGTATTTCTGCTCAAAGAGGTGGCATAAATTTCGATGGAGATATCATCCACCAACGTTCTATTATTGACGAATGGGTATCAATTCCTAGTGACACATTCAGGCCTGGTTTTAGCCAATCTGCAGTTTCAAGTCACTCCGCCATTCTCAACACCTCTGCGCTAGAAACAATTAATCTCAAGATATCCACCAGTGCTAATGCTATCGATACCATTGCTGAGATAACAATTGACAATTTGGCAAATGGAGGTCGATTTATTCAGAACTCAGGAGTAGGTGTAATCGCTTTAGATACTGGAAATAGTAGTTGGGATGGCGAATTGGCAACATGGACATTAGAATCTAAATGGCTTCTAGATGATAATTCTAGATTATACTGGTTCGCATCATCATCTAACTTTGAAGGTCAAGAGTTAGGCCCAGTAATGGACACCTCAGGTTCTGGCCAACACGCTGCATCAACCAATGATTTAGAAGTAATATCGTTCAATGCGTGGGCCAATAATCGCTCACTTCACGATTTAGGGAATCCATTATGGCCACTAAACGTCAAAGGCGGTGAAGAGATTATTGTTGAAGGAGAAGTTAGGTACTCTGGATTGTATGGAGTCCATCCATCAGGTGCTGATGTAGATGTAGTGGTTTCTCTTTATGATGGAGAGCAAGCGATTTCGAATATTTCTGTAAATATTAGTGCTGAAGGGTTATTCAATACCACATTAGTAACTCCTAGTCAGGGGTTAATGAGTGGTAATGAGTTGAAAATAATACCTCACTTAACACGAATTGGCCCGATACAAGACAACACTGCTAGTGATGCAACCTCATTATCGCAGCATGTATTATTCGTTCTAGACGAGTTCGATGCAGAGGTTGTGTCGCTGGAGGTAAATGCACCTGGAGGCAATCAACCAGCAGATGGTCATGTTTGGCACCCAGGGCAAGATATACCTTTGCAGGTTCACATTGTGGATGATAACGGCTTGCCTTCTAAAATGGAGTTATACTACAATAGAAGCGGAAGAGGCTGGGAATCGATTGACTTCCTAACCCCGATTGGTTCTACTTCGGCAATAATCGATTTACCTTTAATCGATGAAATGTCAGTACCTCTGCCCGACCAGGAAGTCGGGTGGATCGATGTCTTCTTTGAAGGTAGGGATTTGTCTGGTAATTACCTTCAAGGGGGCGGCAATGAATCACACCCATATGCTAGAGTTCATGTTCAGCCAAGATATTCAACATGGATAAGTGGTGATTCATTAGGACTTGATAAAATCGATAATTATCTATTACCGGGTAATACGCATAGCTTTAATTTCACTATTTCCGATGAAAACGGAATTGAATCTATCGACACCATACGGCTCGATTTATCGAAAGATCAGAACATGTGTGACATCCTATGGACTCCATGGAACAATCAAATCGTTCACGATGTAGGATGTTTCATCAAACCTCCAACCATAAATGCGCAGCAGAGGTGGCAAACTAACACTTGGGATGTCAGTATTGATTTCGAGTTACGTTGGGACCTGAAAGAAGATTTAGGTTCCGATGTGAACATACCTTCACTGAAATTGTGGGATGAAAATGCACCACTAGGGGCTGGCTTTACTTCGATAAATTTGTTTTCATGGGAAACTCACACAGGTATTGATTTGCGTATAATTAACGCTGAGGACAAAGTTGCTCCACTGGGAGATTTCTACAACCGGGTCTTGTACATTCACGCACAAGATATCATTGACATTGATGTCGTTGTGTATCACATGGGCTACGATGTCCCCGCTCACAATCTTCCATTCATTTCGTATTATTCGCTGGAATTAATCGGTAATAATGGGACTACAAACTTGGTAGAATCATTCAACAGCGATGGAACATCGTCTAGTAGAATTGTGTTAGACTCTGCCTATTATGGGGAGCAAATCAAGATAATTGTCGAACTTGGTTCTATTTACGGACATAATGATTCAGGAGATAGTATAGACATTGTAATTGACAACTCAATACCAGTTCTTGCTGTTTCGGATGGTTATCTAGTCAGTATCGATTCAGATTCCTTGAATGCGGTACAGGTTGAAGCTACAATACAGGACGGTCATGGATTGAATAATCAATCAATAACTATGCATTGGACATATGAGCGGAACGGTAGGTTGATTCAATCATCGATAGGTAGCGCGACTATACCTCTGCAATTCCAAAACCTACGTACTAATCTATACTCGGCAATAATCGATTTAAACACATCAAATGATTTGCAAAAGGGAGATGGAATCATAATTTGGTTTGATGGATACGATGCATCTGGTAGAGAGTTATCAGGGGTTGGTTCAAGTGATGTAGAGCCGATTCAATCAATCATCAGATGGATCGCATATGAGCCAGAGTTAGGAAACATCGTAGCGACTCCGTATCGACCAATGGTAGGAGATATTGTTTCCATTGATTGTACAGTTTCCAATATCGGTTTGCTTGATGGTGAATCTAGCATGATATTACTTGATGGCGATGGTAAGGTAATCGAAAGGCTGAACTTCACATTACTTGTCGATATGCAATTTACTCACACATTCGAACTTGAAGCTTGGACAGATGGTGATTTAGGCCTTCAAATTCAAATCGACGGCCAAGAGAAGGTGCCAGTTCCAATTTCTAATGTTCTAACTCGAACCGATGACTCATCGAACTCACAAGCAACATTGCTTGGTCTATCGGTTTTGTCAGTTTTCATTGCTGGTTTGTTGTTAATCGTGGCCAATTCCCGACGCCATAATTTGGCCTCTTTTGATGAGGAAGAATGATGTTTGATGAACTCGGCGGGGGGTCTGTAGCCGGAGTACCCGAGTGGTCAAAGGGGGCGCACTCAAGATGCGCTGCGAAATGCTTCGTAGGTTCAAATCCTACCTCCGGCATCTAATCAAAACTGAAGAAAATGTCGTTCCCCAATTAGCATCGACATTGACACTAATGATTTCATAAATATCGGAACCTATTACAAAGCCAGTAATTTATATTAGTGCGTCCAAAGACCGAAGTTCATGGCTCACCATACAGCAAGTAACCAGCGCAAGGTCCGAGTTCGTAATACAAACCGTCCTAAGAAAATCAAGCCTCAATCGCCTGTTCAGACAAAGGCGTCCCAGGTTGAAGAGGATCCTTCATGCCAGATACGTGGCTGTGGCTGTGGAAATTAATTACCACACAAAATTTTGCAGTAGTTACAACTTACTCTAATCAGTAGTATTCTAGACTGGAGTTCCAATGAACGGCTCGTCTATGTCTAACTGAAGAATATACAAGCCTGTGGATATACAAGATGCGTATATTCTTCCTTCGTGGAATTCAACAGCCCATAGGAATGGAACCCATCCGAAATCGTAGTATTGGCTACCTAGTGGAGTTCCATCCGCATCGCCAGATGGCAGATAGTAGCCAACGGTCGCTTCAAGATGAATGTCAACCCTATCGGTTGATTCGGGGGCAATTAGTGTTTCAACATCAACAATCCATAATCCTGCATGGTAATGTGAGATGTACAACCTTCCATCCCAATTTCCACCATGGGATTGATCTGTTTCTTCTGTAGTCTCAAAATAACCGCTATCGAGGTTGTGTGGGCTGAATAATAGCCATTCATCTTCGTTTGGGTCTAACTCACAACTAGCCCCAAAGCAATGGTCTTCAGCGTAAGGGATTTCCCAGTCTCTAGTCATTGTAATTTCAAACTTGAAGTTACCATTTTCCATCGAATATTCTGTAGTATCAAGGAAGTAAACAATTCCAGTTCCTTCATACAAATCTAGACACTCTACAGCAGCTGTGACGTAATGTCTTGGCTCGTCTCCCAATCCAAGGTGAGACACGTCAAGCATTGTAGGGAATGGCTCTGCATAATGAATGTATGAAACACGACCACCGTTCTCATTACCAGTTGTACCGCTATCTGGTTGCCCATCTTCATCCAAATCTAGGAAATCCATCCAAGAACCAACCTCGGGGGCTCTCCAACGGCACATGACCGGATTACCTTGACCTGCCTTACAGGTGGTTGCCATTGGAAGATACAATTCAGGGGAGTTTGTTGGATGTGGTACGTTGGTAACATCTCCAATTCTCAGGCCTGCTTCCCAATATGAGCCATAAACGAAAGTTCTGCCATAACGAGGATCGTTTTGGTCTTCTCCTGGCCATGTCTGAACAGTCATGTCGTGTATGTATATCCAACCGCCACGGGTTGTTTCCCAAGCTACTTCATATTCTCCAACTTTGATAATTGTATGACCTTGGCC
Source organism: Candidatus Poseidoniaceae archaeon (assembly GCA_028356125.1). GTDB lineage: Archaea > Thermoplasmatota > Poseidoniia > Poseidoniales > Poseidoniaceae > MGIIa-K1. Next base: position 23,876 of record JAOMTZ010000009.1, read on the forward strand.
ACCTGCAGGAACTCCCTGCAATGTTCGTGAAGCACTACCTTGCAGATTTAGGTGAGCGATAGTTACTCCACCGCATGCTTCTCCAATAGCAGAATTACACTGCTCATAATCTGGGTTTGCCACGAAGATATACCACTCGTCATCAATCATGTGAGGATAGAGGTTGTGTGGTCCGCTAGGGTGATCTGCATCGTACCAAGAATCAACGTAGACTGGGTTCGTCTTATCCGTGACATCAATCAATACAACAGACACTTGAATTGGGTCACTCCAGTCTCCAACATTCGGGTCAGCATATCCTGAATCCACTAATTGGTTTTGTAGGATAACATACTCATTCCCGTTATATTCTAGGTATTTTACATCGAGAACTTGAGTGTTAGGATCATTATAGACGCCCATTACTTGAGGGTCTGAGGCATTGGTGACATCGACTATGTGCATATCGTTCCAACCCGCCTGATAGGAGTATACTCGGCCGTCAGGTGAACGCGCAACCGAAATCTCTGCATTGCCTGGAGTTGTTAGAGGATTGAAGGCCAACTGCTCAATATTGTCAGTCCCAGCAACGTGTTGGCTTGCGTTCATGTGGTCGTGACCTTCACCTTGGAACAGAGGGTCTCCAGCATGGAAATGCGGCTCCTGTTCAGGTGAATCTGATACAGACTCATCCCCTGAAAGTACCAGTACGGTTAGCGAGGACAAAAAAAGTGTCGCAAATAAAGCCAATGCTGGAAGTTTGCCGTCCATGATTCTGCGTAAACATCTTCCGTATTGTATTTATTCTCTAAACGGGTGGGGGGAATTATGCGCTTCCTATTTGCAGGGCTGGTTATCTTGATGCTAGCCACGCCTGTAGTCGGCCATGAGTTATCGGTATACACTGTAATCGTGAATAGCGAAGGTGCATACCCTGCCGATGTCCCAAACGGCTCATTAAAAGAGGGCGATGCTGCATGGTTTTGGATGAAAGATTCCTCCGAAAACGCAACTTTGGTTGTAGAACTTGAGAAAGACGGAGCGACTCTGAGATCGCCTACTCTTCAATACGAATGTGAGTTAGATGAAAATGGAACTGTAGTTGATGAAAGCTGCAAAAACAGATTCGATTATACCTTCAATCAATATAATTCCGCAGGGTTATGGAATATTACGTTCTTGAAATATGTTAACGAAACCTTGGTTGAGACAATCAATGGTTCAGTAAACATCGAAGCAGATATTCACAATAATGAGACTATAGTTGAAGAGGAATCTTCTACAAAAGAGGATTACTTTTCAAGAGAATACATTGCAGGTGGTGTTGCGGTAATATCATTCATTGCAATGGCGATTATCGCTACAAATCTAAAAGGAAATTCAACCTTTCCTGAAGAAGAGTGATTAAATTTTCATACAATAGTTTATGGAATCCCGGCTATGGTTTATCATCATGATTTCGAGCCGAATCTTCGTAGTGTTACTTGTTAGTTTGATGCCGCTTTCAGGTTGTTTGGATAATAATGGAGACAGCGTTGCTGAATGTGATAGCAGCAGTGAGATATGTGGGAAAGTAAACATTCTCGACGCGATGGTCGAGAACACTTCTACAGATGACAAAGTTACTTCTGCATTGATTTCTGCGAAAGCAGACAGTAACTCATACAGTTTTACAATTGACAAAATATCATATTGGTCTACATGTGAAAGGGATGGTGAATCAATTACGGTGGAGCCAGTCCCATTAACAGACACAACTGAACTTGATTCTGATGACCAATTTACATTTATTGCTGAATTATCTAATTGTTCTGCATCTCAAGGCGAAAGTCTGAATTTATTCGTCATTGTAGAAGATGGGGCACAAACCATTGAAAAATTGGAAGTCGAATCCACTCAAAGCGGCTCCTCATTAACGTGAAAACATCGCCTTCCAATAGGGTCCTTCTAATCGGAGGTATTGCAGGGTAGCGTCTACATCAGCCTGCTGAACACCGATTGTATTTTCCAATAGTGTCTTGAGGGGTTTGAGAGAGGCCTTGCGATTTCATTAATCAGATGTCGCTTATCTGTATAAAACAACAATCGTGCAGGCGTATTTTGTACACTGTGCTCATCCCCCTTGATACCAACTAGATAAGCCAAATTTCTACCACTAAAGGTCTTTAGGAAGCGTAACTTGAAGGCAAACAAGTGAAGCGCAACCCATGGAGGTTGACTGCCCGCTTTCTCAACAAGAGCAAAGGTGGCTTGATGGCGGTATTACCAAGTTCAATTCAGGTCTCTACTGGCATGCTCATGAGGACTGGGAAGAGATGTGGAAGTCACTCAAGTTGAGAGAAGTTGAGCAGCGATACGTCCTGGGGATCCAGGGACTCATCCAAATGACTGCTCTGATGTTCCAATACGAGCGACAAAAACCCCAAGGCATCATCAAAATGTGGAGTAAATTGACCGATAAAATCGGCACGCCTGAATCACCCTTGTTCGACGGGTTATGGGGTGTCGACATTTCCAAAGTGCTTCATGATGTTCTTCCTTTTCATGCCGACGCCGTCGCTGATGAGCCCACGTGGATTCTCAATCCAAATACAGTTCAAATATGACTGACTGAGGAATTGGGGAATCGTTTTCAATTAGCATGAGCTAATACGAAGTATTGATGCCAGCAGCACATCTAATCCATTCGATATAGGCGAAAAAGGGTATGTGAAGATGCCCTTTTAGTCTCATAATTTATACCACTAAACATGTTGGTAAGGGTATGTCAGTAGACCTTCAATCTCTTTTTTTCAGCAACATGAGAGTGGGTGTGAATATTGTTCAACAACCGATTGGGTATAATCAGTCATCAACTGACAAAAAATATCATTGCGCCGTGTCCCAAAAGAATGCACAGTCATTCTATCCATGGTGGTAGTTAGCGTGCATCGGAAGAACTTCGGCCGCAACCAGGTGCTCCAGCCCTCGGCAGCCTATACTCCTGTTAACGAGCAGGAAGTACTGGAAATCCTCGACCGGCATCAAGGTCAGAGTATCCGTGCTGTGGGGAGATTGCATAGTTGGAGCAAGGCCATACTAGGTGATGGTGTACAATTGGATCTTCGTCGTTTGAATGATGTATTGCTTGAGCCAGATGGTGATCAGTTTGTTGCTACTGTTGGAGCTGGTTGTCAAATCAAGCGCCTACTAAAAGAACTGAATCGCGGCGGGGCAACCCTACATTCACTTGGTCTAATCGATGTACAGACTATTGCAGGGGCTATCTCCACTGGTACTCATGGTTCGGGTCGCCACAGTATGTCACACTATGTCGAAGAGGTCAGGCTGGCAAGATATGACGAATCTACTGGAAAGGCGTTCATCGACGTGGTTAGTGCAGGGGATGAATTGTTGGCAGCTCGTTGTTCACTAGGCTCACTTGGGATTATTCTGTCCGTGAAACTTAGATGCCGTGCGCAGTACAACGTGCAGGAGCATTTCACCGAGGCTCGAAGGTTGGAAGACGTTTTGAATGCAGAAGAATCGTATCCACTCCAGCAGTTTTACTTCATCCCGTGGCGCTGGTCATACTTCACTCAACACCGTTGCGAGGATACCGGTAAACGTTCTTTCTTTGCCAAGATGTATCGTCTCTACTGGCTGGGAGTAATGGACTATGGTATGCATCTGAAGATTTTGTTCCTAAAGCGTTTTTTGCGAAGTCGGCGCATGATTAGGTTTAGTTTCCGCCGCATAGTATCTCTATTCCTTATTCGTAAGTGGAAAGTCACTGATCGCTCTTCGTCCATGTTAGTAATGAAACACGAGGCATTTCGACACATTGAGATTGAATTATTCGTACCTCGGGACCAGTTGCCTGAAGCACTCGGGTTTACCAAAGAAGTCATCGAAGTTGCAGGAAGTAAAAACACTACATTGTCAGAGGTTAACCAGAATCGAATTAATGATTTAGGCATGCAAGATGACTTGAAAGAACTTCAAAACCAGTACTGCCAACACTACCCGATTTGTGTACGAAGGGTACTTCCTGATGACACTTTGATTTCGATGGCTAGTGGTGAAGACCAAGACTGGTATGCGGTGAGTTTCATCAGTTACGCGAAACCAAAACGTAGAGCGGGTTTCGATCTATTTTCTAGGTTCATGGCCCGAAGCATGTCTCAACTATTCCAGGCTCGCCCTCATTGGGGTAAAATTAGCCCCCTAGAAGCCAGTGAACTGGCGGCTCTCTATCCTAAATTCGATACTTTCCGTGCTGTCAGCAAAACGCTTGACCCGCAAGGTGTATTCCAAAATGAATGGACAACTGCGTTGCTAGATGCGGATGATTAGCAATGGTGTGAATGAAGAGGAGGTTATCTGATGCTGAAATATATCAAATATTATATTCCAGCAATAACAGGTATTTTGGCCATTATGTTTTTTTTAATGGGTGAAAACTACCCCACTTATTTCTGTATAAGTTGGTCATTATTTCTTATCATCGGAGACTATATTTTGCCTAGAGATAAGGAAATACAGAATTTTTCATATCCCGGAATATTGAATTTTTCGATTTACATAAATCTACCAATTTTATTCTGTTTAATATTCTTGATAATATCTATTTTTAGTAATGATAACCCTGGTTGGTATATCGATGGATTAAATTCACAGTTCAATATTGATTTTATCCAGATAAAAGAATCTTTTACTTTAATTGATAAAATCGCTTTGATATTCCAAACCACTTTATTCGTGGGTATACTTGGAACAGTACCTGGCCATGAGTTAGTCCATCGGAAGAAGAATAAATTTGACATGTTCATTGGAAACTGGCTACTGGCTTTTTCATGGGACTGTACCTTCGCAATCGAGCATGTTCACGGACACCACAAAGATGTGTGCTTAGATGAAGACCCTGCCTCCGCAAAAAGAGGTGAAAATATCTATTTATTTATCTTGAGAGCCACTTTACAAGAACAAATAAGCGGGTGGAAAATAGAATCAGAGCGATTGGAAAGAAGAAATCATAATCTTTTCAGCATTCACAACAGAATGATCGTTGGATACTTCAGAAGTCTAAGTATAACGGTTGCAGCGTTTATTTTTGGTGGATTAATAGGAATGTTGAGTTTCCTCTTGTGCGCTTTCTTGGCCAAATTACTTTTGGAATCCATAAATTATATTGAGCATTATGGCCTAGTAAGAGAAAGAGGAACGCCTGTGAAAATGAGACACTCGTGGAACTCTAATCATTTACTAAGCAGTATTTACCTATGCAATGTGACAAGACATTCCGATCATCATAGATCTGCAAGTTTGAAATTCTGGGAACTACATCCCTGTCATGAAGATGCTCCTCTATTGCCGTATGGATATTTATCGATGTTATATCTGCTATTGGTTACGCCATTTATTTACAACAAAATAATGGCTAAAGAATTCGTTGACTGGGATCAAAACTATGCCAATGAATATGAAAGAAATTACGTAATGCAATGACCGCCCATCTGGACAAAAGCAAACACAGCACAGTAATCGTTTTCTATTTTTTTGCCGGGAACATCTAGATGTATGAGAGTAATATGCCATAAATATGGATCAGAGAATTGTCTGCATAATTTTGATTCTTTTAACATCACATTTGCCTATAATGGAATCGGCTTCTGCACAAATCGCTCCTGCAATTGATCTTGAATGTCAATCTGTTCACCCATCTGGTAATCTTGAACTATATGTGTCAAACAATTCATCTGGTAATGTAAGCGATTTCGCAGAATGCACTGTTTCTAATCCTAATTTGTATCAGGAAAAAATTAGAATTATAATTTTGTCCGGTCCACTCAATCAAGAAGGCCCTGCTGACTTTTACGTTGAAGCGGGTAGTGAAGTCGATTTCCAAGTGAAAATATGGACTGAAACACGTGACGGAGGGCGTTGGGAGAATCAAACCAGGGAACTCACGATTATTGCCGAATTACTGGAAGCAAACGGTTTGCCGCCTCCAATTTACATCTCTTCTGAATCCGAACTATTGGTGGATATCATAGTGTATGAAGAAACGAATGAAACAGAAGATATAATTTCGGTGAAATCTGACGATGACCAATCATTGATTTATGCAGGTTCCGGGGGAGCTATACTACTGCTATTGATATTGTTCATTTTCGTTAAAAGACGCAAATAAATATCTTTAATTTAGCAAACCCCTCTTGCGTAATCCAATCTTTCAATGGGTACCCATTGCTTGGATGGGTAAGCAAAGGGGAGCCCTCTGCTCAATCCCAACCTTTTGTAATCTAGTTAATGGATTCTGAAATACGAGATTGAACATATTCTATGCTTTTTTCCCACCAATATGGAATTTCGACCAGTGTAATTCCAATCTTGCCACATTCAATTCTCTTCTCTTCATCACGCTTCTGTTGAGATTCAAAACGATCGGTAGATTCGTGCCAATAACTTGAATCATAGTGTTGTTGTCCCTGATATTCAAGTGCAAGTTGGATTCTAGGCAACCAAATGTCAAGTTCCATTCTCCACCCACTTGGGAAAATTAATTCTGGATGCTTATAATCAAATAATATTTCATCATCAGGATATAGTTTCTTTACAATTTCAAATAGAGCGGTTTGATTCTTCTTTGGACATAATGGGCACCCAGGTAAATCGCGGCTGTTGGGTGCAGTTCTCCATTCATGTTCGTGATTCTTGCATTTCCACCAAACCAACTTATTGCTTCCTTTAGTAACCTCTTTTGGAGTTAATGAGTTACGACTAGGGTGCCATTCTGCTGCTAACTTCGGATGAGTGGTCTCTAAGCAGTTGGACTCAACAGCACGCCTACCATAACACACCGGACATTTCACATTCTCTCTGGTTCGATTTACGATTGTACAGTCGAAAACGTGATCTTCGCCCTTTGGACACTTCCACCAGACATTTATATTTGAAAAAGGAGTATAATCAGTTGGTTTCAAAGGCGAATTTAACTCTGTATGCCACTCCAATGCAATCTCGGGAAATTCCGTTTCTAAGTTGTAAGATGAATCAACTTTTTGTCCACCACAGTAAGGACATCCAGTCTCGCTGCGAGTTCTATGAACTATGTTCGTTACCCATTTGTGTTCTGGGTTGAAACTACAAATCCAATGCACTTTTTTGTTACTTCCGCTCGTGTAGGATTCAGGTCCAGTTATATTCTTTTGATAGTCCCATTCACAAATCAAATCTGGAAACTCAAAGGCCAATGAATTTGATTCGCAAACCCTTTTTCCTTTGCAAAAGGGGCATTCTCCGCCCTTCTCATATTTTTGAGAATTAGAAACTCTATCGGTTAGGGGGCCCTCCCATTCGTGATCATCTGCGACTTCGCATTTCCACCACACTTTTCTCTTTGAGCCTGAAATAACGTCGTGAGGCAATAAAGAGCCATTCTTTGTTGGGTGCCACTGCTTTGATAATTCTGGATATTTAGTGGCAAGAGAATTCGTAACTGAAACCTGTTGATTTGCGCAGAACGGGCACCCAATACCTAGAGTTCGGCGACCAACTGGAGCAATCCAATTGTGATCGCTTCCCTTTGAGCATACCCAATGAAATTTCTTTGAAGATCCGGCAGCAATATCGTGAGGATTTATGTCGGACTCATTTTTATCTATATCCCACTGAGCGAGTACTTCAGGAAACTCTCTCAACGTTTTTCCTCTGAGGCTCACTATTGTCCCTAACCGCCGTATCAGATAAATGTGATTCACTTTTACATATAGTCGGGATTTTTCGATGTATAGTGGAAGCGGTTTAGCGGCTCATCAAAGGGTCTGTCCGAATACCCATTGCTCAGATATTACCTAATCAAAGGGCTAGCGGTGGGCCTTGTCAGACGCTACCCATCTGAATGCCCCCGTTTACGAGGGGTCCCCTTGCAATTTACTCTTCACCTGAAAGTTCATCTTGAGGTTGAATTAACATTCTGTAGTATTCAAATAGGTAGAAAATTAGTGACAGCAAGATCAATATTGCAGAAATAATCAAGCAAACAAGCAATGCCATTCCTTGACCAAAGCCACAATAAAATTGTCCATAGCATGGATTGAAATGGAAGTATATTTCATACCCAACAATCGAAATTAGTGATAATTCAGCACCAGCAAAAAAAGTCCAAAATGCATATTTGAAATTTCTTTTCTCACGAGTATAATCCTGTATCATTTTTATTAGAACTAATTGGATAAGAATACCAATTATCACATATCCAGAAGTTTGCACAATTGATGTTTCAACACTACGGACATAAACATGCCTCCGTTATTTCGGATGAATTACAAGGTTATATCCAATTACTCATTAAAACAGAAATTGAATTTCAAAGGGCTTTGCGTGGGTCATTTTAGACGCTACCCATCAGTCGGATTTCTTATTGAGAATGAAATCAACCATTGGAGCAAATGTGTCCCCGTGTGGATAAGGCGAGATAACGTCAGCAACTTCGGCTAACTCATCAAAACATCCTCCAACTGCAACGCTATGGCCTACATACTCAAACATCGATATGTCATTCGGAGCATCACCGATTGCTAGCACCTCGTGTGCTTCAATCCCCATTCTCTTGAGGGCGACCTCTAGACCTTGGGCTTTCGAGAGTTGAGGTTCCATCAAATGTATTGCGAATCCGGTTTTGACGACAGACAGATCTGAAAATTCACTTGCGGACATTAATTCTGAAATCGCTTCCAAATCTTCATTTGGAAATAGACACCATTCAGATTCCCTCCAAGCATTTGTCGTGATTCCATCTGCATCTAATTCTAATCGTTCAGCCAACATATTTGCAGCATTTTTTGCACGGGCCCCATCGGCTCGCAAAATCGGCTCTCCCCATTCAGGGTGCCATACTACTCCTCCATTTTCGCAAACCATCGGCCCTGTTGCGCCAATGAAGCGCCACAGTCCGTATGTAATTGCTCTAACATTCCCAGTGGACAGAATAACCGGTATACCCGCATCTTCAAGGCGCCTCAGGGCAGTGATTGCACCCAAGTGAATCTTCTTATTTTTGTCGGTAATTGTGCCATCGATATCTACAGCAATCGCCTTGGGTGTCCATCCATCAGATGTCCACAGCATATTTCCTCCTAACGGATGTTATTCAATACGCTTGCGATACGAGCCTTCATGACCGATGAACTGTCGCCCAGTATTGTGCAGGAAGACTCCGAGGAATTCTTGTCTCTCGAAGAAGGGGATGATGCGCCAACACCCGAGGTTCCTCAGCCACAAACTCGCAAATCCTCCTCTGTTCAAACAACAAATACAACCGAGGCTGAATTAATTGATATGGAAGTTCTTGGCGAGTATAGTGGTACACATACTGTCAGTTGGCCGATTCAAGATATGGATTGTCCACATTGCGCTTCTGAAGCAATGAGTGCTCTAAACCGTTTAGATCTAGTGAATAACTCTATTGTAAGCGCTACAGAAGGAACAGTAACAATCGATATCGACTTTGAGAAAGGTAACATTTCTCAAGCTTCAGCGATATTAAATTCCCTTGGAAACGGCCCTAAAATTCCGTTCATGGAAATTGAGGGTGTCAAAGCCAGCGATGTGGCGGCCAGGCATTCAACATCAGTCAAGAACCTCCCTCGTATCTTTCGTCGCCAACCCGGTGTTCTAAACTGTGAAATTGAAAAAGAAGGATATATTATACTCCAAATCGTTCCAAATTTGCCTGATGAATTACGCAAAGCTATGGAATCATCCATTCGTAATGTAATAGGTAGGGATTATCGTCTTGTTACGACCTCAATAAAGCGATTAACTTCTGGAGAATGGAGAATGATTGGCTCAGGTCTGGCATTTGTAATGCTTATTTTGGTATTTATCTGTGAATTTATCACCGACAATCCTTATGTCATCGGTTCATTTGGTCTTTTAGGAGTGGTATTTGGAGGATATACAATGTTTTCCAAAGCATTGGCATCTATTCGAAATCAGCAACTAGGTTTCCAAGTTCTCACTTCTTTAGCGGTAATTGGAGCATCAGTTCTTCAAGCATGGGAGGAAGCACTGATGGTAATAATTCTAGTATCCTGGACTGAACATATGGAGGGCGAGGCTCTAAATAAAGCCAGAACGGCAATGCAAGGCGGACTTGACAGGCTTCCTCTAAAAGCAAGACGCCTCCCTCAGAAAAACTTCAGTAGCTTCTCTATCGTTTCAGGTCCGTCATTAACAGCCCCTGCATTAGCATCAAATCAAGAGGCTGAAGAGATTCCAATTGGTTTAGTATTGAAAGGAGATCATTTAGAAATACGTAGCGGAGAATTAATTCCAGCCGATGGAAAAATAATCTCGGGAACTGGTTCAATAAATCGAGCCCCCCTAACCGGTGAATCAGTTCCTGAAGATGTATCCAATGGGGATGAACTTCAGGCGGGATTAACATTAGCCCGCGGACCAGTTACAATTGAAGTAACTGCGGTAGGAGAGGACACTAGACTGTCTGAACTTATTGACAAGGTCCATTTATTCAAAGAAAGGCCTACACGATTACAGGAAGCCTTGGAGAACTTTACTGCAATATGGGTTCCCATTGTATTATTTGGCGCTGTTTTAGCATGGCTAGTTCAGCCAAATGCGGATTGGAAAATTATCCTTTTACTATGGGTAGTCGCTTGCCCATGCGCCCTCCTTCTAGCATCTCCTGTACCTCATGCTGCTAGCATTTCACAGGCAGCAAAGTCCGGGGCAATAGCACGCGGCGGTGATGTCTTAGAATCCTTATCAAAGGTGAATCTAGCACTACTCGATAAAACGGGAACTCTCACCTCCGGTAGGCCAAGAATTGGGAAGATGACGTTAGCACGTGGTAGGAGGAGAGATTCAGCAATAGCCTTGGCTGCTGGCCTAGAAGCATCGTCTAACCATCCTTACGCCCAAGCGATTATTGCGCTGGCAAAAGATGAAGATGTATCCCCTACGGTTCTGACCAATATTTCTGATGGAGAAGAAGGTGTCCACGCTAAGATGAAGGATGTCGATGTTGCATTTGTTCGAGCAGACAAATCAATGGTAACCGGCAAACTTCTCGAAGGTTTAGAAGAAGCGCTGAGTAATGGGCACGGAGCAAGCCTACTTCTGAAAGAACAAAAGCCAGTAGCACTGTTTACATTCATTCACGATGATCTACGGCAGGGTACAGACGAAATGGTCAAGGCTCTTTATGCTCAAGGAATCAATGTTGAAATTCTATCTGGTGACAATCAAGACTCAGTGAGTGCTCTTGCTAAGAGTATAGGAATTCCCGAATCTGCAGCACACGGAGAGATGACGCCCGAAGGTAAAGTGCAATGGGTGCAGGATCGTTCCAAGACTCACATTACAATGATGGTGGGAGACGGATTTAATGACGCTGCAGCAATGGCAGCAGCGGATATCGGTATAGCAATAGGAACCGGAGAGTCTGCCAATTTAGAAGCGGCAGATGTTTTGATCCCAGGCGATGACCCTCGCCTAATATCAGACCTGATTAAGCTATCAAAGCGTACACATTCGGTTTTAATTTCTAATATCGTATATTCTGTTTTTGTTACGGCAATGCTCGTTTATGCAGTACTAGCTGGATTAAATGAAAACCTTGCTTTCGGCGTACTTGTCCATGAATTGAGCGTAATTGGCGTAATAATCAATGGAGCAAGACTGTCTGGAAGTGGAGGGACCTTTGCACTGATAGTAGATATTGGGAAGTCAATATGGACTGGAACCATAAACGCGTATAGGTCATTATTGACCCCGTTTTGATAGTTAAACAAACGCTACCTTCAAGCCTCATGGCCAACAAGACCTAAACAACGGTGGAGTAAGATGGCGAGAATTCATGCAGACCCGGTCAGCACTTCTTTGATGCATCCAACCCGCCGTGCGCTCTATGTTGCCCTTTTAGAGGCGGATGAGTACACAACTGTTCAGTTGCAAAAAATTGTTGGCGTAGACAGGTACAACCTTTACCATCATCTAAAGAAATTAGAATCTCTTGGATTAGTTATGAATCACCGCGACCAGGGGAGAACTCGATGGTGGTGTGTTATCGATAGAGTGCCATTGCCAAACGACGGCAGCGCCGTATCTAGTGACAATACACTCGGTACTATCGATCTGAGTAACCCTAGAGTTCAGGCCGCAGCAAGAACAATGCTACGAGAACTCTCGGAATTATCCGGTAAAGCTATCAATTTTGATTCTGCAACTCTCGAAAGTTTAGAAATAACAGGTCGCAAGAATTGAATGTAACAATTTCAGAAGTAATGAGGTGTTAGGATTGACTGAGATAGAAGAAGAAGAAACTCCTGGAGTCGAGTCAAGAATTGCAACTCCTGACTTATCTTGTCCTCGTTGTAATAATCTGTTACCTACAGGTTTGGGAATTATCACATGTGTCATGTGCAAAGCAAAAGTCGAAGTCGAACATGAAGGAACTAGAAGGAAATGGCGAGAGGAAAAAGTCAGTTGCCCAGAGTGTTCAAAGGTTCTAATTTCCGGCGTTGACAAAAGACCAGCAAACCTTCAATGTTCATCATGTCATACTCATTTCGTCATCAAACCACATCGTCCTAAAATCGAAATAGCGTGCCCGTCGTGTGATCGTAAACTTCGTATGAATAAGAGGCCAGGGGAAAGAGAAATCACCTGTCCTGCATGTGAAACCGAATTCAAAGTAAACTTCTGAGGGATTAATCTGAAAACCACTTTTAGAATGATGGGAATTGCCGATTACATCACCATTGTTAATGGGCTGTTAGGGGTAATGGCGATTGTCTTTGTACTCTTGGCCGTTGATGATATGGGTGAACCATACTACGAGGGAGGCGTACTAACAGATTACATCTGGGCTGCAATGCTTTGTGTGATGCTTTCAGCATTTGGAGATATTATTGATGGGCCAATTGCTCGAAGGTATTCGAAGCGTCAATTACTAGGCGGCTCTTTGGATATTATGTCGGACTGTATTTCGTTTTGTGTCGCACCATGTTTGATGATTTTCGCAATGTTTGGAAGAATGGGGGAAGCATCCCCTATCTGGACAATCTCTCTGGCTCTAGGGTGCTTCTGGGTTATTGCCTGTGGAATGTTAAGGCTAGCACGTTTCCAACATGATGAAGGAGGCTATGTTCCATACTTCTACGGCTTATCATCTCCCGCCAGTGCCTTAGTACTCCTTTCAGCAGCTGGCCTATTCTGGCTACAACCTTCATCTGGTTACGGCCCAGACCTATCCACATGGGATTATGGCATCATAGGCGGTAATGGTAGTCCAAAACCGTATTTCGATTTCTTAATCCTCCCTATTATGGTTATTTGCGGCGGACTTATGATTTCAGATAGAAAGATGTCCAAACTAAAATCTGGGATTCAACTCAGATTATCGTCCTTGCAATTTGCAGCACTGTTGTTTGCAATAATTCATGCGATGACGGAGACAGACACTTGGGATTCTGGAGAGGACCTTTCAGGAACAGGTTTCACTATGTTCCTATTCAGTTTCTCACTGTTCTGGACCATTGTATATATTGTCGGAGGGCCGCGTTTAGTCGCGCTTGACACCATGGACGATCAGAGTGAGTAATGGCGCACATCTTTCGTCGGATAAATCGCCACGCGCGGTATAGTTACTATCGCGCACCTTATCTATCATGAGAACGGCATCCGTAATTGGATGGGGATCCTATGAGTGCTAGCGAAAGCAAGTCAACAACAGGAAGAGGATTGAGGAGAGGCGGCGATAGCCAGATGGATCTTTCAGCCCTGCGTGCTCAATTTACGTCCACTCCATCCCCATCTTTGGACCAGACATTGATGCAGAGCTCAAGGTTCCGTGAAGAAGAGAAACTCAGAGCCAAACTTCGACGTGAGAGTAAATTGCGCCGTGAAGCATTGGCTGAAAGAATATCACTAATGCAAGATAACATGGCTGTAGATATCTCTAGGCAGCATGAAATGACTCTGAGTGCGTTTGAAGGCGACCTTCGTCGACAGATGGAAGACGAACTATCACAATTAGAATCAGAGACTCTTAACCGGGAAGAGATTAGACTTCGTGAAATGCATGAGATGCGTCTGGAAAGAGAGGTTCAGACTCTGAAGGATACATTAGATGTTGAACAAGACAGAAAGGTTGAGGAGCACAGATCGTTAGTTATCAGCCAATTAGAAAGCCAACTTTCTGAAGACCATCGCCGTAGATTATCTTTACAGAGAGAAAAATTAGAAATCGAATTTAATCAAGCATTACAAATGAAAATACGTGATCTTGAATCAACAATTCAGAAAGAAATGGAAAGCCGCTTCTTAGATTTAGAGTCTAAAGAAGTAGCCAAACTTGAAGAAAGCCAATCGCAAAAACTATCAGAACGAGAGGAAGCACTACGCCGTGGTATCCGTACAAGGCTTGAGCAGCAATTGAAATTACGCCTCAAACAGAGAGAAGCAACCATGCGTGCTGAATATGAACGCAGAAGTCTACGACTCGAAGAAGACATAGCCGCTTCAATTCAGGATGAATTGGAAACCAGACTCTCTTCTGAAACAAAAGAACTCGAAGAGAGAATGCGTCAAGACATCGAACTTGCAGTAGCTCGTCGAAGACAAGAACTCAGAGGCGAAGTCGAACGCCAGTTAGAAGCCAGACACGCAGAAAAGTTGTCCGATAGGAAAGGACGCCTTCGAGAAAAGTACGATTTGACGTTCTCTAAGGCCGTTGACGATATTTCAAAATCACTTGAGTCCGAACTGGAATCCGAACTAGAAGCTAGGATGGATCAGGAGTTCGAATCATACCGTAATGCTAGAGAGGCAGAGATACAAAACCGCCTGGCAAGATTCCGATATGAGAGAGAGGCAGAATTACATGATAAATTATCCGAGAGGTTCGATTCGAAGAAAGTGGATTGGTCAGAGCGCCTAGAACTAGAATTCACAGCACGCGAAGCGGCAGCACGCAAAGCCATAATGTCCGAAATTGATGGTAGACTGAGAAATGAAAGAATAACTCATGAAACGGATTTAGATCTACTAAAGGAAGAGACAGTCCTAGAATTAGAATCTGAAATGGAAGACCGCCTTGCAGAGTTCAGAAGTCGCAAGGAAGACGAAGTTGCAACTCAACTAGAGAGACAACTCGACAAGAGAGAAGAAATCATGCGTAACAAGGCTCTCATCGAAGTACGTAAGAGAGAAGCCAACATTAGGGCAGAGATTGAAGCACAACTTGGTGTCAAGCGTGCTGAAATTAGAGATAGACTTTCTAACTTAACTAAGAAAATGGACGACTTTAGGTCCATGGCTGAAGTCAAGATGAGAGAATCCATCGAAGGTAAAGTTCAGACACAAATAGATGATGATGAATCACGTCTTGCAGAACAGCAATCCGAGTTTGATGAATTGAAATCACAGGATAGCAGAGCAGAAAAGCGCCAATCTTGGCTACAAGCGATATCCGGAGAAGGGACACAGGCAGAAACTCCTCAGATGGGACTAGACCCAAGTGCACTAGGTGCAAAACCGAGTGCTCTGGGAGCAAGCGCTGGTAGACCTATGCGAGGGGCAATGGCTCAAGCAGCGGCTCAGCACACTCCTTCAATGGGGCTAGCTGGAATGAGAGCACCTCGCTCTACTGCTAAATCATTAAGTGGAGCACAACCGATTGCTAGGCCGGTAAAAGCTCCAATAGGTGGAATGAATTTACCAGCACAAGGGGCGATTTTGCCACAACCTATCATGCCTAAGATTGTCAGGCAGCCAATTCAACAACCAATGGTTCAGCCTGTAGTCCAAACGCCAGAAGTTTTCACTCCTGCCGTTGAACCAATTGCTGAGAAGTTGGTAAGAACGCCGGTAATCAGTCCACCAACGATTGCTACAGTCCAGGAACCAGTACTCGAACCTGCTACAACAGTTATTCCGATTGAAAGCCAATTAGAAACCGAGGACGTCAAACCTGAACCCGTTATCGATGAAATAGTACCAGAAATTGAGTCTATGGACGATGTTCTAGACGAAGCTCTAGATGCGGCTATGGAAGATGAAATGAATCAGGTTCAAGAAACTGTAATGTTGACTCCGATTAGGACCCTAAAGGTTGCAGAAGAGATCAAGACTGCAGTATTGAAGACTGTAACGGTGAAGACACTAACTCCAGTAAAGAGGAGAGGGCCACCACCTTCCTCTCAACAGGGTGTAAAGCCTGATGCTGATGGTGAAAAAGAGGTTACTGCATCTCTAAAACCTGTAACTAAATTGACACCAGTTTCTTCACCTAATACAACTTTGAATATAATTTCAGAGGAAGAAGAAAACTGATTTCATCAAACGCTTTACTCCGAGCCATTGATAGTGTACCTCTGATTGGGGTAAGTTATGAGGAAGACGATTGCATTTGTTCTGGCAATCCTACTAATACCTGTAATCCCGTCAGCCCAAGCAGAATCAAATCTGTTAGATGTTGGGATTACCGACTCGGTGGATGGTAGATTCGTCCACACTTCATTCTCTTCATCATCGACATTGATTACTCTGACATCAACTGGTAACCTTTCAGAGCATTTCTGGGGAAGTGGTGAATTAATCACACAATGGTCAATTGAATTGAACATCTCTGCAAACTCAGCCACGCCAGATTCTACTGGCCTACAAATAGCAGTTTCTCATACTGATGGCGTTTATGTCATCAATACCGAACTAAGAGTAGTATCGGCCAGTTACAATACTACTTCATCGGTTGATTACGTGGTGTGGGATACCGAAGGCGAACTTTGGCTCGGATTCTTCGGCGGTGAAAGGAAAGCAAAGGAGTTTGACGGAGTCGACTTTACAGGGTTTGCAACTCCTTCTCACAATACTGCAATGACTGCAATGACAATAATTTCAGATAATCGAATAGTTACAGGTGGAAGAGACAATTTAGTCAAGGTAACTACTCAAGAAGGAGTTTTGGAAAGAAGCTTATCAGACTTCAGCCAATACCCTAGCGCCATAATTAATGATGGTAGTGGCAACATTATTGTCGGGTGTACAAATGGTGACTTATTCAGATATGACTTCAATGACTGGTCGATGGAGGAATTAGCAATTTCAAGCAGTCAAACGATTAACTCGATTACTATAGCAGATGATGGGAAAATATTGGTAGGTACTCTAAATGGAAATTTACACATCATTGATGATGTCACATTCACCGAAGAGGGCGAATATACATCTTCTGGCAGAGTCATGACTGCAACTTTTGGTAGTGAAGGCCAACTATACATCATTACGACATTTTCAACATCCTCCAAAATCAGACTTTATGACTTAGATTCCGACTCTGATGGAGTATCTGATAGTTTAGATCTGTTCCCGCTAGACTCCACTCAATACAGTGACCTGGATGGCGATGGGTATGGTGACAACCCCGATGGAACGAATCCAGATACTTTCCCAGAAGATATGTCCCAGTGGGCAGATGTAGATGGAGACGGCTTTGGCGATAACCCCGATGGAAACTCTTCAGACGATTTTCCTACAAACCCTTCACAGTGGAAAGATACTGATGGCGACGGGTATGGAGACAACTCAAATGAAGAAATGGGAGATAGGTTCCCATTAGATTCAACCCAATGGTCAGATACCGATTCCGATGGATTTGGCGATGAAGTTGATGGATACAATGGCGACCATTGTCCTGAACAAAACGGATTCTCCGAAATTGATAGGAAAGGTTGCAAGGATTCGGACGGCGATGGATATTCCGACCCAACAGACGACTGGACAATTGGCGATGGTGCTGACTTTTCGATTTATGATAAATCACAGTGGATTGACACTGATGGTGATGGTTACGGAGACAACCTATCAGGCAATGATGCAGACACGTGCCCTAACACAGCTGGAAACTCCACCAACACCTACATTCCAGAGATATCTGATGATGGCACATTAAGTCTCATCTATGTAGTCAGAGAAAAGTTCGGTTGCATAGATAGTGATGGCGATGGTTTTTACGATCTAGGCGATGACTTACCCAACGATGGAAGAGACTACATTGATACAGATGGAGATGAAGTTGGAAAGAGTCGAGATTACAACGATTCAAATCGATTAGTTCAAACAGAAGTTGACCATTGCGCACAAGTTTCGACAGATGTAACTGAAATGTGTTTAGGAATTAGAAGTGTAGATTATCAAACTTATTTATCCGGTTTATCTAATACCGATGATGCCCTTTCGTTTTATCAATGGCAATTGTCAGAGCAGGA
This sequence comes from Candidatus Poseidoniaceae archaeon, assembly GCA_028356125.1. Classification (GTDB taxonomy): domain Archaea; phylum Thermoplasmatota; class Poseidoniia; order Poseidoniales; family Poseidoniaceae; genus MGIIa-K1. Next base: position 42,130 of record JAOMTZ010000009.1, read on the forward strand.
AGCAGAAGATGAAGAAGCTTCCAGCAAACAATACTGGTCCACAGCAGCAGAAATATTGCCGTTCCTAGGCGCAGGTTTCGCCTCAATAGTTGCAGTCTTGCTAATATACGCAGCAATCGGTAAATCTCGCCGACGTAGAGCATTAGTCAAGACATATGGACTTGCATTCGCTAATGATGACAACAGTGCTGAGACTGAAGCCCTCGAAGGCAAAGCAGGTCTTTCTGCAGTTGGCGGAGTCGACTCTGGCAAATTCTGGGACGATGATGTTGATCCAATGGAAGTCGCTGATGATGGCGACTTAATCGGTGGCGGATTCGATGACATTGATTTGAAAGGGTCTGACGAAATAACCGATACAACAGAAACCATGGAAGAAACAGCTTCTCTTGAAGAATTAGCAGGAATGCCTGCTCAGACTAAAGTTACAGAAGAAGCCATTCCAGAAATCGAGTCAACTACTGAGGCCGCATCACAAGAGGCGCCTGAAGCACCTCCTGTTCCTGCTGAAGGACTGCCTGACGGTTGGACAATGGACCAATGGAAATGGTATGGTGCAGAGTGGCTTGCAAAGCAAAAATAGTCTTAATCAGCGCGCCACACTATCGGTAGGCTGGCCTTTAAATCTCCCAATTGAGAGCCACTGTAAATCGGACTTCCGTCTACTTTCAATGTGCTAGTAATTAGCCAAAGAATCGCATTCCAACTCTTCGGTGCTGCGAATAATTCAACTTCACCTATTGTTGCTTTAACTAATAATTTACCTGCATCACTCTTAGAATCAAAGATGGCATGAACCAAATCTTTGGTAGAAAACATATGGCCTGTTGGTCTCCAATCCATATGATCACCTCAAACCTTGAATGGTGCAAGATTTAGTCGCTGAACTAAGTGCTCAGCATTTACATCTGCAACTTCTTTCATTTGTGAACGCAAGTTATCCAACTCTCCATTCATTTTACTGAGTTTGTGAGTACGAATTAGTTCTGTAATAAAAGCGTCCACACTCTTGTGTCCATCCATTGTTCGAAGAGTATTCAACTGTCTTCGAACCTCATAACTTACACTAACTGAGGTCATACCTTCGCCGGTCATGATTAACCTTGGAAACTCTAGACTACTTGAATCCCCCGCGACTAGAGTCCTAACCCAAGCCTGTTTGTGGATATTGCTAGTATGACCGGCCTTGTTTATCCAATAATAGACGTGGATGCTCAGTCACTCCGAATTGTCTACGCATTTCCTGGACTCTTTCATGATATTCTTTGGTAAGCGACCAATATTCTCTACTTCCTGCTCCTGCTCCACTGTTGCTTGGTTTGTTGAGGATTACAGTGGGGGCGCCAGTCCATGCTGCTTCGGCAACTTTAGCTAGTCGACGAATTGGTGTTTTGAAGACCTTTCTTGGAATTTTAGATTGAACCTCTTTACAAACATGCAGAGATAACTTCGACCTTTGGTCAACCATTGTCATAGCAACACCGAAGATCTTCAAATTTCTATTGATTCTCTTTTGTATCATTTTAACACTGTTCATCAGCATGCTGAATCCTTCCAGTGCATAATATTCAGCCTGGACTGGTATGAATACCCAATTCGAAGCGCATAGTGCATTGATCGATAGTAGTCCCAATGAAGGGGGTGTATCTATGATTATGTGGTCAAATTGATCGATAATTGGCGCTAGGGCTTCTCTTAGCCTAGTTTCTCTACCGATTCTATGGCTCAATTCAATTTCAGCCCCAGATAGGTGAATGTCGCTGGGAAGTAGCCATAGATTTTCAATTGCTAAATCTTCAGGTACACGTTTTGAATTTTCATTTCTTTTAGCCCATGCCTTTTGCATTGATTCAGTTATTTGTTCGGGAGAAATAAGGTATTCTTCCATTAGTGGGAGGTCTTCTCCACTGTCATTGACTAACAAATCGTAAGCAGTTTTCTTGATTTTCTTTTTCTCAACACCAAAAGATGTTGCGCAATTTCCTTGAGGGTCTAAATCTATGAGTAATACTTTGGCAGGCGGGACTTTGAATTTAGTAGAACCTTTGGCTAGTGCTGTAGCCAAATTGACTGCAGTAGTCGTTTTTGCGCAACCGCCTTTCTGATTGGCGACTGCTACTACCATCTTGTACGGATTCATCAAATACCCCTGAAAATACTCTGCTGTAAACTATCGAGGCGGGCGGCCCTCTGTAAAGAGTCGCATTCATCGAGTAGTAATCATCCCTGTTGGATGACTGGTACAGGAACTTCGGAGAGGATTTTGCGCACAATGTGCATTCCGGTAATTCCACGAATCTTAGCCTCTGGCTTCATTACGATTCTGTGAGAGATAATCTGTAATGCAATTCCTTTGATGTCATCAGGGATTACATAGTCACGCCCGTCCACTGCTGCAGCGGCTCTACCTGTCTTGAATAGAGACTGGCTTGCACGAGGAGATGCACCGTTCACTACACGGTGGTCTTCACGAGTTCTCTGAACAATCTCAACGATGTATGAGAGGATTGCAGGGTCGACATGTACTGTTTCAAGTGCCTTCTGCATAGCAACTACCTTCTTTGGAGATGTTATTTGTTCAACATCGTGTTGATCTTTTCCACGTAGTTTACGGCGGGCAAGAATTGCCTTTTCTTCAGCACGATCTGGGTAACCCATGCTCATCTTCATCAGGAAACGATCCATCTGAGCTTCTGGCAGTGGGTATGTTCCTTCTTGTTCAATAGGGTTCTGAGTTGCTAATACAACGAAAGGTGCAGGCAACTTGTGCGTGATACCTTCGATTGTAACCTGCTTCTCTTCCATTGCTTCTAGCAATGCAGCCTGTGTCTTAGGTGGAGCACGGTTGATTTCGTCAGCAAGAAGAATGTTGGAGAACAGAGGCCCTGCACGTAGTTTGAATTCTCCAGACTTTTGGTCATACATGTACGTACCCATGATGTCACTCGGAAGCAAATCGGGGGTGAACTGAACACGCTTGAATTTACATCCAAGAGCGCGAGCAAAAGTATTGGCAAGTAATGTCTTAGCAAGACCAGGGAAATCTTCTAGCAGCATGTTTCCGTTAGATAGAACCCCAACAGTTACTCTTCGTAGATTTTCGTTCTTACCAATGATAACCTTGGAAACTTCTCCCATCAATGAGTTTGCGATGGAAGAAACCGTTGCAATAAGGTCCTTTGTACGATGGTCACCTGCTGGTGCGCCTGCTTGGAATCCTGCATTCATGGTAATAGCACCTCGTGGTACAAGAGGGGAACCAATCAATTCCATACTTCAAGGTATTGCGTATACAAGTCGTTGGCGATTGAGCAAATATTGAGGGATTATCTTCCCCAAAAGTGGTCCTGCTTACGATGTAGGAGAGTAATTTCTTCTAGAATCTCCTCTTCTATAGGCGTGAGTTCTAATTTCCTTAGGCGCTTAGCATGAGATGCGGGTATGTCTACCCAAAACTCGTCACCTTCTTCGATATGACGGCCAACAGTTGGACCCATTACAGCAACTGCAAGTTCTTCTCCCTGGTTACCCTGTTTCACTTCATCGCTAGATCGAGTTCTTAAACTCTTGATTTGGCCTACTGCGGTACCATCCAATTTCATAATTCGTTGGCCCACATGGACTCTACCACCCAGAACACGCATACCTACAATTGCAGGCCCCTTGTTTCGGAAAGTGTGGTCTTTGAGGTAACGTAAGTGGCCTGGATAGACAAGGTTCTCTCGAGCAGCCGCATCCATTTCGGCTTTGGTTGCCTCTCTCCATTCTTCAAATTCTTCAAGAATGCGATAAATAATTTCGGCGTCGATGAATTTGATTTCAGCATCAGGGCCTTCCAATTTAGGCTGCACCTCAGTATTGCCCTTGACGGAGAAGGCCAGAATGATTTGATTCAGCGGGTCTTCAGCACACTGAGCAGTGATGATGTCTCTCTTATTGACGGGTCCGATAGTAGCCATCCTGATTGGGATGTCGATCTTGTTTAATTCGAAAGCTAGTGCTTCTAAACCACCAACGGTATCGGCTTTGATGACAACGCCTTCTTCAGCAATTTCCACAGATATCGATGCTTCTTTGTAAGCTTCTTTCTCTGCGTTTGCCTTAGAATCGGAATCGTTAGTTTGCCTCAGTGTAGTTCCTGCTAGAACATTTTCAAGGCCAGGGGCTACAATTTTCAGCCCACATGCTGCAACGGCGTTATCGCATGATTCCCAACGGTCACCAGCGTCACGCATTTCAGACATTCCTTTCGGCCTAAACATTCCCTTGATGTGTGTTGTAAATGGCCCATTAGCTCCAACAAGGGTTATGCTGTCTCCAACATTTAATTCACCACGATTGAGGATTACATCAATTGTCTTGCCTAATCCTCTTTCATCCTTCATCTCTAAGACAGTTCCTTCGCCATTGCCTAATGTGTCTCGTAATCTATCATCGAGGAACCTTTCTGCGAGACCCACGGTGACAGTTAACAAATCCTGAAGCCCTTCTCCGTCCTTAGCAGAACACGGAACCATTGCTAGATTAGATTTGAAGTCGCGAATTTTATCATATCTTTCAATATTGAATCCGTGTTCACTGAATTGACCTAACAATTTCCAGTAACGCTCTTCAAAATACTGTTGGACATCTTCTCTCTGATTCGCCCATGACTCAATGAATGAACGTCCTTCGACGGTTCTCCAGCCATGAAGGCGGTCAACTTTGTTAGCGGCAACTACGAATGGTGTTTTTTTGTCTCTGAGGATTCTTAGACTTTCGATAGTTTGTGGTTGTAAACCTTCCATCACATCTACTACAAGAATAGCTATGTCAGCTAATGCGCCACCTCTGCTTCTCAAACTAGTAAACGAATGATGCCCAGGGGTATCAATGAATAAAAGTCCAGGACTGTTGAAATCTTTACCGCCGGTCATTGGCGCACATGTCTCATTGAGAATTTTCGCAGGAACCTCTGTTGCTCCAATATGTTGGGTTATTCCACCAGCTTCTCTGTCCATAACACTTGCTTGTCTTTCACTACCAAGTGATCTAAAATGATCCAAAACACTTGTCTTACCGTGGTCAACGTGGCCGAGTACAGCTACGATTGGTTGACGTTGCCAACCCAGTTCTTTCTCCTCTTCTTCAGGAGCGGTTTCTAAGCCCTCTCCTTCATCAGACATATCAAAAACTCCAATTGGATTTTTAATTTTTCAATTGACGTTCAATTCACTCGTAAACCCAAGATTGACTATCTTGGTTCCAGTCGTTAACGCCTTCTGGGAACCATAGTCCCAGTTCGAATTCTGCAGTATCTGTTGCATCTGATCCGTGAATCATATTGTAGCCGATGTCCATTCCGAAATCGCCACGGATTGTTCCCGGGGCAGCTTCTCTTCCATTGGTTGGACCGATTAGATTGCGAGCTACACTAATTGCATCTCTTCCGGACCATGCCATACAAACTACAGGACCGCTAGTTACGAACTTGATTAAACCAGGGAAGAACGGGCGCTCTGCATGAACTGCATAATGCGTCTTTGCTATTTCTTCACTAGCTATGACTTGCTTAAGTCCGACTAATTGTAGTCCCTTTCTTTCGAATCTTTGAATGATTTCTCCAACCAGTCCGCGCTGCACACCATCAGGCTTTACCATGATATAGGTAGTCTCCATACTAATTCCACCATTGTGGCCGACTGGCAAGCCCTATTTGAGCGCAGCGATGAAACAAGCAAAGTTGCTTGGTATCAAATGCCGCCCTTGACGAAATGGCGAGTCCACTTGACCTTGCGCGAATTTCGCTTTAGTTTGACTGCATTCTTACGTGCTTTGCTGTTAGCAAACCACTGTACTGTGCCATCCCTGCGGATGAACATTAATCCTGTGCCCGGTTCGATAACTTCTCCGGAAAAAGTGCAAATTCTCTGTTCTGGCATGATGATCACCTATAGTTGAGTTTACGAGCTTCCCTTCCAGTGTCGCGAAGCATTAGGACATCTCCGAGACGGACAGGTCCGAGTACGTTTCTTGTGATAATTCGTCCCACGTCACGAGGGTTTGGCGCATCGTTGACACGCACCTTGACTTGAGTAGCTTCGCCAGTCATACCGGTTCTTCCTACAATCTCGACGACCTCAGCAGGCCATCCTCCGAGTTCTTCAGACATTTCTTATCCCTCCGAATTCAGATAATCTCAGTTAGAAAGCCCCTTTACGAGCTCTACAACTTCGTCGAATTTTTCCTTTGCGCCCTTTGAAACTTCAAGGAGTGCAAGAGATGCAGTCTTTACGCCACCAGGCATACCTGCTTCTTTTGCTAGGAATTCTTGGCTAGGAACGTATCCGAATGGAATACCTTTCTCAGCGCAGATTAGAGGGATGTGTGCCAATAGTTCTGGCGGGTTGACATCCTCTGCCATAATGATGAACTTTGCAGTACCGCGTTCCGCAGCCTTGGTTACCTCATTAGATCCTTTTTTCATTCTACCGTTGTTGTTCGCCTGAACCATCTCGTAGATCTTATCTGCGACATCGTTAGGGGTATCAAAAGACACGTGTGCACTCATTGAAATCACTCTCATGCTTATGTGAAGCAACGCTGCGCACGACCTCGCGAATATAAACACCACGGATTAACAAAATCAGGTGAAAATTAGAATTCTTCGAGTATATTACGGACACCGCGAGCCAATGCGGCCCCTCCGGAGATGACAGCCCGACTATTGGATAGGCTAGAGGTGGCGTGCACGCCGTCGACATGATTGGCCAACCTGGCGATGGCCCCGCCGGTGAATAATCCGTGAGTGCATGCAGCATGAACTTCGGTTGCACCCTGGCTTCTCAAAGCATCTGCTGCTTTACAGATGGTTCCGCCTGTAGCAATCATGTCGTCGACGATTGCCACTATCTTCCCGTCGACATCCAAATCTTTGGCTTTGTGAATGATTGTATGGGCGTCGATTCTAGTTTTCTCTAGGTATGAGAAGGGTAAGCCGATGGCATCGGCAACAGCACTAGCACGATCAATAGCGCCCTTGTCTGGCGACAGAATGAAATCCGGGCCTACAGTTTTCTGCAGGTGTTCGGCAATCTCCGGCATTGCCGAAGTAAATGCTACGGGGATGGGCATTCCTTCCAATGCTACAGGGGCGTGGAGATCGAATACTACAATCCCGTCACAATGTGCAGATAGTAGCCTGCCAATTGCCTTGGCGCTAACTGCTTCTCCTGGCCTGAACCTCTTATCTTGCCTAGAGTACCCGAAATATGGAATTGCGACAATAACTCCGGGGCCAACAGGCGTCATTTCTTGAGGGCCAATTCCTTTGAGGTTATCAGTACGGCCGGCTCTGACATCTCTCAAAGCCTCTAGTAGCAATAATGTCTCGACAATACCTGCGTCTGGGAATGTGTTGGATACTAGAACTACCGGCTCTTTTCTAACCGCTTCTATTGAATCCTCTGGAATTCGGATGTAACCTTCAGAATCAGGGAATCTTCTTGCTTCCAACGAATGATGTTCCCATCCTAGCTCGTCTGCTAGGTCGATAGCCAAGGAACGGGAATTACTCCCGGATACTACTACCATGGTGTAAGGGCCTGCGAGGGGGCTAAATGAGGCTTATCCCATTCAAGAGTATTTTACTCGACTGGAACTCGTCCTTTTGACTAAATGCTACGCTGGCGTTGTAGTACATGGTGCGCGAGGCAGGACTCGAACCTGCGACCTCCCGGTTATCAGCCGGGTGCTCCAGCCGACTAAGCTACCCGCGCAAAGGCAGGTCGGCGACCGACCATCCCATGATAAAGACGACGGTACGCTCATTCCTCGATAGCGTCAGGGTCGTTGGCTTGCAGGTAAGAAGGCAAGCCAAGCAACTTGTCAAAGGTTCGTGAAAGAACTACTTCATCTAAGCGCTCGCGTGTGCGTGCGAGGGCCGTGATTGGAATATTCACTGTGGTGTCAACCCCGTATTGGATTTGAACACCTATTCGTGTTTTTACTACAACTGCTCTGTATGTCCTCTTGATCTTAACGAGGTCGGTAATAACTCCGATTTCATTGCCCTGGTTATCTAGGACTGCTCTGTCCATCATTTCATCAGGCGCGTAAAGCTTCTCGTCAATACGTACTGTGTTTCTCCAACGGCGCTGAAGTTCACGCATGGACTTCGATAACTTGACAGCGCCATCATTTCTGATACTGTGGATAAGTTCCTTGTGTAGTGGTGCTAGTTCAGCCGGCTTACGCATGAACTCGTCAGCGACCCCTGGCTCAACCATGATGCGCATAGAGCGCACTCTGGATTCGTTCGGATGGTGACGTTCTCCTACGATCGTCCCCACCTTTGTATCATTCACGTATACATCCCTTTGGAGTAATTCCTGGATGTCATAATCATTGTTCGGCATTTTCCCATCTCCTTGACCTTGTGACTCTTGGCCATTACACTCTCGACAGTGACGCCTATTATACTTGTCTCCGTCAAAAAATGCTTTTCCAATTGAGTTTGACGCATAATCTAGTTATCTTCAATTGCAGAAACAGTTGTATTTCATTTTTCTTGAGGTCGCTTATACTTTACTTTCAATTGGTGTCGCATAATCACAGAACAGTCACTAATCTTATTCTAAAAAATCAATTGCAAATTAAAAAATTCAATTGCAAAATATAAGAGAGGGCAAACTCTACATCCGGGGACTAATCCCCTTAGACAATGGCAGTTCTAATCGTGGGTGCGACATGTTCTCTTGGGGAATCTGTTGTTGACAAATTACTCTCGATGGACATTAATGTCATCGCAGAGGAAGAAAGTCACCGTGAACGAAATCTTACACTATTGGAATATTCTGATGTTTCTTTGAATACATCAGGCTCGGGGTTTTCAATTTCATTTGACGGTAGTGATGCCGATATTGTAATTGGTAAAGATCTGATAATTCATGATATTTTGCCGACAAGAGACGACAGATGGCTGGTTCCGGAAATACGTAATTGGCTTGCGGGCTCGATTGCTGAAACTAAGCCAAGATTTTGGCTAAGTGTGATCGATGCTGCAAATGCAATATCACATATCGCTAAGGCCGAATTGAAGCTTGACGGAATCCACATGTGTGGTAGAAGAGAGTGGTCTGCAATTGATTCAAAGGCCGAGTTTGATATGTTGTGGCAAAGAACAAACCAAGGAATTACTGGGAAGTTTACTGCAGAAACGTTATTCGGACATGAGATTGCAGGTATGGAAGCCAAACCAATAACTCATGTCGATGCACAGAGACCAGACTTAGACCCTCTTCATGATATCCTGTTGCAATTAACAGGTGATGGATGGCGACCACTCATTACTTTCAGAACAGCTTTGATGACCCTGATTGCAGGAATAATGGATGTGGATTGAAATGAAAACCCGAGTTCTAACCAAGGAAGACTCGCCTTCATTATGGAAGATTAACGAAGAAGGTTTACCTGGAACTGAAAAGGTATCAGAAGATGAGATTAAATCGCTTTTAGATTATTCAGAATTATCAATTGGGGCATTCGATGGTGAGAAACTACTGGGTTTCGTGATTTGTCTTCCGCCTGGAACAGAGTACGCAAGCCTAAACTATGCTTGGTTCAATCAGAGGTATGACGATTTTCTGTATGTGGACAGAATCGCAGTATCACAGAATCATCGCAATAAAAACGTTGGTTCATCATTGTATGCTGAGGTTATTTCAGTATCTGTTCAAAATGAAGTACCTATAGCGGCAGAGGTAAACCTCACTCCGCCCAACCCCGGTTCCTTAAGGTTCCACGAGAGAAATGGGTTCGCAGAGGTTGGTGTTTTCAGCCATGGACGTAAAGCGGTAAAAATGCTACTACGTCCTAATTTCCAAGTCTGAAACCGATTAATTGTGTGTCTTAGAGTGCGAGAGCCGGGACTCGAACCCGGGTTCAAGCGTTGGCAACGCTCGGTGATAACCACTACACTACTCTCGCAAGTGTAACCCTCGGATTGGACAGGGGTATAAACCGTTATCGATGAGTAATACGGACTAAATCAAGCGTCTCCAAAGCCGCCCAGACCGCCTTCTTTTTCGGAACCACGCATAACGTAAATCGCAGCACCGGCAATAACTAGAATGCCTAATCCTGCTAGTGCTATGTATGTCAAGATATTACTTGGTGATTCATTAGCTAATGATGAACTACCAGGCTCTTGTAATACAATTGGTACAGATTCTGAAGGACTCTGTGAACCATACTTATCCATTGCTTTCACAATAAGTTCGTGTGTTCCCAAAGCGATATGACTCTTCACCGTGAATTCTTTCGAGTATGTGCCGTCGCCATTAGAACTCATTGTGTACCAAGTTTCGGACTTACCAGGTGGTGCTAAATTACCTAACTTTACTCTGACCCAATTCAAACCGTCATAGTCAGAAACTGATATGGTAAGGGTATACTCGACATCATCATCACCAACTTCAATGACTCTGATTTCACCTATGTCGAAGAATGGAGGTTCATTCAATACGGTGACAGTTACATCTTCATCATTTCCAGATTCTATATGATATTGCCCTGAAACAATTGTCCTTTCAACAATTATTGATGAATTAAATTCATCGACCATTCGAATCTTCAGCAAATGTTCCCCTGGACTCATCCCAGAGGGAACTAAGATCTCTCCGATCCAGATATCTCCAACTCGATTAAGTGGAGATAATTCCCCTCCATGTGTACGCATGTCTATCGATACTTCAGATACTCCATGACCATCGTAAACCTCAGCATTTACAATTAGCATGTCACCTCTTGAAATGATTGAAGGGGCTAATTCAATAGAAATTAGCCTTGGAGGTTGATTTAGTACTGTAATGTTGGCAGAATCATTATCTGTCGCATCAAAAGCATCAGTCACTGTAACATTTATCGGTAATTCGCCCAATTCTAAACCGGGAACCGTGATTTCTGCAGTCCAGATGTCATCACCAATAATTCGGTCTCCATTCAGACCTTTATCGTTCAGAGTTACATCGCCTATCATTCCTACGGATTCAGCTTCTGCAGTAACCGATACGATATTGAAATCTACATCTGAAACAGTCACTTCGATGTAACCGGGCGCTCCTCCTTCATTGGTTACAACCCCTTGAGCTAGTGTGATCAAGTCAATACTTGGTTCGTGGTTATCATGAATAGAGATGATTGAGGGAGATAGAACTCTGCTTACAGATTGGTTTTCAGTAAGGTTGACTAATTCACTATCTTCGCCAAATTCTACCTGTAAACTACGATTAATTTGAACATTCAAGCCAGACAACGGTCCATCATTAATCAGATTACCATTTGCAGTTCCTTCAACTCCATTCGAATAAGTTCCTGACCAAGCGACGGTATCCACTAAATGTCCATCCATCTGTACAGTCTGAGAATCACCGGCGGTTACAGTTAGCGATATTCCTTCTTGTAGGTCTAGAAGGAACACATCGCCAGTCATTGTATCGACAGGGGAGAATCCGGATTCTCTGTTAATGTTGACATCCCCTATTCCTTCTTCGACTTCTGGAGCTTCTGGAGAGTTTTGGATTGGAGAGTTCGCGTGAATTTCATCGCCGCTGCTAGGGTCTGGTCCTGTTTGACTCCAAACCGTTCTAATCGTACGATTATCCCAGTCTGATTGCTTAGCATCATAGGACCAGGATTCATTGTGATTTGCTCCAGCCCCTAAGTCGGAATTTGGTAGTGCAGCAATCCCGGTAATGTTGAACCAGTCTTCTTGATGTACAATTATTACATCGAATAAGGAACCGGTATCATTCGCTTGAGTTGTAGTGTCCTCAATGGTTCTTACAACACCGAAGTTTCCTTGAGCATCCCCTGTGATGATGCCATCGACATGAAGGTCGTCAACGGTTACCATGCCATTTTCTTGCTCTTGATGGAAGTCATGTATTGTTCCGTTAATTTGAACACTAGCATTTTCGTCATTCCCTGAGAAACCAAATGTTCCATGGCCAATCATTTTGTTGAAATGTCCGACTCTGACTCCATCTTCCCACCTTTCTAGGGATTCGAAGGAGTCCAATGAAATATCCATCCTAGTATCATTATCTTCAACAATTAAGTCAGCAGTTGCTTCAAATTGTGTATGCGACAAACGCCTGGTTCCATTTGAATCCCAAGTTTCGATTAACAGAACAGCCAAATCGCCATCCAAGTTCATCATTTCATCATCTTGGTCTGAAATTACAGATATTGTCCCATTAGCTTCAAGCCTGAATCTTTCGTCGATTATTCCATTTACCATTGATCGATTAATCCAAGCATCACTAACTGTGCCTTCAATGCCGACTGCATCTTCCTCCCCATTGTTGGTCACTTCGATTATTCCGCTACCTCTGGCATCGAATAACTGTGAAGTCATAATTCCATCAACAGTAGTTTCATTTTTCCAAACAGAGTCCAAATCCAGCATCAACGATAATCCGTTGTCTGCTGTGTTTGAAACGACCTGCAGGCTTCCGTTGCCCATTTCCCAAGAATCTAATGTACTCCCCACACGCTGTTGCCATCCTTGGCCATCAAATATGAAGATGTATTTCTGAGTTCCATTTTCATTTTCCCATTGCTGATTCATTTCCCAATGCGAATCGCGGGTTACTTCGTGGTCAGCTAATGGTTGTCCCCACAGGCCTACGGTGACAGTGCGTGTGACGGAGCCAGCGTCAACAGTAATTGTGTCTCCGTGAGATAATGTAGTGTTCAAAACAATACGTAGATCTTCTCCAGTCGTATCGTAAGTCAATCCAACATCTAACGGTACTCCGTCATGAACATGTGTCACACTAACTTCGGAGATGTTAACCTCGCCAGTTAATACGTAAGCGTGATCACCAGTCCAGTCTACATTTACGGTTACTGGGGTGGTTTCATCAGCATTTGCTAAAGGAACCAAAGAGGTCAAAAAAAGCAGAATCAGCAGTATAGCCCTTGCCTTCATGCACTGTCGTACACATGCTACTCTTCAAGACTTATGGGTTATTGATTAGCCCCAATGGTCTGAAGTGAATGCATTTGGATTGACTGGTTTGTCACCTTCTCGCATCCAAATACTTCCTGCATCGCCATAGACGTCACCGAATGGATCAACTTCAACGACCTCAACTTCACGGTTCATGTAAGCCTCTACACGCTCGCGAAGTTCAGGCTTAAAGCGCCAGTAGTGAATCCTCCATTCTCTACCATCCCAGAGGGTGGTTTCTTCAGATTCAGTTGTTAGAAGATCATAATCTTGGAACATGTAAAACAGGTTGCGGTCAGTTGGTTCTAAGGCGTTATCAATGATACGATCGTAGAATCCGAAGAACCCGAGAGCGTGTTCTGCCATGCCACAAGCTACTTCCGGATCCATCTCCATATCGATATGCTGTCGTATAGCTTCAGTTAGTTCTGCCATTGTCATTCCCATGATATCACCGCCGCTCCGGAGTAAATGTCGGCCAACTTTACTCCGCTGCGTAGTAATATGTATAGGTCGAAGTCCCTAATTAACCCAGCGACGATTTTCGTCCAATCGAGTACTTCAAAGGGGAAATATGTCCCGCAAGGAACATGGATGAGCAATTCGCCGAGGGTAGTTTCCTCGGCCTGCCCGATTTAGGAGGTAATGCAGACATCCTAATTTCGCCAGTTCCTTATGAACTTACCACTTCTTACGGACAAGGGACTGCAAGAGGGCCAGCCGCTTGTATAGAGGCCTCCGGGCAAGTTGAATTATTCGATGAATTACTCGGAGAAGAGTTACCTGCAGGTGCAGTAATTCGAACTGTTGAACCATGGGATGGCGAAGGAGATACTCTGCAAGAGCAACTGAATGGAATTGGTGAATACGCATCCAAGCAATACTCAAACGGTGGTTTTCCTATATTCTTAGGCGGAGAACATGGTATACTTCCAGGAATACTTCGAGGTTGTCCTGAGAAAGTATCTTTGATACAGATAGATGCTCATGCGGACTTAAGGGACGAATTAGATGGTGAGCCATATTCACATGCCTGTGCTATTGCTCGTTCACTCGATGAAGGTGCCATAAGCGTACACCAAGTTGGAATTCGTGCCTATTGCCGCCAAGAAGCAGACTACATTGAGAATGACGATCGTGTCAATACCTGGTTTGCTCGTGATGTGATGAGTCCATGTACTGGTGCCAAGGCTTGGACTGAATGGTTGGAAGCGATTGCTAAAATCGATGGTCCGGTTCATTTGACAATCGATATAGATGGATTGGATGGTTCTCTTGTTCCGGCAACTGGAACTCCAGTGCCTGGCGGGCTTTCTTTCTGGCATGTTGTTCAAACTATTGAAACAGCATTTGCTAACTGCGATATCATTAGTGCTGATGTTAATGAGATTGTACCCGAAGAGGGAACGCCACTTACTCAATTTACTGCTGCCATGATTGCAACCAAGATTGCCGCAGCAAGAATTGCTAGCAGGAGATGATACAATGGCACACGGCGCACACATCATGCTAGATTGTACAGGCGCTGTAGGCGTTGAGGGATCATGGATGCTGTCTTTGATGGAGAAGGCAGTCGATTCTTCAGGTGCACGCAGGGTACATTCACACAACGAAGATTTCGACGGTAGCGTCTCACCTCTTGGTTTTGCTTCAGTAGTATTACTTGATGAAAGTCACGTTAGTGCGCACTGCTACTCAGAAAGAGGATGGCTTGCAATAGATGCTTTTACCTGTGGTGGAACCGACCCTGCAAGGATTATCGAGGTAATAGAAAAAGAGTTGAAGCAATCTTATCCTGAAATTAAAATCAACAAAAGAAAACGCGTAGAACGGTTCCTAACAGAGCCGGCCAATGGGGGAGTCCGTGGATTCGTAGATCGCCATTTCAATCACTTCAATGCCGGTGCATTACGTGATTGTGCTCAATCCCTTGACAACTTTTTGACAAATGGGGGCAGACTGATGGTAACTCTTGCAGGTGCAATGAGTACGGCTGAAATCGGATGTTCACTCGCTCCAATGATAAGAGCAGGGAAGATCCATGCAATCACTTGTACTGGCGCTAACCTTGAGGAAGATGTGTTCAATCTTGTAGCGCATTCGCACTACAGAAGAATCCCCGGGTGGAGGAACCTTAGCGAAGATGACGAAGCCAACTTACACTCAGAGGGATACAATCGTGTCACAGATACTTGTATTCCCGAAGAAGAAGCAATCCGCCATATCGAGGATAAAATTCTGAAACAGTGGCAAAGTGGCCCTGCATTCCCGCATGAACATTTGATGTCTATTCTAGATGACTTAGATGCCGATATTCCCCGCACCGACTCTTGGTTAATCGCTGCAAGAGATGCCGGTATACCGGTTTATGTCCCTGGTTGGGAAGATTCCACCCTTGGCAACATTTTTGCGGCACATTGTATCAAAGGTGATGTTAAACAGAGCGCAGTCAAAGGCGGAATCGACTACATGATGCACTTAGCGGATTGGTACATGAATGCTGAACATCCAATTGGCTTCTTACAGATAGGGGGAGGAATAGCAGGAGATTTCCCAATATGCGTTGTACCAATGCTTAGGCAAGACATGCAAGAGAAAGCTCCACTCTGGGGTTGGTTTGCTCAAATCTCAGAATCAACAGCATCCTATGGAGGATACTCTGGGGCTCCTCCAAGTGAGAAGATAACTTGGGGCAAATTATCCCCGAGTACACCGATGCATATGATCGAATCAGACGCAACAATCGTTGCACCTATATTGTTTTCATACATTCTAAACTAAGCAACTTGTCTGTGTTTTCCCATTCCTGCAACTGAGATGGCGATATAGACGAATGAATATATCATGGTAAGCCACCAAATCATTCCAAGACCATATGAATAATCTTCTGGCTCCTCCCAATTATCATCTAACCTGAATAAATGATTGAAATCAGGAATAATTAGCCAGTAAAGAATTAGTCCAAAGACTACTAACGTCGCCATAATCGCACTTAACATATTTTCATACATAGTAATCTTAGTTAACAGATTATTTTCGCTTTCAATAATACCAATGTGTTGTAACAGTAGAAGCGTCTTAATCGAAAATATAAGCAAAAAGAATAGGAGTGAAATTAGCATGACGATTTCGATTAAAGTACCTCCATTATCCCAACTATTGTACCAATCATGGACCTCTCCTAGTAGCTCTAAATCCTCCTCACATTGATCTTGAAATTCCTTCTCATCTTCTGCATCTCCCCATCCGTCCCATTCTTCACAATACTCTTCTTTAGATTCTATTTGTTGATTAGCTTCAATTACCATATTGCCATAATTCTGACCAGAATATCTTACCCTTTCATACTCTTCACCATCGGTATTCCCCCAACAGCCATCATTTTTTGTGTCAGTTACAGACTTTGTAAGCACTGCAGAAGTTCCAAAACTCCATTCTTGTCCCGAACCTGTGCCTTCTGAAAGTTCGCATTCTCGAATATATTCTGCATCGTATTCTTCCCATGAATCTGCAGTGTACCATTTATCAGAATTCAATCCAGTAAATATCAACATTAGCATAGCGAATGTAGCGAATAAAGAAGAGACTTGAATCCCTCCATATCTCAGAGTATCCATTTGTTTATCTCTTGTAGTCTGGCTTTTTCGTTCAAAAAGTTTGGTTTTTGAATCTAATGCTTTGGTCCTGGATTTATTTTCTTTAGTATTGGTAATTTTAGAATTAGTACTAACTTTGGAATCAGTATTTAGTTTCCTCTTCTTCCTTTTCATCCTAGGAGCTTCCCCCCATTGGTATTCATTTTGACAATATGGGCATTCGAAGAGCCCGTGAGCTCCGTCATCCATCTCCAAGTCCTCATTACAATGCGGACATTCAATGACTACCATGTTTCGGATTAATCGATATGGGATATAAAATCTGTCCCGGCATTCAGGGAAAATAAAAATTCGAGTAAGGTCTAATTCTCCACTTGTTAAATGTATTAATTAATTGAAAGTTATCTTGTATACAGTTCAAGTTAATACATCGAAGTTATTTTTTTGATTGGAATGACGAGTGACCCTAGTGTGAATACAAACATTGTCCACCACATTGACCCTAAACCACTAGAAATCTCACTGCTTGGAATCATTGGATTATCAGTTAATCCGGGGCAGATGATTGCAAATATCAGGCACCCTAAAACCAACATTACAGCAGTGGCAATCGAACAAACAAGGTCTAATGGCGATAGTCTTCTCAACAATTCCTCCGACAAATATACTTTCTCAAACGCCTCTAGAATAACGGCCCCTTTGATGCATAACAAGGCTATCGATGAAAGCAGAGCCAGGATTAAGAAAATCTTCATTGTAAAACCTGAGCTATCCCATGATCCATACCAATCTGCTTTTTCCTTCATCAGATCACATTGGTCTGAATCGGCCATTTCGCACATTTCCTTTCCTGAATCAGCATTTTTATTGTTCATTTCTTCCAACGATTCATAATCTCCATCTTCAGCATAACCAATAGCGTTCCCCTCGACAGTCGTCTCGACTTCAGAAAGGCCAAATCTAGAGTCAACCTCGAGGTCAAATTCTGAATATGTTTCAGTTATTGAATACCATGAGGTAGATCCGAGTCCTACAATTATGATAATTAGGAGCAATAGCGAGTATGCCGCCGCTACTATATCCTCAACATTAAATGAATGTGAGTAATTGCCATCCATGGTATCGTCGGATTCTTCACCCCATTCATATTCCATCTCACAATGAGGGCATTCGAATATGCCGAACGAATCATCATCCATCTCCACCTCTTCATCGCAGTGTGGGCATTCGATTTCCACCATGACCCGAACTAATACAGATGTGATATAATATCTATCCCGGCAATGAAGAAAATCATAGTCAGGTTGATGACTCAACGACTCTTGGAGGGTTTATGCGCGGACTGGCAGTGTTCCTTGCGGTACTTGTTGTTCTGCCGGCTCTGGCCAGTGCAGAACAAGCATGGCCAGGTGAACCAATAGACAACCACGTACACATGTCATGGGCTGCCCTCACGCTTGAAGTGAATGAGTGGGCAGACGATTATCCTGAGATTGTAGATCTGGCGGATATTGGCGATTCTGAATTAGGAAAGACCCTTTGGGTAGTAAGAATATCTGATTGGTCAATGGAAACTAAAGAAAATGGTGAAGCCAAAGAAATCGTCTACATCGATGGAGGACACCATGGTAACGAATATCTGGGTACATCATTGGCATGGCTTTCTGCTAAATGGTACATCAACGGCTGGAATGACGGTAATGAAGAGGCAGTTCGAGTGTTGCAGAACTCTGAAATCCATGTTCTAATTATGCTAAACCCAGATGGAAATGACATCGACACTAGATGGAATATCAATCAGGTTGATTTGAATAGAAACTATGACCACTATTGGAATACTTGCCCTACTACTCAGCCTGGAAGTAGTGCATTCAGTGAATCGGAAACTAGTTCAAATTCGAATTACATGAATACCGTAGTTCCAGACGCAGACCTTTACGTTACTATGCATACTGGAGTTTGGATAATGCTCTATCCCTGGGGCAAATGGCCAGAACAACCCGCTGACTGGGAATTATTTCATGGAATCAGAGATGAAGTTCAAGCAAATATATCAGAAATTCCGATTCAAAATGCGAATCAAGGATTGTACCCAAATTGTGGTACTAGTCGAGACTATGGATATGGAGTGATGGGCTTCCCAACTTTCACATTCGAGACTGATGATGAACAATTTGTCCCTGGTTCGTTTGAATCACTAGATGAACGATTAGAAGAAGAAATGGATGTTATGAGATATCTAATTGACAATGTTTGGTATTGGAGGGCTCGCTTAGTTCTAGATGCTTTTACTCTCGATGATGATGAAGTTACATTCACGGTTAGCAATCTAGGTCACGCCAGTACTAGAAATGCAACTTTACAATATGTAAATGGTGATGATATTCTATGGCAGTCAAGTAATTTCACAGCCAATGCTAGCGGTTCAACCACTGTTACAAGCTCTGGTTTTGACTACAAAGGCGGAGAATGGAGATTATCGTACCAGAAGAGAGTGATAAATTCATCAACATGGGTTAACGAAAGTGTGGATGTTGGCGACTACGAGGTTGGATTCCTTGCTCAATCCTTGGCTACCATGGTTTGGGCATTACAAATCGGCGCTATACCGCTAGTTGTTATTTGCTTCTCATTCTGGTGGTCACGAGAAGAAAAACCGTTTACTATGGATGAAGAAATTCCATTGGATGCTGAACTGATAGATTGAGCCGTACCGTGCACATCTTCAAGAACAAAGCACCATTCCCACGAATAGGTGAGCCAATGAAGATAAACGTAAACACCAATGAAAACATCAACGGAACTCTAGTACTTCCACTGTGGCAAGATAGCAAAAATATGGCTACAGGAAGCGAGTCTGGAGTCCACCGAGGGCTGAAGACTCAGATAGAAACAATCCTACAAGATGGAGATTTCAAAGCGAAATCTGGTTCTGCAATGACTCTTGCAGGTACAGAAGGCGGAAAGGCACTACTTGTCGGACTAGGTAAGGAAGAAGAAGCAACCCTTCAATCAATGAGGGAATCCGGAGCTAAGGTTACCGCAAGCCTTGCTAAAATTCATGGTAAAACATTGACTGTGAAGTTCCATGGAATGGAAGATGCTCACATGGGCGCTTTTGTTGAAGGAATGATTCTCAGAGATTATTCATATGATCATTACAAGTCGAAAGACGAAGATTCAGATGATACCGAGATTACTGTTAATGTCACATGCGAAGATGAAAAAACCGAAGCATTAGCCAAGTCATCTGAACTTTCATCTGCAGTTGCAACCGGTGTCTATCTGGCGAGAGACTTAGGAAACGCTCCTCCTAATGACATGTACCCAATGGCATTCGCAGAGCAAGCTAGAGAGTTTGGTAGAAAACACGACAATGTCGATGTAAAGATCATCAATTACGACGAAGCACGTTCTCTTGGAATGGGCGGATTAGTGGGCGTAGGTATGGGGTCATACCGAAAGCCATGTATTGTCATCTTCGAAATCAACCCGGACAAGTCTGGACCAAGCCCTTGTATTGTCGGCAAGGGAATTACTTTCGATACAGGTGGTATCTCAATCAAACCGTCTCCTTCTATGGACGAAATGAAGTACGATATGCATGGCTCTGCAACAACATTTGGAGTCATGCAAGCATTAGTTGCTAGTGGACATAAGGATCGTGTCATCGGTATAACATGCATGGCAGAAAACATGCCATCTTCTAACGCTCAACGCCCGGGGGATGTAATTACAACCTACTCTGGTAAAACTGTTGAAGTTCTAAACACAGATGCAGAAGGACGCTTAGTCTTGGCAGACGGCCTTTGGTTCGCAGGAACTGAACTAAACCCATCTTACATGATAGATTTGGCAACTCTAACTGGCGCTTGTGTCGTAGCCCTTGGGCACGAAGCAAGTGGACTTTGGTCTAACAATGATGAACTTCTAAACAATATCAAAGCAGCAGGAGAGCATTGTGGAGAAATTGCTTGGCCTATGCCTCTGTTCAAAGCATTCGAGAAAGAAATGACCGATTCAAAGATTGCTGATGTACGCAACCTTGGCGCAGGTCGCTGGGGTGGTTCAAATACTGCAGCAGCATTCCTGAAGCAGTTCGTTCCAAACATGGGGGATACTGACGAGCAGATTCCTTGGGCTCACCTAGATATTGCAGGAACTGCATGGGGAGCTAAGACCAACAAGATGGTCAAGACAGGAGCAACAGGAATCCATGTTAGGACTCTTCACCACTTGATTACTGGACAGTAATTATTGAGTGAAATGTTTGATTGATTGGCGAGTAATGTCGATTACTAAATCGACTTCAGCACTGGTTATTGCAAAGTGCGGAGTGTATCTTAGCGCATTTATTCCACCGTGAATAACTCCAAGCCCATGTTTTCTACACCAGACTTCAACTTCATCAAATCCAACTACAGTCAGAATACTAGGCTCCAGTTCTGCAGATATTAGAAGACCAGTTCCCTGAACTTTGGTTATTGTTCCAGGTAACTCTTCAGCGAGCGCATTCAACTTCTCAACGAACTCTACCCCTCGATCTCTGATGTTCTGTCTTAGTTCCGGAGTAATTCTTTCTAGTACAGCAACTGCAGTTTCTAGTGCTCTAGGATTTGTAGTCATTGTATTGCCGTATATTCCAACCACATACAACTCCGCTGCTCTTTCATTCAATCCTAACACCGATAATGGGTATTGGCCAGCGTTTAGCGCCTTTGACCATGTTTCAAGGTCTGGTGCTTCAGCATCTTGGAAGCCTTCGTAGTCTACTACCGAAAGTGTTCCTTGGCCTCTAATTCCTGCTTGAATTGAATCGACGATTAGCATCGAACCATTTTCATTGGTTAGCCTTCTTGCTTCGTCATAGAAATCCCTGTCTATGCATTGGCCCGGATTTCCTTCTCCTTGAACTGGTTCAATAGACATTGATTCAATGAAGTATCCATTCTTTTCAGCATCTGCAAAAGCATCCTGTAATGCAGTAACGTTGTTTGAAGGTACTAAGATTAGATTATCTCTTTCGGCGAATGTTTTCAAGTTCTTATCGTATGCTCCTTTGCAAGAATGAGAAATTTGAGCGGGTCTATCTGTGCGGCCATGAAATGCTCTTTCAATCGCTAATAGTTTCACTGGCTTGCCTTCATGGCGTCCTCCTGGGCCCGTCATAATCTTTGAATTGATATCGCAAATTCTCATTGCTACAGTCATTGATTCAGACCCAGAGTTCATACAAATGAACTTGGAAAAAGGGCAACTACCTCTGGTATGGCCAAGTTCCTTTCTTAATGCAACAGCCATCCGTGCTTGACTGAAAGATGGTGTCATTACGTTAGCCATTACATGGTTCTCACTCATCGCTTCAATAATTTCAGTTGGGCCATGTCCGCCACCTAGCATCCCATATCCTCCGTTGTCGTGTAATACCGCACCATGAGAGGTCACAATCCATGGACCTCGGCCTGCGATAGCAACGTATGGGTTAACAGTGGCTGGAGCGTAGAAATTAACGTAATCTTGTTGTAAGTCTTTTACTAAATCATCTTCAGCCATCATTAGTTTCTCAGAAGGGAATTGACTATGTTTAGCATAAGCCTCTTCGATGGCTTGAATCAATGTGTTATCCCTATTCATGAAATCTAGAATAACATTGTCAGGAAGACCAACGGTTTCGGGAGTTCCACTAGCATTTCGCATCTGCTCCAGTAACGCCATCGCACTTGCCATGAACAAAAGGCGCCACAGGCGTATATTGAACATTATCCTGTATTTGTTCATATTTTGCAATTAGATGTTCATTATCAGGCCGCTAACTTTACCGATTCCTCAAATCTCTGTCAAAACCAACACGCCGGCGATTTAGTGAATAATGTGATAGGTTTTCCATGTTCATGGTGGGGAAGAATTCGATAGACCATTCCTCTCTCCAACACGGTGCCTTTCAGTTTACCTTACCTCATACTAAGAAGGGCAAGATATCCTGGGCAATAGGAGCAATCATGCTACTATCCTCTGTTCTTCTTCTCTTGTACAGTCTCCAAATACCTGATGTTCCACCTGTTTCAGAAGCGATTGCAGTTGGCCATCCTGATGATGTATCTGCAGACGATGAAGTCGATCTTGGTGCCGGATGGGATGGCGACTCAGGAAATTTCATCACCATTGAAGTAATTATTGAAGATGGGGCTCTAGTCCATGGTTATTGGACCCTAGACTCTGATGGTGAGAATTGTACAGACCACGTTGATGTCTTCGAAGATGCAGTTATCACTGTGTCACCAACTTCGGGTGGAGAATCATTCAGCTTGGGTTGGTATGAGGATCTAGGTACTGAGGTCAACACTAATTCTCGAAATTGCCCTGGTTATGAAGACTGGTACATCAGTGATGGAGATGTGGTGGATTTGTTTATTCTCAAAGAAGGAGATGAGTTGTCCTTACTATCAGTTGGTGCTGAAGGGCTTCCAATTGGTGAAAGAACTGAAAGGGAAGACGCCCAAAGAGGAGTATTGGCAATAGTCATCTTTTCGTCACTGATATTGATGTACCATACTCCTACCTCATTATCTTACGATATCAAAACACTTCGTAAAAGATGGGGTAATCATCCCTTTGTACACGGTACACCGGGTAATGTAAGAGCAGCTCAAGGGCCAGTACGTCAATTGGATGATTCCGATTGGGTTCTGCCCCCTCCTAGTTTTGAGTCATGGCCGTCTGACCCGTATCGGCCAAACGACGAGAATACATTGATTGAAGAGCATCCGGATGTAGTTGGAACCCCTCATCCAGCAACATTCACTCTGTATTCAATCAATGGAATGGTATTTGTAATTACATCGA